>JAJZPZ010000118.1 GCA_021847795.1 Nitrospirota bacterium
CTTGCCGAAGGCCCTATCTCGCCGGGATTGTCTACGGAGCTTCTCACGGTGTTTGAAGCAAAGAACGTCTCCCCGGCGCCTGCGTGGTTGAAAGAGCGCTATCCCCCTGATGAAACTGAAAATGTTGAGCTGATAAAGGTCTCTCTCCGCGATGTTTACGAAAGGCTGGAAGCTTTCAGTAAGAGCGGGGATTACGTGGACCTCAAAATATACGGATTCCTGGACCTTGTGGAGAAAAAAAGAGCAGGCAGTTGAAGGATACGGGCTGTATCAAGCTGCCTGCCGTGTATCACAGGGTTTTGTCTATTCGAATTTTATCGCTTCTACAGGGCAGAGGTTTGCGGCTTCTTCACAATCACAGGTATTACACTTATCATGACCGATAACCCATGCCTTGTCATCCCTTAGCTCAAAAACCTCCGGGCATGTCTCGACACAAGAGCCGCAACCGATGCATACATCATGATCAACAACCGGGGTTGCCATAGAACGACCTCCTCAATGTTAGATGTTTTTCTTAATTATAACAAAATTTTTTAGAGAGTCTATGGTAAAATGTAGTTTCCTGGAAATAGATTTGATTTTAAATGTGTTTTCAGGATAATTTAATATAAGTTAAGACAAGTAGGAACTAAGAGCTCAGAAGTGAGAAGTAAAGGATAAAGTCTTTTTCATTACAATAGCTCCTGCTCCATACTTGTTCTTATGCCGGAGGATGTAATATGGATATAAAACAATTTGTTCATGATAAGGCAGTTGAGGCGAAAGAGGGCGCCAGGAGCCTTGCGCGGGCATCGTCGAGCCGGAAGGACCGTGCGCTGCTGAAGATGGCGGAGGCCCTGAAAAACAGGGCAAAAGAGCTTATCGCGGAAAATAAAAAAGATATCGGGTATGCAGAAGGGAAAGGGCTTTCAAAGGCGCTTATCGACAGGCTGACCCTGAACGAGAAACGGATCAGCGAGATGGCGCAGGGTCTGGTTGAGGTGGCCCAACTCCCTGATCCTGCGGGGGAGATAACTAAAATGCGGCAAAGGCCTAACGGCATGACCGTCGGCAGGATGCGGGTGCCCATAGGCGTTATCGGGATCATTTATGAAGCCCGCCCCAATGTTACTGCTGATGCAACGAGCCTGTGCATGAAAGCAGGGAACGCAGTGGTGCTGAGAGGCGGCTCTGAGGCGATCCATTCGAACAGGGCGATTGCCGGTATCCTGAAGGATGTTATAAAGTCAGAGGGACTCCACGAGGGGGCCATTACCTTTATAGATATCCCCGACAGGGAAGCCGTGATGGAGATGCTGAAACTGGAAGGCATCATAGACCTGATCATCCCCCGCGGCGGTGAAGGGCTTATCAGGACCGTGACCGAGAATTCCCGGATCCCCGTGCTCAAGCATTACAAAGGTGTCTGTCATATCTTTGTGGACAGGGATGCGGAGCTGAAAATGGCGGAAGATATCTGCTTTAATGCAAAGGCGCAGAGGCCGGGCACCTGTAACGCGATGGAAACGATGCTGGTCGATGAAGCTGTGGCCGGCGCATTCTTGCCGGGAATGCTGAAAAGATTCAGGGATGCCGGAGTCGGACTGAAAGGGTGCCCGAAGACAATTTCCCTGTGTCCCGGAACAGGAGAAGTCCTGGAGCAGGATTTTTACAATGAATACCTTGACCTGGTCCTCAACGTCAAAGTAGTTGCAGACATGGACAGCGCCATGGAGCATATATCCAGGTACGGCTCGGCCCACTCCGATGCGATCATAACCATGAATTACGGCAAGGCGCTGCGGTTCTTGAGGGAAGTCGATTCCTCTGCAGTGCTGGTAAATGCGTCTACCCGCTTGAACGACGGATACCAGTTCGGGCTTGGTGCGGAAATCGGGATATCTACGGACAAAATCCATGCAAGGGGGCCGATGGGACTGGAAGAGCTTACCTGCACAAAGTTCGTTGTCTTCGGAAGCGGACAGGTGAGGGAATAGTCCCCTGACGTGGTCAAGGCCGGACTCCTTCACAAAAGGCAGGAATTTAGTATAGAATTCATCACAACGTCCCCGGAAGGTAAAATGCATCAGTGGTGAGGCTTTCCCGGCATGTCTGCCTGCCTTCTATGGCGGTATGATATAGATATGGTAAAAAGGAGGCTGAAGATGTCAGAAAAGCTGAGTTATGAGGAATTCGTCAAGAAGGCGATAGTGAGCCTGAGAAAAGAAGGGTACAAGGGGATACATACGGTATATTCGGGCTTTAACGAGGCTTTTAAGAAATATTTCAGCGGAGAAGACCCGATAAAGGTTACCAATCAGCTTGCACAGGAAGGCAAGATTGTAATAAGGCCGGTCAAGGGAGGCGTGATGCTGTACCTGTCCGAGGATGCCCCTGCTGTAAAGGGCCAGGGAGATGAGGCGTTGAGAAAGATGGGCCTGGAATAAGGGGCCCCGGAGCATGTTTTGAGATTGGGAGTTTTCGGGGGGACCTTTAACCCAATTCATTTCGGACACCTGCGCACCGCTGAGGAAGTCAGGCACAAACTTAATCTCGACACAATCATCTTCGTCCCCTCCGGGAATCCGCCGCTTAAATCTCTTGATGTGCCTGATGCTCGGCACCGGTATGCTATGGCACAATTGGCAACGGCATCCAATGCAAACTTTACCGTTTCAGATGTGGAATTGCAGCAGAAAGAAAAATCTTATACGGTAAATACTCTACGGAAATTACATGAGACGTACCCGCAGGATGAATTGTTCTTTATCCTTGGTGCGGATGCGTTTTTAGATATACCCAACTGGTGGCAGCCGGATAAGCTGACGGGCATGGCTGATTTTATTGTTGTTACCAGGCCGGGTTTGGACTCAAAGGAGATTTCCCGGTCCCCGTATATCGCGCATGGGTGCAATGGCCCGGAACGCGCAGGGGGCGGCGATATGTCCCAGGATGCGAAGGGCCCCGTATCCTTCACCCGGAACGACAGGAAGCAGTGTTTTGTATTGGAAAGCGGGAGGACCGTTGTCTTTGTCCCGGTGACGCCGCTCGATATCTCATCAACAGATATAAGAATATTGGTAAAGGAGCATAAGAGCATCAGATATCTTTTGCCGGAAAATGTAGAGGAGTACATCTGCCAGCACCGCCTGTACAGGTAGTCCCCGATGGTTTTGAAGAGGACCTCGAAAGCTTCCAGGGCAATCTGGCCGGACAATCTGACGTCAGCATGCGTCTTTATGTTTTATGATTTCATTTGAAGCGCTCATTAATAATCTCGATGAAGCTGTTTTGTTGCTCGACAAGAAAGGCAGGCTGGTTTTCGCCAACAAGGCGGGAGAGGAATTTCTCGGCAAAAGCCTGAAAGAAATAAAGAACAGACAGCTGAGGCACTTGTTTCCTGGTGCAAAGGACATTGTTGTTCTTCTGGAAAAGACGATAAGGGACGGGCGATTGTTTAACTGCAGGGACATGGAAGTGGATCTGGGGAGGGTTGCTCGCATAAACCTGAACATCTCGCCCTTCTACATGGAGGGCAGCCTTGAAGGTGCGCTGCTTTGTATCCGGGAGAACCTGTCCATAACCAACAGGGAAGATTACCAGTTCGATATGCTGCTGTACCTGATCGCCTCTGTTGCCCATGAGATCAAAAATCCCCTGAGCGGCATAAAGGGGGCGGCCCAGATCCTGAGGGGAAGTGCAAAGAATTCAGAAGCTATGGAGTGTGTGAACCTTATCTTAAAAGAAGCGGACAGGCTGAACTCGGTCCTGCACAGCTATCTTACCATGACAAGAATGCCTGTTTTTAATCAACTGAACATCCATGAAGTCATCGAGCATGCCCTCAGGGTCATGGGAACTGCAAATGCTGAGAACGGCATAGTGATAAATAAATCCTACGATCCGAGCCTCCCTATGATCCGGGGTGATGAGGGCAAGCTGCTGCAGGTCTTTATCAATCTCCTGAAAAATGCTGCTGAAGCCATGGATGCATTGGAAAACCGCAGCGGCAAGGTAAGGGTGGGACGGGCGCTCCCCGCAGGGAAACAGGGCGATTGCGCTTCCCTGCGCACCTTAAGCATCTCAACGAGGCCGTCAAATGAATACATGGTCATTTATGAAGGAGAGGTCCCAGGCAGGAAGGACGTTAAATCAAAAAAGCAGAGATGGGTGGTTATTAATATACAGGACACGGGGACCGGCATTCCCGGGGATGAGGTTGAAAAGATTTTTCTGCCTTTTTACACGAAAAAGGACGGCGGGAGCGGCCTTGGCCTGGCGCTGTCAAAAAAGATCATCAAGGACCACGGTGGGACCATAAAGGTCAAAAGCAGGGTGGGCCACGGCACTGCAATGAGCGTATACCTGCCTTTGCAGGTGACAAGGGACGGGGAATGAGTAAAAAAATATTAGCCATAGATGATGATGAAAGCGTGATATGGGTCATCAGGAAGGCCCTCGAACCCCTTGGCTGTGAAATCGAAGCAAAGATGAGCATCAGGTCAGGCCTCAAGGTTGTTGATAAATACAAGCTGATACTCCTGGACCTCATGCTTCCTGACGGCAATGGGATAGATGCCCTGAAAGAAATAAAGACTTTTAATCCCGACGCCCTGGTCATCATTGTTACTGCGCATGGGAGGATGGAAAGCGCAATTGACGCCATGCGGGAGGGGGCCTATGATTACCTGGAAAAACCCTTCGACATCGAAGAGTTGGAGATAGTTGTGGAAAAGGCCTTCAAGGATATTTCCATGAGAGAGGAACTCCTTACGCTGAGACAGGGCAAGGAGGAAGCGATGCCCTTCCAGAAGGCCGGGCAGATCATAGGGAAGTCCCGCAGTATCCTTAAGGTGTTCAAGGAAATAGGAAGGGTTGCTCCGAAGGATGTGACTGTCCTTGTTTCCGGGGAAAGCGGGACAGGAAAGGAATTGGTTGCAAGGGCGATCCACAACAACAGCAGGAGGAAATTCGGGCAATTTGTGGCGATTAATTCCGCATCCATCCCGAAAGAACTCCTGGAGGCTGAACTCTTCGGGTGGGAGAAGGGGGCGTTTACCGGCGCAGTAGAGAAAACAGCGGGGAAGATCCAGGCTGCTGACGGGGGGACCCTTTTCCTCGATGAGATCTCGGAACTCGACATCGATCTGCAGGCCAAGATGCTGCGCTTCCTGCAGGAAAGAGAATACAGTCCGCTTGGAAGCAACAAAGTAATAAAGTCCGACGTGAGGATAATCGGGGCCACAAATAAAGACCTCCAGGAGTGCATAAAAGGCGGGCTTTTCCGCGAGGACTTGTACTACAGGTTCAATGTTATCGAAATAAAACTGCCCCCGCTCAGGGAGCGGAGAGAGGACATCATATCCCTGGCCAGGCATTTCCTGAAAGAGTGCATCAGGGCCTTTGAGCTTTCCCAAAAAGACTTCTCAAAAGATGCCGAGAAGGCCCTTGCAGGGTATAACTGGCCCGGCAATGTCAGGGAACTTGAAAACACGATAAAAAAGGCCTCCATACTCTCCAGGGGGAGCCTTCTTGAAAGGAGAGATCTCTTTGCCAATGATTACAATGCATGCTCGATAAAGGAATTCCTCGAGAGTAAACTGAACGGTTTCCTGGGTAAAATGACAAAAATCGAGAATTCGAACCTGTACGAAACCGTGATTTCAGAAGCGGAAAAGGCGCTCTTCAATATCGTGCTCAAGGAAACGAAGGGGAACCAGGTCAAAGCGGCAAAGATCCTGGGGATCAACAGGAACACCCTGTGCAAGAAGATAAAGGAGTATAAGATAGTGGTATGAAGTCTCCCCCGCCCCTTCAGTTCCTGCCATAAAATCCAAAACTTTTGGAATAGAGGTTTGTTTATGCTATGGTCAAATGTCCTGATAATGCGCACTGTGAGCAGAAAGGTTTTTTGTCGGGGGATTCTGAATTAAATGGAGAAAAACTTCACCAGTAAAGAACAAGCAATGCGGTATTTGAAGCAAACTCGCTGCATCCTGGTTACATTGTGGTTTTTCAGTATGTCGGTTATTGGAAGCCAATTTAACAACGAAACTTTAGCTGGACTAACAGGCTTATTAATAACATTTCTCCTTATAAATTTTTATTATGCTGAGAAAAAGAGAGTTATGAGTCAAATTATAAAGAATGCCCAGGCAACAAATAAGCAGATTGATATTGCAAACTCCCAGGCAGCTGCTGGTATTCTTTCTGCTGCTGTCAAGGAGAATAAACCGGAGGAGTCACTAACCGCATCAAAATTAATCGGGTGCCCTGATTGTGGGAAGGAAGTGTCGCGAAGAGCAATATCTTGTCCCAACTGCGGATGTCCCATCACATTACAAGCTGAGAAGTTATCTCACGTTCCTGATATAGATAAAATAACGAATGAGCAACAAAGTAATCTCGGGATCCCAAAATGTCCCACATGCCGATCAGCTAATGTGGGAAAAATATCGCTTGCAAGCAAAGCGGGTGAGGTAGCGTTGGTGGGTGTCTTTGCAATCGGCAAAGTCAGTAAGACTTTCAAGTGCAACTCTTGCGGGTATCAGTGGTAGCGGATGAACTATGCTTTTCTATTTGCTGACTATAAATGCGCAACAGACTGAAAAATATTAAGGAGACGACCATGAGAAAAGTCCTTTTCGTTCTCTGCAGCATCTTATTGCCTTGCCTTGTTTTTGCAGGTGATTTTTATTCAGGCATGAAAGATGTCGATAAGGATACGTGCCGGAAGGTAGCTGCTAAAGGTTATGAAAAGGGCAAAAGGGATTGGCGGTATGGCATCAAGGATTGCAACAAATGGGATATCTTTTCAAGTCCCCCAAAAAGAAATTGGGAATGTACGCTTGGCTCTATAATCATGAGTGGTATGCATGGAAAGGCGATTGACGGGTCAATCTCGGTTGTTCTATCGTAAGTATAATAATACTTACGAGGTGACACCATGAAATTTGCCAACATAAAAGACCTGCAAAAAGACGCCTCCGGCATTATCGCCACTGTCGAAAAGGGTGAGGATGTTATCATTACCAAGCGCGGCAAACCTGCCGCCGTGATATATCCTCTTACCGAGGAGTCCATGGAAGACTATCTGCTACAGCACAGCCCCTCTATTAGGAGGAAAATTGATGAGGGTCTGAAGGACGCGCGTGAAGGACGAACTGTCCCGATAGGGGACTTGCTAAAAGCGCGGAAGACGAGAAAGCGTGCCGGATTATAAAGTATCCTTTACCGAGAGGTCCCTTGATGATCTGGACGATTTGCCGGATGAGGGCTTGAACGTGTCCGCAAGGCATGCAAGCGCCTTGAGATCAATCCCGTGCCGGACGGCAAGCACATAAAGAAACTCAGGGGCTACCAGGATCTGTACCGGCTACGCATCGGAGATTACCGGGCTGTTTTCCAGTGGAGGAGTAATACAATCACTATTATCAGGATTCTGAACAAGCCGGATTTTCAAAAAAGTATTAGCTGTTAATCGCAGGAGCGAAGCGCCAATTGCCTTTTGGTCAACTCCAGTTTTTGAAAGGAAACCCTTGTTTTGGACGAAAGCTTTTCAGGGATTGAAGCTGTAAATGTGCTTTTTATTCACTTTTCATTTCGATTCTCTCACTGCCCACCATCCTTCCTGTCTTCCGTTGTCCCGGCTTCAGGGTAAACCCATTGGATACAATAGCCTTGAGGGGCCGCCCTGTAAACTCGTTTTTTGCGTCTATAGGATTGATTTTTGAACAAAAAATATGGTATAAATAAAATCCTATAGGTGACCAGAAGTTTTTTATGAAGATTTCCGGGTCCCTCCATGCTCTTTCATGAGAAAGGGCTTTACATCCACGTGGAGGTGTTGAGTGAACGTTTACGAGAACATGATTATCCTGAACCCTTCCCTGAATGACGAGGAAATCAAATCTGCTATCGATAGGATTTCAGATTTGATAACCAATGCCGGCGGGGAAGTGATGAAAGCTGAAAACTGGGGCAGGAGAAAACTTGCCTACGAATTGAACAAGCATAAGATGGGACTGTACGCTTTTTTCCTGTTCAAGGCGCCCTCTCAGACTGTCAAAAAAATAGAGGATTATTTCAAGGTCTTTGATCCTGTCATCAAATTTATGGTCATCAAGCTTGGCAAAAAGCAGATAGCAGCCCTTCCGAAAGAGGTAGTTGGAGGTGCGGCAGTCCAGCAGGCTCCGGCCGAGCAGAAGGCAACTTCCTGATGTTTAACCGCATTATCTTAATAGGAAACCTGACCAAGGATCCCGAGGTGAGATACACCCCGGGGGGAACACCCGTGGCAACAATGCGGCTTGCGGTCACTTCCAAATACAAACAAGGTGACGAGGTAAAGGATGATACCCTGTTTATCGATGCTGTGGTATTCGGCAAACAGGCTGAAAGCTGCGGACATTACCTGAGCAAGGGGAACCCGGTCCTTGTAGAGGGCAGGCTCCGGGAAAGAAAATGGGAGTCTGACGGGGTGCAGAAAAGCAAGGTCGAGGTAATAGCAAGCAATGTGAGATTTCTGCCGAAGAGGGAGTCCCGGCCTGCACGGGCCGAAGGCGTGTCTCCGGCTGACTCAACGCCGCCGGAAGAGGTTACGGACCTGGAGCCGTTTTAAAAACGTTTATAGTGCAGAGCGTCCGGCGTTATAACGATAATGAATATTTACTCTGTAACGCTGTAAACCAATAACGCAAAAAGCGATATTTTTAAAAGGAGATATATGGCAATCAATCAGAAGAGGTTTCAGAGGAGAAAATTTTGCAGATTTTGTGCTGACAAAGTGTCTTTTATAGATTATAAAGATGTGAAGGCCCTGAGGAGCTATATGACCGAGCGGGGCAAGATACTGACGAGGAAGATGACCGGCAATTGCGCTGCCCATCAAAGGGAATTGACCGTTGCAATACAGAGGGCGCGCAATATAGCGCTTCTTCCGTTTATGGAGAAATAATATGCGGATACCCAAAAGCTGGGTTCCCGTAATGACAAAGCGGATTATCGATAACCTCACGAGCAAAGGACTGATAGAGGTCACTGTTTCCGAAAGTGAACTCCAGGCAGAGGCGGAAAGGCTGCTCATGGACGAGTTGATGGTTGAGGACAGGCTCCATGAAGAGGTGCGCCAGCTGCTGAAGAAATACGAGTCGGAGATTGAAAAGGGAAGGCTCGATTACAAGAGGCTGTTTGATATGACAAAACAAAAACTCGTAAGAGAGAAGAACCTCGTACTATGACGCTTTCAGACGATAAAGTAACCCAGATGACGTATGTGCTGCTTAAGGGGTTGATGGATAAGGGCCTCATAACCCTGAAAGAGGATGATTCCCTGCTTAGAAGGGAAATCAAGAGGACCATCTTAAGCGAATTGAAGCTTGGGGAGGATATCGACATCGCCGTAAAGAAAAAACTCCAGTCTCTTTCAAAGAAGCTTATCGAGGGGACTCCTGAATGGGAAGTGATGTATAAAAAGTTCTATGAAGAGGAAGAAAACAAAAAAGGCAGAAGGTAGATGTTTGTCTCCGATGTCTCGGAAGAGGTTTTAAAGAAGGAACGGAGCATCGCCCGTGAGTTCCGTAAGACCAGCTGGTGGAAAAGGAAGTGCGCCGAAGGCAGATGTTATTACTGCGGAGCCGGCTTCCCTGCAAAAGAGCTGACCATGGACCACATCGTGCCTGTCGTCAGGGGCGGCAGATCGGTAAAAAGCAATATTGTTACAGCCTGCAAAGAGTGCAACAACAAAAAAAAATATCTGCTCCCCATCGAGTGGGAAGAGTACCTTCAGAAACTTTAAAAGCCTGCCCCGCTCCTGAATTAAAATCTTAGGGCCTATCCGTAAATTCATGTCCCTCTCTTTTCTAAAGAGGGGTTAGGGGAGATTACTGAATCAGTAACCCCCTGAGCATATTTCGTCCCCTTGTGCAGAATTCACCATAAAACAACAGTTTCCAAAAGGGAACAAGATTTGGCATGATTACGGCATGGCAAAAAAGAGGCGGACAGTGGATATAAAAACAAAAGGACATGAATCCGAATACAGAGGCCGATCTTTTCAGAAAGCAAGCATTTTTCACGTACAAGGAATTTCCTCCGCATGCTTAATGATGCTGCAAAATCCGGAAAGTGTTAAAATACAATATGAAATGCACGCAATGCTTCCTGTTTATGAAGAGCCGTCCTGACAGAGCGGTCATCAAAGAGGAATGGATACTGGAAACACTGGCAAATCCTCTCAAGCAGGAAATTCAATCTGATGGAAGGATAAGAAAACGGAGCTATATAGTGGAAGTCGGTAAATATCTGAGAGTGATTCTCTTGGATGACGGAGAAACCGTTCATAATGTAGGGAGTAATCTAAAGTGCCCTAAAGTGAGTAGCCTTTTTTGCCTATAGTTTCTTTGTCCCTGCCGTAGCCC
>JAJZPZ010000119.1 GCA_021847795.1 Nitrospirota bacterium
TTTGTTTTAACGAGTCCCCGATTAATTCCTGATCACCGCTGTTGCTGATTGCAATCCGCTCTTTCTTATTGCCTTTCCCCATCACGGATTACGCATCACGCGTTACGATCTTTGTGCCTGGCACGGCTATTGCTTTAACTGACCTCAAGAAGAAATGTCCGGAGGTCCCATGCCCAATACGATAACGGCGCAGCCGGCAGCAAGCAGTCCCCAGGCAGCCAGTAATGCGCTGTGCTGCACCCCGGTGAACCAGAGTGAATTTTACGGAAACTTCAGCGATATCCTTCATGCCATTCTGGGCGGCCTCGAAAAGGGCCTGTCAAATCTGGGAAACGGCCGGGTAATGACAACGGATGGAAAGCTCATCTCTATTGATGAGCTGATGCAGAAGCCGGCAGCTAAAGAGGACAATTCCTCAGGGGACACTGTAACGGTTATCGCCATGCTTCAGCAGATCCTGGCCCAAATCCAGACAACCGGGATTGTGCCGCCTGCTGTGAATATCAAAAGCGGAGCACAATCCGGTGCGTATATAAGTCCCGGCGCGCAGTCGGACAAGGGCGCCGACACTGCTTTAGCTGCTGTGCCGGCACCAACGGACAATGGGGCAAAGGCGACAGGATTAAATTCCGCTGGAAACTCTTTTATGCAGGCCGGTGCGTCAGCAAAGACAGACGCATACCCCTTGACAGCGGGGGACCCCCCTGCTGCTGAAACATCTTTAAATGCTGCCGGCCCTGCCCCCCGGGAAGCCGGCATTCCTTTAGCGGATGTGACCTCCTCAGCGGCCGCCGGCAAGCCTTCAGTGGCCAAGGATTTGTCCGAGTTTGCAAGCGCCGCTGCTTCCGGCGGAAAAGACGTTCCCCTGCCGGTCCCCAACAATCCCCTCCCGGATAAAAACGTGAGGCCCCTTTCAACCAGCAACAGCAAAAACGATAACAATAACAACGATACTTCCCGGGGGGCACAATCCGCTCTTCCTGATCTGCAGGGAAACGCAACAGACCAGGTGAAATCCTTGTCGCAGTTTAAGTCGGCCCTGGATAAAGGAGAAATCGGGATTTCGGTTCAGCATGACGATAACGACATTAAAATCATTGTTGCCCCCGAGAAGAGGTCTTCCGGGGAGAATGCGGATGGCGCTGCAGATAGGGCCGGCAATGTCTCTGCCGTAGCGCCTCATCAAATGGAGTACAGTAAGGGCGAATCGCAGGTGAAGAATACCGTACACATAAGCAGACTCAACGAGATAAGCGAGCCGATCATGAAGGCCCTGGGCTCGGGAACGCAGCACATAACGATAAAAATAGAGCCTCCTGATCTCGGAAGCATACAGATAAGGCTCAAAATGGACAACGGGGTCCTCAAGGCCGACTTCAGGGTCGATTCATCGTCCGTAAAGGACGCCTTTTCTTTAGCCGTGCCGCAAATCAAGGCAGCTCTTGAAAATGCGGGGATAAGGGCCGGGGATTTCTTTGTAGATGTAAAGGACAGTTATTACTCCGATGGAAGGGAGCAAAGGGAGGATACGCAACAACAGCAGCGGCAACAGCACCAGCACCAACAGCAGAATAAAGGATCTGAATTCAGTCTCTTCGATCTGTTTGCGTAAGGAGGAATATATGGCAACAACATCGGTCCCGATCTTTAATGATTCAAGCTATACGCAAGTCACTGACACCCAGCCTGTCGCAAAAAAGAGTTCGTCCTTGGGGAAGGATGACTTCCTGACTTTACTCATCGCCCAACTGAAGAACCAGGACCCCCTCGATCCGGTTAAAGACACGGATTTCATTGCACAACTTGCTTCTTTCAGCAGCCTTGAGCAGGCACAAAATACGGCCAAGAGTGTGGAACAATCAGCTGCAATGGGCATGATGGGGAAATTGATAGGCAGCGCGTCCGACACAGGCATCGTAACCAAGGTAGGCATTGATGCCCAGGGAACCCACCTCACCGTGAACTCCGTAGCGGTGGATAGCAACGGCGCCCCTCTCCTGGACAGCACCGGGAACCTCCAGTTCAACTATCAAAAGGACAGCAGCGGAAAACAGGTGCTGGACAAGAATGGAAACCCTGTCCCTGTTGAAAAGGTCATTGATTACGCAGGCATTCGGACTGTCGAAGGTGTGGCAATGCAGAGTGCGCAGCGATGAGCCTGACATCGTCGATTTATACGAGTGTGAGCGGAATGAACGCAATTGCATCCGGGCTGTCCGTTCTCGGCGATAACCTGGCCAACACCAATACAGTGGGGTTCAAGAACAGCCGTGCCCTGTTCGGCGACATATTGAGTCAGGAAATGGACAAATCCGGCAGTGGTGTGATGCTCCAGAAAGTGGATACCGAGTTTAACCAGGGTACGCTTTCGACAACAAGCAATCCCCTTGATTTTGCAATTGACGGCGGCGGGTTTTTCATCGTAAAGGACCTGGCGGGCAAAGAGTTTTATACAAGGGCTGGAATATTTTCTCCTGACAGCAGCTATTCCCTTGTCACCCCGGAAGGCATGAACCTTCAAGGCTATCTTGCCGATAATTCAGGCAATATTACCACTACGGTCGGGAATATACAGATCCCGCTGAACCCTGTAACCGATTCATCCGGTAATATTCAGATGGAGCCGACAATGCTGCCTGCAGCGACAACGACGGCGAGCATGGCAGTCAACCTTTACTCCAACAGCGAAACGCCTTCTACTCCCTGGTCGCTTGATCCCGCTTCAGGCGCAGCATCCGGCGCATCCAACTTCGACAGCTCCGTAGATGTTTATGACAGCTCCGGGAACAAGCATACCGTGGACGTCTTATTCAGGAAGGTGGCTGACAATACCTGGGATGCGCATGTCGTGTGGAATAACGGAAAGAGCAGCAATAACTACCAGGAACAGGTGATCCCCGGGATAACCTTTGACGGCGCAACAGGGCAGCTGGTAAACCCGGCAGGACAGACGCCTGTCAGCCTGACATGGGACGCTGCTTGGGGCGTTACTTCACCGCAGACAGTGACGCTCGGCCTGGACAACACAACGCAGTACGGCACGCCGAATTCCGTGATGTTCCTGAGCGCTGACGGGTATGCTGAAGGCGGACTGACTACCTTCAGGACCGATGCGAGCGGTCGGATTTACGGTGAATATTCCAACGGCAGGGAGCATAAAATCGCCCAAATCTGCCTGGCGCAGTTTAACGAACCGAAGGAACTCAGAAAAATGGGTAATCACCTGTTTGCGGAATCCGACACGTCCGGGGTTAAGGCGGTTTCCGCGCCGGGAGACAAGGGGGCGGGCAGCGTATCCGCCAATTCTCTGGAGATGAGTAATGTCGACATGGCATCGGAGTTCGTGACGATGATCAGCCTGCAGCGGGCGTTCCAGGCTAATACCATGGTCATGTCCACGACAAACGAAATGTACACCAGACTCACGAATCTTTAAACGTAATATAATATCAGAGCAATAGCTGAAGAGGAGGCATAGTATGGGATTATCAACAGCACTTTATACGGGAGTCAGCGGCCTTCAGGCAAACGGCACGGGTCTGTCCATTATCGGCGACAATATAGCGAACACGAATACCACGGGTTTCAAGGGAAACCGCGCTGCCTTCGGGGATATCCTGAGTTCGTCCATGGGGGGCGGCTCTTCCATGCAGATTGGCCGAGGCGTAAACCTCCAGGCAGTGCAGACACAATTCACCCAGGGTACCCTTGAGACCACCAGTAACCCCCTTGACCTGGCAATAGAGGGGGATGGTTTTTTCATTGTCAAGACCGAGGCGCAGAGCGGCGCCGGGGCTCAATACTATACAAGGGCAGGGAACTTTAAACTGAACAAAGACGGTTTTATCGTTACCCCTGAGAACATGTTCCTGCAGGGGTATCTGACCTCGGCAGGAGGCGCTCTCGGTACGATAAACGTTTCCTCCCTGAACAGCCAGGCAAAGAGCACCGGTTCCATAAGCATATCCGCCAACCTGAGTTCAGGTACAAAGGTAAAGCATATAACCACGGGAGGGGAGAGCTTCAGCATTGATTCCACGAACAATGTCATTTATGCAAAGAGCGCTACAGTTAACAGCAGCAATAATCAGGTGCAGTGGACTGATGGTGTTACTACGTATACAGCTACTCTCGCCGACGGCACGTACGGTGGAGCCGCTCTTGCACAGGCGCTGCAGAATGCAATAAATACACCAGGCAGCAACCTCCCGGCAGCGCCGCCGAGCAATGCCGCCATAACGGTTGCTTATGATCCGGCTACAGATAAATTCCAGATTACAAATCCTACCGGGACCGCTGTTCCTGTAACAATTCAATGGACCGCTGCTCCAACTACCGCGGAAAATATATTCGGGTTTACTTCCACCAGTACCCTTACGTCCGACGGCTCAACATCAACAGCCAACAACACAAGCGGGCTGGTGGGAAGCAATATATTCCTTTATGCCCAGAGCGCGACAGTAACCGGGGCGAACAACAGCGTTCGTTTTATTGCGACGACCTTAGGCGTTCCTACAACCTATGATATAAGCATCCCTGCCGGAGTCTACGACGGAGACGGCCTCGCAACAGCGCTGCAGACGCAGATGAATGCAAGCATGGGAGGCACCGGTGTCACAGTTACATACAATGCGACAACAGACGCGTTTACCATCACAAATAATGCCGGAGTTCCTGATGACGTCGATATTTTATGGACAAATGCTAACACTACTGCAAAAAACATCTACGGGTTCACCACGGACAGCAATCTCGTCGGAGGCGGTACTTCAAAGAGCAGTGACACTACAATCGATCTTTTCCAGACTGCCGTGAACAAGGAGGGTACCTATACCGGGGCACAGCTTGCGAGTGAACTCCAGAAGAGGCTCAACGCAGCCTTCGGAGGAAGTGCGTCAACCGTGTCCTACAGCACAACCACGAATACCTATACGATAACGAACCCGACAGGAGGGACAAACGGGTATGATATCGACTGGAGAAACATAAACAACTCCATGGAGCAGGTCCTTGGTTTTAACTCCACAACATACAGCGACTTGAAGGACGGCAATACCATTTCCAGCGACAACACAAGCGCTACAGGATTTGACCCTACCGACCCTGTTACCACTTCTGATTTCTCTACATCAGTCACTTCTTTCGACTCACTTGGAAACAGCCACCTGATAACCATTTACTTCAGGAAGACGAGTGAAAGCAGCCCGATAAATTCAGTGCCTACCGGGCAGACAGGGAACAGGTGGGACTGGTATGCCGTTGTCCCCAAAAGCGATGCCTCAACCCCGGCGCATACCGATTCCTATGTTGCGGGCCACGGCAGCCTTGAGTTCGATACAGCCGGCAGACTGCAGAAAGCGTCACAGGGACTGAACGGTTTCGATTTCTCGGGTGGTGTGACACAGGGGCAGCAAATTAATTTCGGTTTCGGCACAAGTATTACTTTAGGGGGAAGCGGACTTGACGGTACCACCCAGTTCGGTACTCCCAATTCCGTTCTGTTTCAGAACCAGGATGGTTTTACGGCCGGCAGTTTGCAGAGCCTTATTGTTGACCAGAACGGGACAATGACCGGTGTTTTTACCAATGGACAGACATCTAAGGTTGCCGACGTCGGCCTTGCAAGGTTTATTGCGCCGACGGAGCTTACCAAGGCGGGAAGAAACCTCTACAACGAATCGAACGGTTCCGGAGTGCCGATAATCGGTACGGCAGGCACATCGGGAAGAGGGAGGATTTTTGCCAATTCCCTTGAGGCGAGCAACGTCGACCTGGCGGAGGAGTTTGTAAAAATGATCTCTGCACAGAGGGGATTCCAGGCAAATACAAAGGTTATTACTGCTACTGATCAGCTGCTGCAGGAATTGGGTAACATTAAACAGTAAAAACCCTGAAGGGATAAGGTAGAGACAAGGTGCAAGAGGGTATGAATAGCCCTCTTGCACCTTGTCATTTTATGTAATTTGTTTGACAGTGAATCCCCCTGACTTTTCATTTGCCCGTCATTATATTGACCGGTTCTCCTGAAAAACTCCTAAAAACAACAGGATAAGTGTTGGCATGCTCTGTGCTTTAATGCGTTAAGCGACAAGCGTCGTGTGGCGCAAAAAAGCATAGATTCTGCATTTTTTTACGCTCGATACTTGACGCTCAGCGCCTGATGTACGGCGTTTGACGCATTACTCTTGACGGAGGTTTCCATGGCGGAAGAGAAGGAAGAGAAGCTGGAAGGTGAAGAGGAAGAACAGGAACCGAAAAAGAAAAAATCGAAAAACATGATGCTGATTATAATTATCGCCGTTGCCGTTGTTATCGGGGGCGGGGGCGCGTTTTTTTTCCTCACCAAGTCCTCCGGTGATAAATCACATAAGAAAGAAGAGGCAAAAAAAGAAGAGGGTGTGATGTTCGCCCTCGAACCCTTTGTGGTCAACCTGAGTGACCAGAACGGAAACAGGTTCCTCAAGGTCTCCATGCAAATAGAGGTTGCAGGTCCCGCAGTCATGGAGAGCGCAAAAGCAAAAACTCCCCAGATCAGGGATTCCATCATCACCCTGCTGACGAGCAAGACCTCGGAGGAGCTGATGTCCCCTGAAGGCAAGCTGCAGCTCAAGGATGAAATCAACATTACCGCCAACCAGATCCTTGGCGACAACTCGGTAAAGAACGTTTACCTTACCGAATTCGTAATGCAATGAATCGGGATACGTAATGCGTGATGAGTAATGGGTGAAAATGAAAACGCATAAAGATTTAGATGTTTGGAAAAAAGCATTGGAGCTTGCAGAAAGCATATATAGCGTAACTGCGGAATTTCCGAAAGAAGAGCAGTTTGGACTTACAGCACAAATCAGGCGTGCTGCTGTTTCCATAGCGAGCAACATAGCTGAAGGAGCGGCCCGTAATTCCAATAAAGAGTTCATGCAGTTCCTCTATGTGGCAATGGGGTCGCTATCGGAAGTTGAAACGCAACTATTACTTGCTGAGAGATTGCGGCTTACAAACAAGATTATGGTCTATGAGGATGTGGAATCAATAAGGAAGATGTTGCTGGGATTAATTAAATTTCTGAAAAAGAGGAACAATGCTTAAATTACCCATCACGCATTACTCATTACGCATTACGAGGTAGATATGGAAGATATCCTTTCGCAGGATGAAGTTGATGCGCTGCTCAAGGGGATTGCCGAAGGCGAGATAGAAACCGAAAAGCTGGAGGAAGCTTCCGGGGTAAAGGTATACGACTTTACCGGGCAGGAAAAGATCGTCAGAGGCAGGATGCCGTCCCTTGATATCGCCAATGAGAGGCTTGCAAGGAATTTCCGTCTTTCCCTCTCAGCTGCCATCAGGCACATGGTCGATGTGACCAATGTGAATGTCAATATCACAAAGTTTTATGATTTCATGAGAGGGATCCCTTTTCCTTCGAGCATCAATGTCTTTAAAATGGAGCCCCTCAGGGGTTTCGGGCTCCTTGTCTTTGACGCGCCTATGATATTCAGCCTGATCGAATACTTTTTCGGCGGCACAGGGAAGGGCTATTACAAACCCGAAGGAAGGGAGTTTACCCCGATAGAGCAGAAGATAATACATAAAGTCGTGCTCATGTTTTTTGACGACATGGAAGAGGCCTGGAAACCTGTTTACCCTATAAAGCCGGTGTATGTGCGTTCTGAGATGAACCCTCAATTCGTGACAATCGTCACCCCGGTTGATGTGGTGATCAAAGTGGAATTCGTCCTTGAAATAGAGGGGAAGCAGTGTAAGGCATATCTCTGCATCCCCTACGGGTCTGTCGAGCCCATCAAAGAGAAACTCTACAGCGCCTTTTCGGCAGACAGGGACGAACTGGACATTAAATGGCTCGAGAGGCTCAAGGAATCCCTGAGAGAGACTATTGTCACTGTAAAGGGAGAGTTGGGTTCAACAAGCCTCACGGTTAAAGATGTCCTTGAGCTGCAGGAGGGAGACGTGCTCGTACTCGATAAAAGGGCGGAAGACGACATCAACGTTATTGTGGAAGGCGTTCCGAAATTCAAGGGAAAATTCGGAATTCACAGAGGGGGACAGGCTATAAAAATCACAAGGACGGTATAGCGAAGAAACGTTATAGCGTGCAGCGTTGAGCGTTATAGCGATAAACGTTATAACGCTATAACGATGGAGATGGAGGAAAGAATGACAGAGGATGTAAAAAGTCTTGATATGCAGGAATTTAAAAGTGAGGCGCAACCTACCCAGGTGGTACAGAGGGATATAAATTTCATTCTCGACGTTCCGCTTGAAATGACCGTGGTGATCGGCAGCACAAAGATACTTATCCAGGAGCTTCTGCAGCTTGGCCAGGGGTCGGTGATCGCCCTCGATAAACTGGCAGGAGAGCCGATGGAGGTATACGTGAACCACAAACTCATAGGCAGGGGGGAGGTTGTTGTAGTAAATGAAAAGTTCGGGATCAGGCTGACGGATATCATAAGCCCGACCGAAAGAGTGAAACAACTGAAGTAAGGGGAAAAGAACCCGTGGCTATGGAATTTATCAAAGTATCTTTCGGATTGCTGATAGTCCTCGGCGGGATGTTACTGCTGCTGAAATACCTGAAGCAAAAGGTCCTGCCTAATAAAGGGATGATAGAGATGGTCCACTATCAGCCCTTCGGCGCCAAGAGAGGGATTGCAATAGTCAAAGTCCTGAAGGAATACCTGGTGCTGGGCGTAGCGGATGAAAACATATCGCTTCTGAGCAAGCTGAACCCTTCCGAAGTGGAAGAGGCGTTGAAACATGATGCCGGGTATGATGCACGGGACACAAAGACGTCCGGGATGAGACATTTTCTGAAAAGGAAGAACCTGTTTTTCCTCCTGCTTGTTTTGTTCCCGCTCGTTCATCTCCTGTTGCCCTCTCCGTCCCTTGCTGCTCCCGCCCCGCCCGCTGCAGCAGGCGGCGGTCTTGCGGGCCTCTCTACACCCATGGACCTGCTTTTGTTCTTTACCCTGCTGTCCATCCTTCCGGCGATCCTGGTGATGACGACCGCCTTCACGAGGGTCGTGATAGTCCTTTCCTTTCTGAAACAGGCAATGGGGACCCCGCAGGTCCCGCCTACACAGGTGATAATCGGCCTCTCCCTGTTCATCACCTTTTTCATCATGTCCCCTGTTGTCGACAGGATTTATGCAGAGGCCTATCAACCGTACACGAACAAGCAGATAACCGCCGAAGATGCGCTGGTAAGGGCCGGAGAACCACTGAAGGAATTTATGCTGAAACAGACGAGAGAGAAGGATCTCATGCTGTTTCTGAGGATGTCGAAATTGGAAAGGCCTGCAAAGCCCATGGACCTCCCCATGAGGGTTGTCGTCCCCGCCTTTTCAATCGGAGAGCTCAAAAAGGCCTTTGAAATAGGTTTTTTGATCTTCCTGCCCTTTCTGGTGATCGATATGGTTGTTTCCAGCGTGCTGCTGTCCATGGGGATGATGATGCTGCCGCCCGCCATGATCTCCATGCCGTTCAAATTGCTCTTATTCGTTCTTGTTGACGGGTGGAGCCTTCTCATCGGGTCACTCGTAAGCGGGTTCAGATGAGCATCGAATTATTAAATCAGCTGTCAAGGCAGACATTTGAAACCATAATACTGGTCGGCGGGCCTGTATTGATGGTAAGCCTTATCGTAGGTGTATTGATCAGCCTTTTGCAGGCCGTCACGCAGCTGCAGGAGATGACCATGGCTTTTATTCCGAAAATACTGGCGGTCTTTGTTACGCTGCTGGTGGCGCTCCCGTGGATGGTCAAGGTGATGGTAAGCTTTACGAGGAGTATTTTTGAAAATATCCCTCAGTATGTGAAATGAAAACAGTAATGAGTGATGCGTAATGGGTAATGAGTTGACGACCAAAGACAGTAACCGGTTACGTGTAGCAAGTGACGTGTTGAAGGATAACACTTCCGGAGACGTGTCACTTGTTACTTGTCGTGCATCACGCATCACTCATCACGGGCTTTAGTATGGAACTCTATAACCTGATAAACATATACGCCGATAAATTCATTCCTATATTCATAAGGGTGTCTATAATCCTTTCCTTTATCCCCTTTATCGGCGCACGGATGGTCCCGATAATGGTCCGGGTGGGGTTTTCCCTGGCCCTGACGCTGCTGCTTTTGCCCATAGTGAATGTAAGAGTTGATAACCCGGTGAGGGCAATCTACGAAGCGGTGTTTATGGGAATGGCGCTGGGGCTGATGGCTAAGATAATTCTCGGAGCCATGGACATGGCTGCGCAATGGATGAGCATGGAGATGGGCTTAAGCGCAGCAGCTATTTTTAATCCCCAGTTCGGGGAAATATTGGGGCCTGTAAGCCTTTTTTACAGTATGCTGGCAATG
>JAJZPZ010000120.1 GCA_021847795.1 Nitrospirota bacterium
TCCGATCTAGTGTCGGTCTTGCCGGAGATATTGCCGGCGAGCATCAGGGTCGCTCCGAACTCTCCCATGGCCCTTGCAAACGAAAGGACAGCGCCTGCAATGATACCCCTCTTTGCAAGAGGGATAATTACCCTGAAGGCCGTCGAGACCTCGCCGTGCCCCAGAGTATAGGCGGCGTTGATCAGGTTCCTGTCCACGGATTCCATTGCGGCCCTGGCGGTTTTGATCATGAGCGGCAAAGAAACGACAAAAGAGGCCAGCGCAGCGGCATACCAGGTGAACATGATCGTAAAGCCTGTTGCCTCATAGAGCGGTTTGCCCAGATAACCGTTTCTGCCGAACATGAGTATAAGGTAATATCCTGTGACAGTCGGGGGTATCACAAGAGGCAGTGTAAAGAGCATATCGACCACCTCTTTTCCCGGAAAATCCCGTCGCGCAAGGAAATAGGCCGCGCAGATGCCTATAATGACGACAAAAAATGTCGCCACCGCAGCCACCTGCAAGGACAGTTTCATCGAAAAAACGGCGCTCTGCTCCATCCCCGAACTCTTTTACCCGCCGGGCCTCAAGGTTTTCCGAACCCGTACTTCGCAAGTATCTTCCGTCCCCCGGGAGACTGAACAAAGGTCATAAAGGCCTTTGCAGCAGCCTCATTTCTTGTGCCTTTCACCACCGCTATCGGATAAATCACGGGCTTGTGGCTCTTCTCCGGAGCTGTCGCAGCTATCCTCACCTCTTTTGTCCTGGTCATCGCATCAGTCGAATAGACAATACCTGCATCGACTTCTCCGCGTGCTGTGTAGTCCAGTGCCTGCCGGACATTCCCGGTAAAGATAAGTTTCTCCTTTATGGAAGGCAGGAGCTTATAGTATGTGAGGACCTCCTCCGCATATTTCCCGGCCGGAACAGTCTTCGGATTTCCAACCGCAATCCTCCGGATTCCTTCGGCAGCAAGACCCTCGAAAGACGCCGGCGCCGTCTTCGCTCCTGCAGGGACAATCAAGACAACACTATTAGCGACAAAGTTGGACCGGGTGCCCTGGAGGATCAAACCCTTGCCGTCGAGTCCGTCCATGTCTTTTTGCGCCGCAGAGGCAAAAACGTCCACAGGAGCGCCGCCTTCGATCTGCCGGGCCAGGTCGCCGGAAGCGCCGAAATTGAAAAGGACCCTGGGACCGCCTTTTGATTGATGAAGCTTGCCGATCTCCTCAAAGGCGTTCTTCAGGCTGATGGCGGCCGAAACAGTGATCTCTCGCGGAGATTCCGCCCAAACCGGCGCTGTCGAAAACATCAAAAGAGACACAATACCGATAACTAAACGGAATAATCTTCCGGCCATTTTTTTGCTCCTCTACCGCAATGCTCTTCCGGCCTTTACCCTTTAGGTCTGAAATCCCGATTTCCCCAGGCGCTTGCCCGGGGCAGCGATGACCGTGAATGGCGACCGGCCCTTCAGGAAGTATACCGGAACCGGTCATCTGTTTAAAAAAACAACTTCTTCGTAATTACAGTTTTTCAATCCGCACCGCGCACGCTTTATATTCCGGCGTGCCTGCTAGGGGGTCCCTGTGCCCGGATGTGAGGATGTTCGTGAGGACATTCCTGTGGTGAAAGGTCATAAATACATTCCCTGCCTGGGAGCGGTTTGTTACTTTGGCCTTCACCGAAACCTCTCCCCTCCTTGAAGAGACCTTTACCAAGTCTCCGCTGGTCACGTTTAATGTCTCCGCGTCCTCAGGGCTTATCTCGATAAGCTCTTCAGGCGCTATTTCCGCGATTCCGGAGGACCGCCTCGTCATCGAGCCGTTGTTGTAATGCTCGCGGATCCTTCCCGTTATCAGCACGAGCGGATAGTGCTCATCAGGCACTTCTCCGGAGCCCTGGTGGTCGAGCGCCACGAACTTCGCCAGTCCCCCGGGTCTAGAGAACAGGTCGGTGTACAAGGTCGTCGTCCCGGGATGGTCCTTTGTCGGGCACGGCCACTGAATGCCTTCCTTTTCGATGCGGGCGTAACTTATCCCGCCGTAAATCGGGACAAGGCTTGCTATCTCATCCATTATCTCTGAAGGATGGTTGTACTGCATCGGGTATCCCATCAGCGTTGAGAGCCTGCTGATGACCTGCCACTCGGCCATCCCCGCAAGCGGCTCGACCGCCTTCCTGACGCGCTGCACCCTGCGCTCCCCGTTTGTGAACGTGCCGTCTTTTTCGGCAAAGCTTGCGCCGGGGAGTATTACGTCAGCAAAACGAGTCGTCTCGGTGAGAAAGATATCCTGCACTACAAGGAATTCGACGGAATCCAGCGCCTTCCATATGTGGTGAAGGTCCGGGTCAGTTTGTGCCGGGTCCTCCCCGAGGATGAACAGTCCCTTGAAGTTTCCCTTGCTGCACTCATCCAGCATCTCGACCGATTTGAGCCCAGCCTTCGGGCTTATCCTGACGTTCCACGCCTTTTCGAATTTCTCACGCGCCTTGCCGTCTGCAACCGGCTGATAACCCGGGAGCGTTGCCGGAAGAGGTCCGAGGTCCGAGGCGCCCTGGACGTTGTTCTGTCCCCTGAGCGCCATGATGCCGGTCGACGGCCTCCCGATCTGGCCGCAGACAAGCGCGAGGTTGGCGATAGCCATTGCATTCTCGGTCCCCGTGCTGTGCTCGACAACGCCAAGCCCGTAGACGATCATGGCGTTGCCGGCATGTGAATAGAGACGGGCCGCCTCGATGATTCTTTCCCGTGCAACCCCGGTGAGTATCTCTACCCGCTCCAGGTCATATTCCCATCCCTTTGCCTTCAGCTCTTCGAACCCCTCCGTTCTCCTGGAGATGAAATCCCTGTTTTCCCATCCATTCTCCAGTATCACGCGAATGAGGCCGTTTATCAGGGCGATGTTGCTGCCGGGTTTCAGGTTCAGCCATACGTCCGCATGCTTAGCCATCCACGTCTTTCGGGGATCTCCGACAACGAGCTTCGCGCCTTTACGCAGCGCTTCCTTGATCCGGAGGGAGATTATGGGATGCGCTTCAGTCGGGTTCGATCCGAAGAGAAAGAGGACATCCATCTCCGGCATCTGACTCAATGAATTCGTGGCAGCGCCTGCTCCCAAACTGGTGGCCAGACCGGCCACAGTCGGGGCGTGTCAGACACGTGCGCAATTGTCCACATTGTTGGAGCCGATTGCGCATCTCACCCACTTTGAAAGGAGATAGTTTTCTTCGTTGGTGCACCGGGATGATGAAAAACCGCCGACTTTTTCCGGTCCGTGCTTTTCAACAAGTTCCTTAAACTTTTTCGCCGTCAGTTCGAGCGCCTCATCCCATGTCGCCTCGTGAAATACGCCGTCTCTTTTGATGAGCGGTGTCTTTATCCTGTCAGGGCTGTGAATGAAATCGTAACCGTAACGTCCCTTTATGCACAGGTTGCCCTTATTCACAGGCGCATCGTAGTCGGAGGTCACTTTTACGACCCTGTTGTCCTTCACATTCAGATAGAAGTTGCACCCGGTCCCGCAATATGAGCAGGTTGTCTTCACCTTTTTCATTCCGAGCGAACGGCCCCTGCCCCTGCCTTTCCTGTCTGTCAGCGCCCCTGTCGGACAGGCGGAGACGCACTGCCCGCAGAACTCGCAGTTCTCCAGTGAGCGCGCCTTTCTGAATGCGGTGTCGGGCATCGCATAAAAACCTCTTCCGGTAATGGCGATCGTCTCAGCCATGACCACTTCATTGCATATCCTCGCGCAACGTGCGCAGAGAATGCATTTATTGGGCTCATAGGTTATAAAAGGGTTGTCCTCCCTTACGGGCAGGTCCCATTTTTCTCCGGCGAACTCGCCGGGCTCGATATTGTACATATACGCCAGTTCCTGAAGGTCGCAGTCCCCTGCTTTTTCGCAGCACATGCAGTCCCCGGGGTGGTTGGAAAGAATAAGGGAAAGAGTCGTCCTCCGAAGGCGGGTCAGAGTTTCGCTTTCGGTCGAAATCTCCATGCCGTCCTGGACAGGGGTCGTACAGGCGGCAAGCGGCCTGGCCGTGCCTTTTATCTCGACAAGGCAGAGCCTGCACCCTCCATAAGGCTCAAGTCTTTCGTCGTGACAGAGCGTGGGGATGTGAATACCCGCCTCTCTGCAGACGGCGAGAATGGTCTTCTCTCCTTTAACAATTATGTTGATCCCGTTGATAGTGACCCTGCTGTTCAAGGAATACCTCCAGTCTACCTGCAGATGAGGCTGACTGCGTCAGCCTGGCTTTTCAAAAATATTTGAAGATTTTCGTGGATTTTCCAGAATACGGCTATTGCCTTTTCCCCTTCAGGTGTTACCCGTGTGCCCCCGCCCTTTTTGCCTCCGGCAGAAGTTACGACATACGGCTTAGGCACTTGGCGGTTCATTGAATCAATAAGAAACCAGGCCTTCCGGTAGGGCATCTCCAGCTCCTTTGCCGCCTTCGTAATGGAACCATATTCTCGGATTCGCTCAAGTAGAGCTATCCTTCCATAACCGAGAAAGGCGCCTTCGCTCCCCTCCAGCCAGATATGGCCCCTGAGAGAAGGACATTCTGCTTCCTGCTTATGAGAAGGTTTCTTGGCCATGGTTATTTCGTAATATACAATATGGCACAACGCTTTGACAAGGACCTTGCTTTAGATGGTATCGGGGGGCTTATTCCCGTTTGGGATGGAAATGTGCGCCCTCCGTGATGCAGCGCACAAATTTTAAGAGGTCATTGCTCCTGCCGGTCCGCTCCTTCAGAAAAGAAAACGGTCCGCGCTCTGCCTTGCAAGGAGGACCTGCAGCGCTCGTGATCAGCCGGAGATGAAAAAAGGGGAAGGGCGCCGCTCATGTTTATGCCCCCATCCACCCGCATATACGGGCCGCTGCATTTATGAACGTTCGGGCTTGGCGGCCCATTGTATGATCCCGTCAACCATGGCTTTAATGGTGGCCTCTTCAGGCATGATCGTGACCTCGAGCCCGCTCTTTTTCACTGCATTTGCAGTAACAGGGCCGATCGCAGCTATTGCCGCGGGCCTGAGGAGGTCCATGGCATCTTCACCCATGAGGTCGACGAAATTACGGAAGGTTGCGGCGCTGGTGAATGTGGCTATGGAAATCCTGCCTTCCTTGAGAAAGCGTTTTAACCGCTTCCAGTGCCCTTCGGGTTTCAGGGCGCGGTAGGCAACCGGCACATCTATCTCTCCTCCAAGCTCCCTGACCTTCTGCGGGAAGAGTTCACGCGCTATCTCGGCCCTGGGCAGGAGAAATTTAATCCCTTTCAGGCTGCCGCCGGGCGCCTGGCGGGAGAATGCTTCTATCAGTCCTTCTGCATTGAACTCATCGGGGATGATGTCCACTTTTATGCCGGATTTCCTGACTGCTTCGGCGGTCTTTGCGCCGATAGCGCAAATTTTGATGCCCTTCAAATCCCTGATGTCCCCGCCTGTTTCAAGGAATCTCTGCATGAAATACTTGAAGCCGTTCGCACTGGTAAAGATCAGCCAGTTGTACGTATCTATACTGCTGATCGCGTTGTCCAGCCCGGTGTAATTTTCAGGAGGGGCGATCTGTATCGTCGGGAATTCGAAAATCTCGGCCCCCAGGTCTTCAAGGGGTTCGTAATCCTGCGTATATTCCCGGGTAATGAGAATCCTGTGGCCGAAGAGCGGTTTGTCCTCGTACCATTTCAGGGTGCCCCTCAGGGTGACCACATCTCCGATAATCATGACCGCCGGGGGCTTGATGCGCTCCTCCTTGACCAGCCCGGCAATATTTCTAAGTGTGCTGACAACGGTCTTCTGGTCGGGCCGTGTCCCCCACCTGACAACCGCGGCCGGTGTTTCCGGGGCTTTGCCGTGTTCCAGGAGTTTTTTCGTGATGCCTTCTATGTTTTTGACCCCCATGAGGAAAACAAGGGTGTCGAAGTTCGAGGCAAGGCTCTGCCACTGGATGCTGCTCTCCGGTTTGTCTATATCCTCATTGCCGGTGATAACTGCAAAGGACGACGAAAACTTCCTGTGCGTAAGCGGGATCCCTGCATAGGCGGGAGCAGAGACCGAAGAGCTTATTCCGGGGACGACCTCAAAGGAAATGCCGTTTTCAACGAGGAACTCCGCCTCTTCTCCCCCCCTGCCGAAGATGAAGGGATCTCCCCCTTTTATCCTGCAGACGAGCTTGCCTTCCTTTGCCTTGTCCACGAGCGCCTGGTTGATGTCGTCCTGGGTCATTGCATGATGTCCGCCGCGCTTGCCTGCATAAATGAATTCCGCATCGTGATCAATATAATTCAGCATCTGCGCGTTCAGGTGGAAGTCATAGACAACTACTTCAGCCTTCCTGAGGTATTTCATCCCTTTCACTGTAAGGAGGCCGATGTCTCCGGGGCCTGCGCCGATAAGGTAGACTTTGCCTTTTTTCATCTGGATTCCTTAACCGGCTATTTCCCCGTTTACCGCGGGGGCGCATCTTCCGTACACTTCATCCAGGATCCTTTTTGCTCCCCGGGAAAGCAGGTTTTCCGCCAGTTTGGTCCCGAGCGCCTCTGCCTGTGCAGGGCTCCCCTCGATGCGGTCTTTGATGATCCTGTCTCCTGACACGCTTCCGACAAGTCCGTATAAGACCAGTGACAAGTGACGAGTAACCTCATCAGTAACGAGTAACGAGTGACGAGTAACAAGTAAAGGATCCGAAGACAGTGACAAGTCTTTGTCGTTAGTCTTTAACTTGTTACTTGTTACTGATGACTCGTTACTGTCTTTAGAGTTACTGCTTGTGAGAACGGCATGAGCGGCAATCGGGACCTGGCACCCGCCCTCAAGCTTCTTCAGCAGCGCCCTTTCCGCCCTCACGCAAATGTCGGTTTCAGGATGGTTGAGCGGCGCGATAAGCGTGTTGATGAACCCGTCATCGGTCCTGCATTCGATTCCTACGGCGCCCTGCCCGATGGCCGGCAGGCTTGTTTCGGGTGAAAGGATCTCAGTTATCCGTGACGCCCACCCGAGCCTCTTGACTCCCGCCGCAGCAAGGATTATGGCATCGAACAGTCCTTCGTCGAGCTTTCTCAGTCGGGTGTCGAGATTCCCCCTCAACTGCTCGATTTTCAGATCAGGCCTGATGCTCAGCAGCTGGCAGGCGCGCCTGAGACTGCTTGTCCCTACTTTTGCACCCTGAGGCAGTTCCTTGAAACTCCGGACTCCCTGTGCCGGGGCAATGAACGCATCCCTGGGGTCCTCTCTTTCGCAGATGACTGCAAGGTGGAGACCATCGGGGAATTCCGTGGGTACGTCCTTCATGCTGTGGACAGCTATATCGGCCTCGTTTTTCAAAAGGGCCTCTTCAATCTCTTTTACGAAGAGCCCTTTGCCGCCCACCTTTGCGAGGGGGACATCAAGAATCTTATCACCGGTTGTCTTGATTTTGTTGAGTTCGATTTCGAGTTCAGGATTCAGCTTTTTGAGTTCAGCTTTGATCCATTCGGCCTGCCACAAGGCCAGCTTGCTGCCGCGGGTGCCGATTACAATCTTATTCTTCATTATCGTCTCCGTTGATCCCATACAATTTTTTGATCATTGCTATCAGCTCGTCCCTGTCTTCGGTATCCTCTTTCAGTGCGGCTGTCGGGGGATGGATAAGCTTGTTCATTATGGCGGTGGCCATATATCCGGCCGCCTTAAGTGTCGCCTCGTCCATCTCGGGGAATTTGTTCCTGAACTTCTCGAATTCCTCGTCTTTTATCTCCTCCGCCTTCTGGCGCAGGGAGACAATGGTGGGCACGGAATCAAGTGATGATACCCACCTGTTGAATTTTTCCACCTCTTCCTCGATGATCTTCTCGGCCTTTGTCGCTTCTTTCTGCCTTTCGAGGATATTTGTGTCGACTACGTTCTGGAGGTTGTCGACATCGTAGAGGTATACATTTTCTATTTTGTTGATCAGGGGGTCTATATTCCTCGGCACGGTTATATCGATAATAAAGACCGGCTTGTGCTTTCTCTCTTTCATTACCCTGGTCATCTGGTCCTTCATCAATACATAGGAGGGGGCGCCTGTCGAGCAGATGAGGATGTCCGTATGGATCAGTTCCTGCGGGAAATCTTCAAACTTTATGGGACGGCCGTTGAATTCCCGGGCCAGCTCGCACCCGCGCTCGTATGTCCTGTTTGCCACCAGGACCTCCTTTACCCCGTTGTTCATGAGGTGGCGCGCTGCGAGTTCCGCCATTTCTCCTGCCCCGAGGAGCATGAAGGATTTGCCCGAAAGATCGGTAAATATCTTTCTCGCAAGCTCCACAGCCGCAAAACTGATGGAAACCGCATTCTCTGCGATCCTTGTCTCCGTCCTTACCCGTTTTGCCGTGGAAATCGCTTTCTTCATCAGTTTGTTCAGGAGCACCCCGGTCGTCTTCTTGCTCAGCGCGAAATCAAAGACGTCCTTGAGCTGTCCGAGTATCTGCGGCTCGCCCACGATCATCGAATCAAGGCTGGATGCGACCCGGAAAACATGCCTGACTGCGTCGGAACCGGCATGGAGGTAAAGGGACGTTTCAAAATCGTTCCGTATGATATTGTGGAAAGACGAGAGGAAGTTTTTTATCGTGTCCGCCGCTGAAACGGGGTTGCCCACGCATGCATATATCTCGACCCTGTTGCAGGTGGAAAGCAGCGCCACTTCCCTGACCTCGGGCAGTCCCTTCAGGCTGAAAACCCCGTCCTCGAGTTTCTGCCCGGGGAATGCGAGCTTTTCCCTGAGTTCAACGTTTGCGGTCTTATGATTTAATCCTATGACGAGAATTTTCATGCGAATGAGTGCAGGCTCTTCAGAAGAAAGTTAACACCGAAAAAGGTGAATAATATTACCGAAAACCCGATAATGGACAGGATGGCCGCTCTCCTGCCCCTCCACCCGGCAGTCAGCCTGACATGGAGGACAAGGGCGTAGATGAACCAGGTGATCATGGACCAGACTTCCTTCGGGTCCCAGCGCCAGTAGCTCCCCCACGCGCGCTCCGCCCATAGCGCCCCGGAGATTATCGCGAGCGTTAGAAGCGGAAAACCGACGGAGATAAGCCTGTAATTAATTTCATCAAGTATCTGGAGGCTCGGCAATCTCTGGAAGAGGCCGTGCAGGCGCTTTGACTTCAGGTAATGTTCCTGCAGCAGATACATTATCCCTATGCCGAAGGCCACGGCAAAAGCTGCATTCCCGAGAAAGGCCAGGAGCGTATGGACCCCGAGCCAGTAACTCTGCAGCACAGGGCTGAGGGGGTGGATTCCCCTCGGGAGCACCGAAGAGGAGAGCATGAGGACAAAGACCACGGGCAGGATGAAAGAGCCCATAATGCCGATCTTATACCTGTATTCAAGCAGGAAGAATATCAGCACAACGCACCATGCAAAAAAAGATGAAGCCTCGTGCATGCTGGTTATCGGCAGATGCCCTGCGGTCGCATAACGGTAGATGATGCTCGCGGAGTGGATCAGGAAGCCCAGCCCGGCGGCGATGAGCATGAGCTGCGATGACTCTTTGCTGCCCTTGAATACTTCGACAATACTTATGACTGTTGCGGCGAAATAAAAGGTAAGGGCCAGCTCGAAGAGTATTATTCCCATCAGAAACAACCGAGCTCGCAGCTTTTTATTTTGATCTGCATCTGGTTGGCGGCTTTGCCGACTTCTTTGTAGGGTACGTCAAGCTCCTCGGCGATTTTTCTTGCATCGCTGCAGGCGATATTGCCGCCTGAAGACCGTTCCCTTAAGAGTTCTTTTACATTTTTAATTCCCATAACGCTTTCCATACATTGTATCAGGCCCTGCACCGTATTTTCGTCAAAAGACGCAAGGGGCAGACTGCATAACGCGGTAGTTCCTGGAAAGATGTCCCGGGGGGCATTCCCCCTGCGATCCAGAATAATATCAGCAGCTTCCAAGGCGCCGTATGCGGAAGGTTTAAACCTTCCGCCGTTACCGTCCACTAAAAATATTACAATATCGGGCTTTAAAAACTCAATTGCGCTGTTCCCTTCCACGATAATGCCGCTGAGACCGGAGAGCTTTTCCAGCGCCAGGGGGAGGACTTCCCTGAGTTCCTGCGGCGGGGCCTGGACCCAAAGGACCTCGTCGGCCCCGGCCTCCAGCAGACGGGCGGTATCCTTGTTTTCCAGGGTGAGAATGGAGGCGTCATCAGTGATGGATGAGTAGAATTCAGTCCGTGTATATTTTATTGCGCCCCATCTTTTATAAGTAACGAGTGACGAGTGACGAGCAACAAGTAAAGGA
>JAJZPZ010000121.1 GCA_021847795.1 Nitrospirota bacterium
GGCTAGAGGAGATATTCGCAATCTTAAAAGAATTAGACCTTACTAATACAATCTCAAATACAGGTCTAGGTGTGCCATCGAGAGCACTAAAGGATCGACTAAAAGAGCTTAAATATATTTGTCTGGTAAGCGATTTGTCAAAGAATTATCAAAAATCGCACATTAGCAATTCGGAGCATAAATTATTTTGTGTGAATGGCTGACCAGTTAATTTCGGGCAGACTTGACCAACGCCTTTTGCTGGGTATGCCGCCACATGGCCAGAATGACCAAAAACGAGTTGATCCATTTGCGAAAGTTCAAAACCAGGGAAGAGAGGTTATTATGGCTGTTTTTGAATATATAGTGATATTTTAGCACCAAAGCCTAAATTATATGACCCCGGCATCTTTGCTATGAAAATAAAATAATGATTCCACTGCAGAAAGTCCTACAATTTACTACCACATACAGCATTTTTAAGAATGGTTACTACTGCATATTGTGGTCAAATAACAGAAATTCAGGTTTTTGCAGTGGAATCAATAATTATGAAGTAGCAAAAAACTGGCTATTCACGAATTCTTAAACAATCGTAATGAAAAGGCGAGTGAATCACAATCAGTTGTGTCCGGCGTTGGTTTCCTAAGCAACATTCGGCGCTGCAACTCAACCATTTTTTTGCCTATCGTTTTTCCTTTTTACTGTGCCTTTTGTCTGAAACTGCCTCATTTACCCTGAGGTACAATGCATGCATGCCTGTTTGTGTGGCCTCAAAGTTATAAGCATCCCGAGTTACTTAACACAAGACGTACAGTAAAGATTATTCATTAATTTTGCTCATAATGCTTATGAATCACTCCCATGATAAGATAAATTGCCAAATATATCATTTTAGTTGAAGGAGGCCTTATATTTGGAATCATTAATTATTTTCGGTTTTGCCCTCGTTTTAATCTTTTTTGGATTTCGCTTTTTTGCTTTTAAGACGCTTACCAACAAAGTTTGCTCATTGGATCCGGACAACGATTATTGCAGGAAACACTATAAAAAGAACCTGGATAAAAACCATGATCCTTACCAGAAATGTGAAGTAATTCTCGGTGAAACCCCAAACGGCGGAGTGAAAACAATGATTTGCTACATGGACGACAAAAACAAAATCACCACCAAACAAAACGCGGTCAAGGTAATGGTCCGGGAACTCGATAAAAATAAACGCCCTGTCTATGAGACATGGATGTCGCTTGAGAGTTCTGAAACACAGTGACAGTTAGAATATATTACAAAAAAGGCATATGACAAAAATCTCTGTTGCCTCTCACGAATTCTGACGGCGGAATTCTCACAGCCATTGGCGTTACTGTTTGAACGACAACCTGAAAGCTGATTGAGAATCCAGCCGTCACTTCGTTTTGGTTAAAATTCGATGGTTAGACAGTAACAACCTTTGCTGGTCGAGCAGAACACGAATAATGTGGGATTCCTCTATGATATTATTGTTGCGTTGCTTTGCATCATACAATGCTTGGCTGCAAATAAGGTTATCTCATCTCCTGCACTTCATCCACCACAACGATTAATGACTTGTCGCCTTGCTCTTGTCGGGATACTTCCTTATCTTCGGCTTTGCCACTTTCCAATGACCGTATTGTCAGCATCAGCCAACCCCATGTTCGACCGATTCTCTGGGGAAAAGCCAGCGCATCCATAGAGTTTGGCGCTAAGGTTAGCATTAGTCTTGTGAGCGGGTTTGCCCGTATAGAAGAATTGAGCTGGAATAACTTTAAGAGGGCATACGCTATTATATATAGCTTGTCTCTTTCATTATGGCAGCATATTAATTTCAACCACATCATCAATGCCTATCTCTGTCCTCCCGCTTTCCGATTGAACAATAATACGGTCGCATCTACTCTTAGGTAGTTTGAGGGTCCCTGAGATCTCAACCTTTTTACCGTTCTTCCTGTATGTTACCGTACAGGGGATGGGGTTCTTTGAGGTAGTAAGCAAAAGGCGTTTTAGTTTTGCTTGTACACCTCCCGAGATAATTATAGTATCTTATCTCAGTGTATGGCAAACCGGGGGAGAGGCATAGATTCTTGACGATCTTTAAGTCCCTCTTGATGAAACGCAACTGTTTACCAATGCCTCTGCGGATTGCTTTAGCCGTTTTATGCTTTTTCTTGTCCACATTCAGATAGCTTTTTCTTGCACTTTGACGATATGTACGCGGCTTTTTGCTCTGTCCGATGAGTGGTTCGTGTAGGACATCGATGATTTCTTCCAGCGCTTCACGGGCTTGATTGAGTAGCCATAGATCCGTTGGATAGTGGATATCTGCCGGAGTACATGTGGCGTCCAGCAGGAGAGTACCTTGTTTTTCAAACAGATTTCCCTGTGCATTGACTTTCTTTTCTGTCTCCGTCGTTTTATCACCAGAACCGCCGTTGTCACTCAAAGCATATATTAGGAGGAAATTAACATGGAAAATCTGCAGGAATATTTGCCGTTTTTAATACCGCTGGCGGTCATTCAAGCAGGGCTGATGCTTGCTTCCCTAATACACGTTCTTAGACACGACACATACCGCTTTGGCAATCGGCCGCTTTGGATCGTCTTGTGCTTGGCAACCGGCATTATCGGTCCTGTGTTGTATTTTGCCATCGGGAGGGGAGATGAGTGACTAACACATTATCTGTCAAAGGACTGTCAAAAAGTTTCGGCGCAAATAAAGTTATTGACAGCATCTCCTTTGATGTGCCGGAAGGCAGTATTTTTGGATTTATCGGCGCTAATGGAGCCGGTAAAACCACAACAATGAAAATGATTCTGGGGCTGTTGCCATCCGACAACGGAGAGATTTTTGTTTGTGGTGAAAAGGTCTCCTTTGGCGCAACCAAAACAAACCGCTTTATTGGCTATTTGCCTGATGTGCCGGAGTTTTACGGCTATATGCGAGCAAAGGAATACTTGCAGCTGTGCGGTGAAATCGTGGGGCTGGATGCCGTAGTAAAAAGTCGACGCATTGCGGAACTATTGGATATTGTCGGGTTATCGGGAGTCAACAAGAGAATCAGCGCTCTTTCCCGCGGGATGAAACAACGTCTGGGTATGGCGCAGGCGCTCTTGAACGAGCCGGAACTGTTGATTTGTGACGAACCGACCTCCGCGCTTGACCCTATGGGCAGAAAAGAAATACTGGATACTCTAAAGCAAGCCAGCCGTAAAACTACTGTGTTTTTTTCCACGCACATATTGTCCGATGTAGAGCGAATCTGTGATAGGGTAGCGGTTATCAGTGGAGGTCAGATTGCATTATCGGGGACGCTGGCTGAACTTCGCACAAAACATAAATCGAATTCTATTCTTATCAAGTTTGCGTCAGCAATAGATAAAGAGCAGTTTGTTTCAGCGGCGGCTTTGCTGATGAAAGACGTGAAATCTGTGGATATGGAGTTAACTCTGCGCGTGACGGACATAGAAGCCGCCCAGCGAGTTATTCTGCGGATTTTATCCTTAAATGATATTCTGCCCCTCAAGCTCGAAGTGCTTGAGCCAACCATAGAAAGTTTGTACTTGGAGGTGGCGGGATGAAGTCCTTTGTAGCTTTTACTAAAAAAGAGTTTACCGAAAGTCTGCGTACCTATCGGTTAGTAGTCTTAGCGGCAGTATTTCTCTTGCTTGGCGTCATGAGCCCGTTATTCGCAAAAATACTGCCGGAGTTACTCAGCGGCGTGGATCTAGGTGGCGGGATCGTCATCACGGCGCCAGACCCAACCGCGATGGATTCATGGGCGCAGTTTTTCAAAAACGTCGGACAGATGGGTATGCTGACGCTGATTATTACCTTCAGCGGTATCATAGCAAATGAGCTAAATCGAGGAACATTGATTATCCTGCTGACTAAGGGCATGAAACGCCACACAGTAATTTTATCTAAATTCCTGTCAGCAAGCGTACTGTGGACGGCAAGCTATTTACTTTGCCTTACGGTCTGCTATGCGTACACGGAATACTTTTGGCCCGCGAGTATTCTCAGCAATGCTTTTTTAGCGTTTTTTTCGATATGGTTGTTTGGTGAGTTTTTAATTGCACTGTTGATTTTCGGAGGCATATTGTTCGGGAATTTATACGGCAGTCTGCTCACTTGCTTGGGTGTAATCGTTACGCTAAGTTTATTGAACATACTTCCCTACGTGCAAAAATATAACCCTATCGCCCTTGCCGGTGGTACGCTAAGCCTGTTGAATGCCCAAAAGGAAGCGGCAGATTTCATTCCCGTGACAATAATTTGTTCTGTAATGGCTGTATCGCTTTTGGTCATGTCGATCGTTGTATTTAATAAGAAACAGATTTAAAGTGATGCAGCACATCTGACAGCCCTTTTTGCCGCAAAGAGCCTGATATGAGCCACTTTCGGGTTTTATGTTTTCTGCCTTGTAGATATGTCGCAAAGCGATTGACTGATTTTGTAATAATCAAATTAATCTGCCCGTCCAATGCATCGGCAACCATCTGCTTAAAGCCGTCACGTTTCTTCGTATTCGTTGCGCTGGTGCCCTCATCGGTGTAGACCCGTACAAACTCCCAGCAGCTAAAGCCTTTGTCTTTTAACTGCTTTTTTAATCTCCTGCAGATCCTCAAGAACCAGAGGGTTGATTCTGATCGTATGCATAAAGCTATACCTCTAAGCTCTTTTTGACTTGTTCCTCAGAAAGCCATTCGTCGCCGTTTTTAATAGCTTTTTCAGCCTCCATGAGTTTGAATAAAAGCTTGATGGTGGCTTGGGTTTTTTCGTATTCCTCGATATCTAGAATCGCAAATTTGCCTCTGCCATTCTTGGTTAAAAACACAGGCTCACCAACTGCAATGCCTTTTAGAACCTCACTATAGTTTCTTAAATCCGAAACAGGTTTAATGTTTGGCATAATATCAACTCCTTTCCGTTGATATTATCATATGCTTATTTCGCTTATAGCTAAAAAATCTATCCTGACCAGACAACCTCGGGAATATGTCCACGGTATTATTCTCATTACCGTTGGATAGTTACTATCTATCAATAACAAGGCTCCACTTTCAGGCAAGAGGCAAATTGACAGTATCAATGCAAAAGGTACTGCTTCAAAAGTTCTGCCGCACCGTTTCTATCCAACATTGAATGGAAGTCCTGATTGTAGTAATCACGTAGGCACCTGTAGCACGACGGCGAGCATTCGCATTCCGAGCAAATTTCATAAGCCTTGCGGATGACGCTCTGGAAGATGCTTTTATTGGCGGCAATTCTATGAATATGTCCCGCTCCGCCCGGCACGCTGTCGTAAAGAATAATAGAATATTGGACATTACCGCTTGAGGCGTAGAGACACCCGTTTATGTCCGTGCCTTCTATATCAAGCACCTGAGATGTTGCTCTTAGCAAAGCATACATTACCGAAAGCATAGTGCCGAAGTTAGCGTTATCAGAAAACGTTAACTGGACAACATCGGTTTTAAATATATGTGAGAGTTTGTATGGGTATAGTTTTGTGTTAGAGCACTCCCGGCCGTATGAAGCATTGTGGCGTTCTTCGATAATGTAATTGTAGTTCCTTGATTCCTTTCGGCTTTTTGCGTAGCCACAGTAGCTGCAAATACTAAACTCCGTATCGCAGCTTATCATCAGCGAATCGTTGGTCGTCGTTTGAAGCACAACTTGGCTGTCTCCGAAATGGAACGTGCTGAGGCTAAGTTCATGGCGTTCGGTGTCACCCAAATATATGATGTCGCCCCTGTGATATTTACGAGGTTTTCGACTCCCCGCAGGTACTATGTCATTGGGGTCATTCCCAACAACAAATCCCTTGCGAGGTTCAATGTTTTGTTTCCAGCCGCTGTCTATAGTCGTGCCGCAGGCGACACAAGTGGCACTTTCAACAGGTTTCTTGCTGAAATTAATAATCCTACATTGTGGACATTCGGCGGTATAGTAAATCTCCCAGTCAGCCGTCTTGCGTCGATCTTTGGCAATATAGCGGCTACGATATATATTGCCGTCAGCGACTACCTCCGCTCCAGGGGCGTATTCTGATATTCCAAGCTGAAGGTCTCTTTGGAGCTCAACGTTTTGTTTGGTGTCATTCAGCGGGTTCGGCTTCAGTTCAACAACATCGACAGGGAAGCCGTACTTCGGCAAAGTGCCTGAGCGGACAAGGAAGTTTATTAGGTCGATCTTTTTGTAGCCGTCGCCCTTATTCGTTGAGCGGCGATGATCTTTTAAGAGCCTTTCAAAACGAGCCGCTTCCTGGAACTTTTTCTCCTTAGCAGCACTCTCAATCTGCTCGGCAAGCCAAACGGTTAAGTCGCGGAAATCCTTAACTGCGATTGCAAGCGTTCCATTTTCACCTATCAAATTCTCGACCCAAGAAAAGGTATCTACGCCAAGCACATCCAGTAGCTCATCTGGGACGCATCGGTGCAAGTATTCTTTAACAATTTCAGGCTTCGAATTGAGAAAATCTCCCAGCCGTTCATATCCATTGCAATTCAGGAATACATCCGCATCGTTCTTGTTGTAAACATCAGAGTTGGTGCTAAAGAAATACGAAATCGCAACAGCATAAATGTGTCGAAGTATAATTTTCGCGTTCCTGATTTCAAAAGCGGGTGCCTTTATTTTGCCCGAAATCATATCCTTCGGGCGACCAAAGAACGTTATATCGTGTGAGGAAAGTTTGGCATATGTCAGTGTAAACGCTGCCGAACGCAAATCACGGCCTGCACGACCTGCTCTCTGAACATAGTTCGCTGGGGACGGTGGCGTATTTCGCAGGAATATTGATTCAAGAGAACCGATGTCTACCCCCATCTCAAATGTGGTCGAACAGCTTAGAGCGTTCACCTCGCCCTTGAGGAACTGCTCTTGATATTTTCGCGCATTATCCTTTTCTATTTGAGCGGTATGCTCTCGGATATAGAACGGAGCAAGGTTATCCTTCGAGTACAGCGCAGCGTAATGATTATCCGCTTGTAACTTTTTTGGTGAAATCGGCATAAGGGTGCCATTGCATCGTGGATAAGCGCAACGGTTTTTGAAGTTCATGGTGGTTACTCGTCTGCAGGTTTCGCAAATAAATAAACTGTTTTCGGTGGGAACGGTAATAACAAAATCATCAGCCGACAGAAAACGCCCCTCACCCCTGCTTCTCGGAATCTTGAGTGTGCCTTTTTCGGCAAGCAGGTTAAAGTAATCTTCGGCGATTTTGTAGGCATCGTTCTCAGTAACGCCTAAAGCAGCGACAAGGCGGCGCAGACGGCCATTTAGGTAAAACCGTCCATTTTTTTGAGTGCGCGGAAGCCACCCCATTGAAGATCCTGTTTCTTTTCCAGTTTTGCATCTCACAAGAAGTTTTCTAACAGACGAGTAGAAAATCATCTCTAAGTCCTCGCCACCAAGAGGTGTGCTGTGAGGTTCCTGGATTGCACCATGAAATACTACATCCATCACAAGTAGGTCAAGGAGGGTTTTTGCCTCATCCACGGTCAACCCGTACTTTGATGCAAATATCGGAGCCACCCCGTTATTACAAGTCGGCAATATTGAAACCGCTCCCAAAGACGAAAGGCTGCTGGGACGGCGGGCAGCATACATTTCGCTTATCAAAGCTATCCATGCATTCCGTCTGCTGACAGGGGTTAGTGTCTCATTCCTTCCGAGCAAGGCAAAAGTCTTATTAACATCGAAATGGCGTGCAATTTCATCTGCAAATGTGCTAAGAGTCCAAGGATCCTGCTGCATTTCTGTGCAGTGCTGTTCAGCAACGCACCATATTCCGCGCCGACGCAAGAAGTCTTTATATGTGCGTTCCATATATGGTGCAAAGAATGCGGCATCCCCGCGACTATCAGAAAAGCACAAGAATTGTCTCGTCTTCTCGAGCGGCATATTTTCGTAGAGGGCAGTTGCAAGCACGGCAGTTGCTGCCTCGCTTCCAAGGTAAAACCGCCGAAGTTCTCCGTAAGAGCAAGCCGGGCAACGTACTGTACCGTTTTCTTTGCTTTTTGATGCCTTTGTAACTTTAACGCCGAACTCATCCATACAATCGCAGATATTCTTATCCCCCGTGTGTTTAATAGTTCCACATTTTGCGCAAATAACATATTTGTCCTGAGGAGCCTCTGTCTCGTCATCCGTAAGAACCCCGTCATCTTCATCTTCAAGGAGAAAATACTCCGCACTTGGGTCGATGCTATTTTCTGGGAGTTTCAGCTTCCCAGTCTTTTTATCATTAATACCGATTATGGCAATTCGACCGCAATCCGTACAAACCGCACACTCGAATGCGAGTTGTCCGTCAATCTTAGTTTCAGGGGTAAGGGACATACTGTATGGAGGTATAAGCGTGATGTAGGCTCCTTCAAGTGCACGGACAAAGAGATGATATCTTGCTCTTACAAGTGGCACACAATTTCCGGTAACGGCGCGAACGCAAGCTGCGATAAAGGTAACCAATTCCTCCTGTCGCATATTCGTTTCTTTGGATATCTCGGGGAGGGTGAGTGGCTGGCTCGCAATAGAACGAATTTTATGGTACTGGGTGCTTCCATTACAAATATTAAACAGCCGTTCATCCGATTCATCTCGTAAAGACTCAATCTCCGCAGAGGTAAGCATACGGGTAGACTCAGGTGTGGAGTGGACCATTGATTCAGAGCGGACAATGGTATGAAATCCATGTCCGCAGAGTCTTTCGCCAAAGGCCAAAATTTGTGGGTTGCTGCTCTCGTCACCGAGGGTGGCACTTGTGAGAATGTACTGCGGACTGTGCCCTTCTTCAGTAAGTCTTGTTTCGATACGCCTCACAAGCATAGAAGCCTCTATGCCGGTTGCACCTTTATAGATGTGAGCCTCATCCAAGACGACAAAGCGCAGTTTCGCATTGCGAAAGACATTATCATCGTCGGGACGGATACACATGTATTCGAGCATCGAATAGTTCGTTATCAAGATGTGCGGAGGTTTCTCGCGCATGGCATCACGGGAAACCCGCTCGTTTGGCATAGGTTCAAAACCGTATGTAGTACGGTACTTCAGTTGACCGGCTTTTTCGGTTTGCTCGGTATTTCCATTGTAGACACCGAAAGTAATGTCGCTGTCCACAAAGATTTCACGCAGACGCTTCATTTGATCGTTTATCAAAGCATTCATCGGGTAAATGACAATCGCCCTAACGCCGTCGTCAAGATACCCCTCTAACTCATGCTCTCGCAACAAAGCGTTCACGATAGGCATAAGGAAGCATTCTGTTTTACCGGAGCCGGTACCGGTGGTAACAATCATATTGTCACCATTGGCGGCGGCACAAACCGCCAATTCTTGGTGGACATAGAGAGGTCGGCTGAGTTTGAATCCTTGCCCTAACCTTTCAAATAAAGGCGACATCACACCTTCGGCAATCAACTCCCTGATGGTCGCGCCGGTTTTATAGGCATTGCCGAGTTCCAAATACGGGCCCTTGGCTATGATGCCATCTTTTCTTAATTCTGATTTTAGCAACTCGGCATACCGCTCTTCCGCAATCGACAAGGTGGTTGCGACATAATCAGCGAATGTATCTTTTATTGCCCGCGATAGAATAACTGGATTAAGCATTAGTGCATCTCCTTGCTATAGTGATAAATGAAAAAATCTGGGATATTAAAATATTTTTTAAGTCTCTGTGGTGGATCGACGTGTTTGTACAACTGCGTTCCATAGTCACCGCTTCGGTCAATGAATAGTCCGTCGCCGTCACGGAATGACATGTGGAGTATCCCGGATTTATCGTTGACAAGGTAAATATCGACCGGGTTGAGGTCTGTAAAATAGCGCTTTCCATTTTTGGTCATAAAGTAAAGCTTAGCGGTGTAATGCGCGTAATCGCCGCTCAAGTCGGTATACCCAAGGTTCTCAGTCCCTATGTAAGTAATACCTTCTGCGTAGACGGGCTTGATTTCAGTATAATTGCCTTCTTCGATTACTTGTGTAATGCGAAGTGTTTCTCCATAAAAAATTACCGCTGCCTTGTCGCCAAATACAACAATGCCATCGGCAAGGATGGTGTCCTTCATACCGAAAGCCGTCTCCGTTTGGGCGATGACCTGATAATGATACCGCTCTGATTTTGATGGGAAACTCTCGCAGAGGACTTTTGCTCCTTGTACGGAGAAAAGCACAATAGGTTCTCCATATCGTGGCTTAAACACAAACTTAAGCCTTGTGCTTTTATCACCCATGAACGAGTAGCTGTTTAGCC
>JAJZPZ010000007.1 GCA_021847795.1 Nitrospirota bacterium
TCGCATCCTGGGGCTGAAGTAGGTCCCAAGGGTTCGGCTGTTCGCCGATTAAAGCGGTACGTGAGTTGGGTTCAGAACGTCGTGAGACAGTTCGGTCCCTATCTGCTGTAGGCGCAGGAGACTTGAAGGGGGCTGTCCTTAGTACGAGAGGACCGGGATGGACGGACCTCTGGTGTTCCGGTTGTCACGCCAGTGGCAATGCCGGGTAGCCATGTCCGGTTGGGATAACCGCTGAAGGCATCTAAGCGGGAAGCCCTCCCTAAGATGAAGTCTCCCGACCCGCAAGGGTCCTGAAGATCCGTGGTAGACCACCACGTCGATAGGCTGGAGGTGTAAGTGCAGTAATGCATTCAGCTTACCAGTACTAATAGATCGTGAGCCTTGACCACTAACTCCTTCTTACTCCCTTCCTTCTTCTCTCCCTCTACACTACCCCCCTGCTCTGTCAATCTTTTTTTTGATTGAACGCTTTTTTCTCTTGCAATTTTAGATTACTTAAGGTATTATAGAAATACGGTGGTAATACTGGAGGGGCAACACCCGTTCCCATCTCGAACACGGAAGTTAAGTCCTCCAAGGCTGATGATACTCTGACCGCGAGGTCTTGGGAAAGTAAGACGCTGCCGGACTTTGAAGGGCTCGGTTAATAACCGGGCCCTTTTTTTATTGTCCTTTCCGGAAACCCCGTTATTGCGAAGGGTTGTTCCCTGAAGCCGATCACGCTTCTTTCCCCGGGAATTGCTGGTGTTATGCCTCCTGAATTGCCTTTATATACCGGGTATGCTATATTTCGCAGGAGAGGGCATCTCATGAACGAGCCTGAAAAATATTGTGTTCACCCGATCGGAATTGTGCGGTCTGCGCTTCGCTCCCGTGAGGAAGCCCCGAAACAAGGCTTTGAAGGAGCGCCGGATGCCTGGTTGGAAATATATCCCGCTTTTATGGAGGCACTTGAGGGGATTGCGCTGCATTCCGAGATAGTGGTCCTGACATGGTTTCACCAGGCCAGACGCGATGCGCTGAAGGTCCATCCGCGTGGCGATTCCACGAGGCCGCTCTCAGGGGTCTTTGCCACCCGCTCACCTGACCGCCCGAATCCCATCGGCCTGCACAGGGTTACGGTGCTCGAAATCGATAAACTGCGCGGGGTCAGGGTGCATCCCCTTGAAGCCATCGATGGGACCCCCATAGTTGACATCAAGCCGGCTCCGGCTGCATCAAAAGCTGAATAACTACCGGAAGTTGTCCCTAATTCCCCTAATTTCCTGATTCCACATTACTTTTCACTCCCAAGGTTTTCATGCGGGCAGCTTTTTGTCTTCAGCAAAATATTTGATATACTTTAAAAAACGCCAATGAATATTCTCATCGTCGTCACAAATAGATACTCGAATCCTTTTCCCGTCAGGCCGCTTGGCGCCATCCGGAAAACACTTCCCGGAGATTTTATGAAAACTCACATGAATGTGATCGATTCAACATCGCTCGGCCTGCCTTTTCTGCCGGACATGCATAAACCTGCTCACAAAATCGGCATGAAGTCTCCTCTCGGGAGATATGCTCCGGAGATACGGAGAATGCTCAAATATACGGGTATACATTCATGACACCGGTACAAGGGCACAGGGGAAAGGCTTATATAGCATCCCTGGGCACTTCAACTCCATCTCTCCGGATTGACCAGAAAAAAGGCGGGTTGATCCTCACGGAGCATTATTCTGATACGCTGAAGCCCCGGAGCATTAACCTTTTACGCAAACTTTCCGCACACCCGTCAATCGCGCATCGCTACTTTGCCGTAGATAATCCCGAGACATTATTTACAGAAGACCCGGACAGCCGAATTGCCCGATTTACAGAATGGTCCGTACGACTATCCTCCGACGCTGTCATGCAAGCTATAAAGGAGGTAAAAGTCGGCGTTGGCGATATCAGGGGGATCATTGTCAACACCTGCACGGGATATATTTGCCCCGGAATCTCAACCTATCTTATTGAGAACCTCGGGTTGCGAAGAGATGTGCGGACCTATGATCTTGTGGGCAGCGGCTGCGCCGGAGCTGTCCCGAATCTCCAACTGGCCGAGGCCCTGGCACAGCAGACACCTGAAGGAGTGATTGTCAGCGTCTCATCTGAGATATGCAGCGCTACGTTCCAGATGTCCGATGACCTCAGTCTTCTTGTCTCCAACACCCTCTTTGGTGACGGCGCCGCGGCAGCCGTGATCAGCAAGAAACCCGGGGCCCTTGAAATAGTCGATACGCAAAATATCATTGTTCCCGAAGAACGGGAATATATCCGCTACATTCACAAAAATGGCGAACTGCACAACCAGCTCTCGATGGACCTTGACGCTCATGTAAAAAAGGCCGTTGCCCATGTGGTCGATACCCTGCTCTCGCGATGGTCTCTGCGGGGCGCAGATATTGCTCACTGGGCCCTGCATACAGGCGGAGAGAAGATCATCAACGGCATCAAGGAAGAGTTGGGGCTGGCTGAGGAACAGTTGATTGCAACGAGGAGCGTTCTCCGGGACTATGGCAACATGTCTTCGCCTACCGTACTATTCGTCTTAAAGAAGCTCTTTGATCGTGGGATAAAAGAAGGTGAGTGGTGCGTGATGGTTGCCTTTGGAGCCGGCCTTTCCGCGTACGCTTGTCTTCTGCGAAAGAGCTGATCACTATTCAGAGTGTATAACAAAATGAAAGGGCAGGCATCAGACAAGGCACAGCATGTTCGCTCATACCCCCCCGAGGAGTCTTTGACTTCCCGGGCCCCCCGGAGATACATGGATATGGCTCTTTGTATGGCTTGCGATAGGCCTTGTCATCTACTTTCAGCTACGGCATTAAAAGAGCCGGGCAGTATGCGGTGAAATACGATGCGCCTGACTATTTTAATGCACTGAGCAGGAAAAGCAGGGGTCATAAGCCCTGACAAGCATTTCGCATTGAAGGACAAGTTCGTCCCGGGGAAGATCTAAATTCTCGCGTGCGAGTTTGTGCAATGCTTCTTCGAGGCTGAGGACATTGTGTGCGGTTGGTGTGACGATATCGGCCTTCTCCACCACGCCCTTGCGGTTCAGCTCGTAGTGGTGGTAGAGGAGCCCGCGCGGGGCTTCGGTGACTGCTGAGCCCGTGCCCTCCCTGAGCGCCGGCCTCACAAAATGCTCCTTACCGGTAAGGGCATCCAGGAGCGTGATGCATTCCTCAATGCAGTGGATGATCTCGATTGCCTGGGCAGTATTGTTCATAAAGGGGTTTTTCACCGGCGGGGCGAATCCGTGTTCCCGGGCAGCCGCCCGTGCCGTTGGATGGAGCGTGTCCAAATTAAGATTGAGTCTTGAAAGGGCGCCGACCATGAGCGAGCCCCTGCCTTTTACCACTGTCCTCTTTGCATTGGAGTAGGATAATTCACTCTCTTCAAAGGCATTGCCGTAGGCATCCTCGTCCGTTCTGAGTCCGCAGTCGGAAATAATAACCCCGCTGCTTGCATCACCGCTGAGGGCAACATGCTCTGTTTCAGGCTCAAGCAGGGGGGTGTCAAAGCCTGCGATCATTTTCAGGGTGTCCTGTGCATCTCCCCGTATCCCTTCAAGTCCGCTGATGAGCTTGCCGACGGTGTCCCGTGCCGGCAGTTTCGTGAACCCGCCCACCACCATGGCAACGGGATGGAGCGCCCTACCTCCGAATGCAGCGGTTACGCCGTTCAACACCTCTTTCATCCTCAGGAGTCTCCTGATCTCTGCATCGAGGCCTGTGATCATGCCGAGCCTGTGATAGTCCGGAAGCGCAAGCACATAGAGATGCACAACATGGCTCGCCATGATCTGGCTCAGCGACATGATTCTCCTGATCCTGACAATCTCATCTGAGGGAACAAAGCCGATTGCTTTTTCAATAGCCCGTATGGAAGTGACCATGTGTGCAACCGGGCATATGCCGCATATCCTGGCAACGATATCCGGCGCCTCGTCGAATTTCCTGCCCGCCATGAAGCCTTCGAAAAAACGCGGGGGCTCCCAGATATTGAGTTTGAGACTTTTAAGCTTCCCCCCCGCTATCTCGAGCTTTACCGAGCCTTCGCCCTCTACCCTGGCAATGTAATCGATATCAATCTTCATTGAGCTTATCCGCCTTGCTGAAGAGAGCTGCATCAGCATCGAACAGGGTGAACTTTCTCCTGATATCGCTCTCAGACAGCCCGAGGCTTCTGAACTTCTTTGCGAGCGCCGGGGCATTGGCCTGTTTCATCAGGCCGAAGCAGGAATAGCAGGGCCTTTTGCAGGTGGGACAGAGCGCGTCGCAGCCGGCATTGGTGACCGGGCCCATGCAGGGCATGCCATATGCCGTCAGGATGCAGATATTGCCTTTCAATTTGCACTCCACACATACGGCGCACCTGAGAAAGCCGGGTTTCTTTTGCGCGAGTACCGAGGTGAGGGCCTCATGCAGATCCCGTTCTCCCGGCGGACAGCCCCTGATGTATCCATCTACCTGGATATACGCATCTACGGGATGGGGCCGTATGGAATGGATCGGAGAGAGGTTTTTGTAGACCTTTCCCTCAACTTCAAGCTCCGGGGCCAGCGCCTTTAGCGCAGGGATGCCGCCGTTTACCGCACAGGCGCCGATAGCAAAGAGCAGCGCGCTGCTCTTCCTGATCTTTTTGAGTTCATCGGCCTGCCACGCTTCCGTAATCGTGCCCTCTACCAGGGCCAGGTCAAAGGGGCCTTCAGGGGCGCCGCCCCGCAAGACCATCTTTGCAAAGACGATCTCAAAGGCCGCAAGCGTTTCCGCCGGATGCTTCTGGAAGTAGAAGGTCTGGAACTCGCACCCGGCACAGCAGGAAAACTTGAAAAAGCCCAGACGAGGCCTGGTCATATAAACTCCCTAAGAAGATGAATTCGATCTATGAACCCGTCAATTAAGGAGTGGGTCATTGCGAGGAGCGAAGGGACGTGGCAATCTCAGCCTCAACGACGAGATTCCTCGCTTCACTCGGAATGACAATAGCGAGTATGTAATTGCCGGGTTCATAGTGCTTCGGACGTAGCGTTTGCCTTTTACAGCATTCCGTCCATTAATCCTGTTACCTGTGCATAGGGAAAGACCGGGCCGTCCCTGCATACAAAAAACCCTGCGTGCTGGCAATGGCCGCACTGGGCAACCCCGCATTTCATCCGCCTTTCAAGAGATACAAAGATATCTGCCGGCTGCATTCCCCTCAGCATGAGTCCCCTGCATACGAAACGCATCATTATTTCCGGCCCCACGACAAACGCGCAGGTCCCGGCGGTGTCCGGTTTCACTCTGTCCAGCAGCCCGGTGATCAGGCCCACGCTGTGCCCCCACGGTTCCCCGGTCACTGCTTCATCTACTGTGAGAAAGAGAGAAATCTTTTTTCTCCAGGCCTCATATTCATCGGTGAAAAGGAGATTCTTTTCATTCCTCGCTCCGCAGAGCAGGGAGACTGTGCCGAAGGAATCCCTGCTCTGCAAAACCTCCCTGATCACAGGCCGCAGGGGAGCAAGCCCCAATCCTCCGGCAACCAGAAGCAAATCCCTTCCCTTCGCTATGTCCATGGGCCAGCCCTTTCCGTACGGCCCCCTCAGCAGCAGCTCATCTCCCTCTGCCAGTTTATCTATGAAGGCAGTCACCGCGCCGACAGACCTTACCGTATGCCCGATGCAGCCGTCTTCCCATAGGGAGCTGAATGATATGGGGGCCTCCCCAACACCGGGATAGCCCACCATGTTGAATTGTCCGGGGCTCAGTTCCCTGGAGAACGCTCCATCCACCTGCACGGTATAGGTCTTGACGTCGGCTGTTTCCTGTCGTATGTTTTTGAGGACCGCTTTTGCCGGTTTCAGGGGATGCATTTTTTCACGCCTTCCGCGTCTGTATCGCTTTCGCCATCTCGGTGAGGTCTATGCCTGTGGGACACCAGGTGATGCAGCGCCCGCATCCCACGGTTCCGAAGACCCCATACTGATGTGTCTGGTCGAGCTTATGGGTTACGAACTGCCGCAATCGCGCAGTTCTCCTGGCCCTGAAATTTCCCCCATGCACTTCTGCAAACCGTGCGTCCTGGCATGCATCCCATTCCCGGTATCTCCTCACGGTTTTCATGTCCATGGATAATTCATCAACCACATCGTGGCAGAAACAGGTGGGACAGACCATAACGCAATTGGCGCAGGAGAGGCAGCGTTCATCTGCGGTGCGCCCCCATACGGGATGCTCGGGATTTTCCCTCAGCGCCCTGTCAAGCCCGTCGGTATTTATGGTTTTTGTGAATGTCCGGAGCGCTGAACGCTCCTTTTCCTCTTTGCGCCTGAAGACTTCGGCATCTGCGCTTTGCGTTGCATCAGCATTGAAAAGAACACGGCACCGCTCAGTCCTGATCTCAACCAGGTAGGCATCTTCCAGATCAGTGAGGAGCATGTCATAGCCCTTTTCAGCCTTGAGGAAAGGGCCGGCTCCCATTGATGAGCAGAAGCAATTGCGCGATGCTGCACTGCAGTTCAGGGCTATGAGCATGGTGTTGCTTCTCCTGTTCTCATAGAGCGGGTCCCTGAAAGCCCCGAGAAAGGTGCGGTCAAGGTAAAACACGGCATGCGTGTCGCAGGCGTGAATGCCGGCTATGATCCGCTGCACAGGGCTGCGGGGAGGTTCTTCGATTGTCAGGTCCTTCCCGAAGGAAATCCTGAAGAGGTCCTCCCTCGGGCTGTAGAGGTAGACCTTTCCCGGAGAGAGCATTGTGGATGCATACTCCATATGAAGCTCATCTGCAGATGCTATTTCCCTGAATACAGTCCGGTCCTCTTCAGCAACAGGGCCGACGACGGAAAAGCTCTCTCTCAGGGAGTCCAGCCATCTGAAGAAAGATGCCTTCGGCACGAGGAAGTCAGATATTCGGGAAGCGGGAGCCCCAGTCATACCATTTCCATACATCTTGTGTCAGCTCCTCATATTCTTTTTTGACATGCTCATAAAGGCGGGCATTTTCAATCGCTATTGCTCCGTATGATGCGAGCGCAGTCAGGAACTCCATTTCAGGGGCGCTGAATTCATAGGGAAGGGCGGCATACACCCTCAGGACCCCTATTGCCCTGCCCTTTACCCTGAGCGGGGCAGCGAGCATGGCACTTATGCCTTCCTGTGCCATGGCCTCGCGGCGCCGGACCCTGGCATCCGTGCTCATGTCCCGGACTACCGGACACTTCCCTTCCATGCATTCCTTATCAAGAGGGTCCTTGTCGAGTTCTACAGGTCCATGGGCAAGATAGGCGGCACTGAGCCCGTAAGCGGCTTTTACCTCAAGGCGATGGCCCTCTCTGTCGAGCATCCTGAGGGAAGAAGCCTTCATCCTGAGCGCACGCACTGCGTTTTCAACAATGGTCTGCAGGACTCCGTCAAGCGAAAGCGTAGAGCTTATGGACTGGGCTATGCATATAAGGGCGCGCATTTCATCCCATAGCTTTGCCCTGTCCACGATGATCCCGCCGAATGAGGAGAGGGCACGGAGCCTTTCGATCTCCTCAGGCGTAAACTCATGCGGCTCAGAGGTGTATACCCGTATAATGCCGATTGCCCGGTCTCCGGCCATAAGCGGCATATTGAGAATTGATTTGATCCCTTCCCGTGCAGCCTCCTCGCGATAAAGGACATCGGGTTCCCGGGTAACATCTTTTGTGCTGACCACTTTGCCCCCGAGGATTTCCTTTTCCACGGAATTTTCGGTAAGCACCAGCGGTCCCTTTTCCGTATATGCTTTGCTCAGCCCGTATGCAGCGGCTATTCTCAGGGTCCGGTCCCTTTGATCCAGGAGCCTGACCGATGAGCCCTTCACCCCCATGATCCCGGTGATGCTCTTTACCAGGACATCCAGGGTTGTTTCAAGATCACGGGCCTTTGCAATCCCGTTGCACAGGTCATACATATCGCTGCTGTACTTCGTCATAGTCAAAGAGTAGCAACGCCTGCAGGAGCTGTCAAGAAGTGGGGATTTCCGGCAAACTGCCCCACTACCGAATTTCTGGGGGCAGGAAAGGCACTTGAAAGGCAGTGATGGGTGATGCGTAATGGGTGATGAGTATAAAGACAGTGAGGCGCAACGGGTCTTTATCCTTCAACTCATCACTGATCACTCATTACTCTTCACGGCCTCTTCCTACCTGCGGAATATAAGGAGCGCTCCGGCCAGGAGGAGCCCGGTCCCAATGATTCTCGGCGCATCGAGCGCGAATGTCCTTAGCCCGAAGATTCCGAGACGGTCGAGGACAAGGCCTGCTATCAGTTGAGAGCTGATGATAGCAGCCATCGTGGATGCGGTCCCTATCCTGGGCACAGCAACAATAGTCATCGAGACAAAGAATGCGCCGAGAAAGCCGCCCATCAATTCCCACCACGCTGCCCCGGAAACCGCCTTCAGATTTCCGCGGCCCGTCATGAGCACAACAACCAGAAGAACAAGCGTGCCCACTGCGAAGGATATGAACGAACTTTCCAGTATCCCGACTCTCTGGGCAAGTCTTCCATTGATAGACGGTTGCGCTGCCACTGCTATCCCGGCAATGAACATGACGGCAAAGAGGAGGAGGTTATTCATGTAAGCTCCTTTCAGGCTCCAGGGTCCTTACTTCAATTCTATCCTAAAAGGGCCCTGAATATCACCGGTATCGCCTTTTTTTGAAGTTTTTTGTCGATCGCTTATATAATAGACGGCAACGATGTCCGGAAAATATCTCATATGCGTTCTCTTTGCAGGCATGGTGCTTTTGCATTCAGGTTGTGCAGCTGTTCTGCTGACAGGAGCGAGCGGAGGGGTTGCCTATACACTCACCAACGTTGCCTATAAGACCGTAAGCTTTCCCTTCAACCGGGTAGATAATGCGGTGCATGGAGCGCTCAGGAAGATGGGAATACTACATATCGAAAAAAAGACCATTGACGGCGGAGTACAGATTGCAGCAGAAACTCCGGATTTGAAAATTTATATAGATGTCGAGATGATTACCTCCAAATCCACCAGGCTATGCGTGGACGTAAGAAAGAACATCATACTGAAAGATAAAGCAACCGCAACAGAGATCATTGAGCAGACAATAAAAATACTCGAAGCAAAGGCCGCCACCCACTCCGTAATGCGGAAATAACCGAAAAGCTCTGCGGCAACCCTATTTGCATCATATCTTCCCGGGAAATGTTTTCCTTACAGGGAAAAATTCTCCTGTCCTGCAATTCTCCTGTTTTTCAACCATATCCATCGTTATTGCCAGTTCGTTCTGTTGTCCTGGCCGGGCAGGAGAGAGGGGGGGTTTTTATAAGGGCAGCTATTTCAAAGGGTTTGCTGTCTGGTATGCAAAATGCTCTGTCCGTTGAATCAGGGCCAGGATTGCCGGCAGCCTGACCGGAGGAAGGGCAGGAGTTGAAAATGTTCGGAAGAAGGATTGTTTCGTATATGTTCGTCGTCTTTTGCATTGTCCTCTGCACCTGTATCTTGGATACCGACTCCCGCAGGGAGGGTGATTACGCCTATAGCCAGACAGCCCTTTCCGGAGCAGAGGGGTGGAGCAGGCAGTTGGTGGTCATAACAAAACAGACTCGTGAGCACTATACGGTGGAAAAAGCCCTTTCCCGCTGTGAAAGGGCGTGCAATGATAGGTTCGCTGTGTATGTTACCGATGATTTTTCCATGGCATGCAGGAATACATGCTACGAAATGTGGGTAAAAAGATAAAAAAGCAAGGCCCTTTGAGGGCGCATGCTGATTGCCCCTGCTGCTGTTGAAATTCCTTTTCGTGCATTACGGTTTCTCGGTGGTAAGGGACGGCGGTACGGGGGTGTTTCCTGACTAGTTCGTATGCAAATCCTCCAGGCACTTCTTATATTGCCAGGGCGGGTTTATAACCCTCATGCCCAATGTTAACTCCTTGTCATTCGGCACTTTCCGCACAAACCACTTCACTTCACAGTTCAGCTTCAGGGTTTCACCTGAAGGGGCTGTAAAATTCAAATCAAGCATTTTGGCAGGAGTAAAATCTTTTTCGTCCTGATCAAAAGAGGTTGTCAGGTACCCGACTCCGCATTCGGAAATATCTTTTACATGTCCTTCATACGTCTTGTTCCCAAAGGTGATGCTGGCATTGAATCTCACGGGGATTCTCTTGGAAGTGCGTTTTTCCATGACAGGTGATTGTACCATATCCCCGATAAAACAATGGGTATTAATTTACCGCGGGAGTCAGCAGACTACTTTTCGCAGCATAAACGTCTCATTTTTTTTCTTCCCATGGGGGAAACAGAGATAACAACATCGACCTTTTTCCCGCAAAAGCGGCAGTTCTGCCCCTTGCCCTTGTTTTCCGCCCTAGCCGCCACATCGGTTTTTGATTTTGCTTTTTCAGCCATGATACGTCCTCCTTATAAGCTTGTAAATTCCCCGTTCCCCTTTGGCGGGCACAAACACCTGCCATGTATTTCTTTCCCGGTTTTAAACCGGAGATACAGGATAAACGTGAGAAAACCTTATAATTTAAATGATTTTCAGCTAAATTGTCAATGAAAGGATCCGGCAGGATAGAAATGGCCTGCAAACCGGCAAAAAATTCAGGAGGGTAGGCAGAATCCCGGGACCCAGGGAAGGCACCGGTCCTTGTTGAAAAAACCTTGTGATTTTTTGCGCATTGTTGAATAATTACACTATGTGCCTGTATCAACTATCTAAATATAAGGAGACAATATGAAACCACTATTAGTTGCAGTTTTGAGTATCGGACTTCTGGCAAGCCAGGCATGTGCTGACCAAAAGACGACATTGAAGACCCAAAAGGAGAAAGTGAGCTACAGCATCGGGATTGATATCGGGAATTCCATGAAAAAGCAATCCCTTGATATCGACCCGAACACCCTTTCGCGCGGCATTAAGGACGCGCTTTCCGGAAACAAGCCGCTCCTTTCGGATAAGGAAATGCAGGAGACCATGACGCAGTTCCAGAAAGAGATGATCGCAAAGCGCGCCGAGAGCATGAAGCCCCAGGCAGAAAAAAACAAGAAGGAAGGGGAAGCGTTTCTTGAAGCAAACAAAAAGAAAGCGGGGGTAAAAACCCTTCCGGACGGCCTGCAGTACAAGGTCATCAAAGAGGGCACCGGGCCGACGCCCAAAGCCACCGATAAGGTCACGGTCAATTACAGGGGCACCTTGATCAACGGGACCGAATTCGACAGCTCCTACAAGCGGGGCGAGCCGGCAACGTTTCCGGTCAACGGGGTAATCCCAGGATGGACCGAGGCGCTCCAGCACATGAAGGTCGGCTCAAAATGGGAGTTGTTCATTCCGGCAAACCTCGCATACGGCGAGCACGGTGCAGGGCAGGTCATCGGCCCGAACGAGGTGCTGATCTTCGAAGTCGAGCTGCTGGGTATAAAATAAAAGGCAGGAACTAACAAGGGAATAGACCGGACGGTTCTCATTGCGCAGAACCGTCTGTTTTTCCTAATTCCTCTTTCCGTAAACAGGGGACAAATCCCGATAAATAAACAGGGGAGTGTCCCGGCTCCCTCCGGGCAATTCACTGCAGTGAAAATTCTTGTTTTAGAACGGCATTAATGGTATATTCACCTATGAAGCAAAGTCATCCTCTTCATAAAATTCTGGATCAGTTGAACCAGGACCTGCGGTCCTTTATAGAGCTTTCCCTTGCGGAACCCTCCGTCTCATGGAATGAATGGATTTCCTCAGTTGTAAAAGACAAACCGATTGAGACGAGATGCTGGGAAAGAAAGAACTGCGGGAACAAGGTATGCCCGGCATATATGAACACCTGCGGCCGTTGCTGGCTGATTGCCGGCACCATGTGCTGCGGCGAGGTCCAGGGGAAATTCGCCCAGAAATACAGAAGCTGCACCGAATGCGAAATATACCAGGATGCTGTTTTCGCGGACCCCGTCTCAGAAATATATGAGCACCTTATTACTCTTATTCATAGCCTGAGGACAAAACAGGAAGAACTGAAGGCGTTGGCCATAACTGATCGCCTGACCGGCTTGTATAACAGAAACTATTTCGATATCATCATATCCCATAATATGGAGAAACTTAAACGCTACGGCGGAAAGCTTGCGCTCGTTATGGTAGATGTCGATAAATTCAAGTATATAAACGACACATACGGCCATCTGCATGGAGATGGCATACTCAAGGAATGCGCTATGATACTACGCAAGTCCGTCCGGACCTCGGATATCCTTGTCAGGTTTGGCGGCGATGAGTTCCTGATAATCATGCCCCAAGCCGATTGCGAGGAGGGAGACAGCCTCGTCGCACGGGTCCGCAGGAACATAGAAGAGTGGAACGCCCAGTACTCGAGCGCAGACTATAAGCTGTCTTTCAGCATCGGCTGCGCTACCGTAGGGAGAGACAGCGATCTTCGGGAAGCTATCAAGCAGGCGGACAGGGAGATGTACAGGGACAAGCAGAGATGGAGAATTTGAATAACCGCTTTCTGCAGTGCTCCCCTGTAAATGAATGGACGCCCGGCGCCGTGTTTCTCTACTTTGCTGTTCGGGTAGTCGCTTTTTTCTTTGCCGCTGCCTTCGGTCTTGCCGCTGCCTTTCGTCCTGCAGCTTTTTTTCCCGGCGCAGTCGGGGTTTTGTCTTCAAGCTTTGCTATTTCGGCATTCGTCTTGTCAATAGAGGATAGGAGGGTCTTCAGTTCCCCATGCGCTATCTTCACTTTTTTCCCGGCAACCATCTTGTGCAGCTTCTCGCCGAGGTCCGAAAACTGTCCCTGCCGTTTGTGCTTGAGTTCATAGAGGCGGTATTGCTTCTTGCCTTCTTCCGTCAGTTCATCGGCCTTTTCCACAACAAGCGTTACCCTGGCCTTCACCGCGTTAATGCTCTGTTTTACCCCATCCTCGATTTCCTTTATCAGCTTGTTGACTACATCCATGGACAATTCCTCCTGAACGTATTTTGAAAAAACCGAACTACGGCCTCATTATATCATTTTCCGGGGAAAAGCAAGGAACAATAAATGGAACACAATACCATACCCCCTTGCAGTGACAGAGTTAGACAGAGCCGTTAGCCTGTCATTGCGAGACCGGCTTTATCGGGCGCGGCAATATCGTCCTTTATTCCGGAATTGCCGCTTTGATGCGATTGGCCCTGGAATCGCTAAAGAACACTGGGGTCAGGTCTTGATATATCAGTTTTTATTAGGCAATCGTGCATATGGCTGGACCGTTGAGAATAGAATATCCGGGAGCAGTATATCATGTTACCGCGAGGGGGGAATACCCGAAAAAGGATATATAAAGACGACGCTAACAGGAGACCTTCCTTTGTGAAGCACGATTATACCTGGAAAGAGATTGCCGAGTATCTGGGGATTCATTATACTATCGTGAGCAACGTGAGAGCATGGTAGAAAAATGAGAACTGATATTTCAAGACCTGACCCCGCTGTCCAAATTCCTAATTCTCTTCTATTCTAATTATCACCCAATTGGCTATTGAATTAATTTAATTTCTCTCTGCCACCTTTCACTCCCAGCAAATGATACAATAAGAAGTTATGGTTAACCCTTCACCTTCTTATCCCATCGACGAAATACTCCCCGAACTGAAACAAGCGGTGCTTTGCAATTCGTCAGTCGTACTGCATGCGCCGCCGGGTGCAGGGAAGACAACGCGTGTTCCTCTTGCCTTGCTCGATGTGCTGCCGCCTGAAAAGGGGCGTATCATTATGCTTGAGCCGCGCAGGATAGCTGCGGTATCGGCAGCCCGCTGGATGGCGAAGACATTGGGCGAGCAGGCAGGAGAAACCATCGGCTACTCCATTCGCTTTGACAGCAAAGTCTCGCAAGCAACGCGCGTCGAGGTTGTTACCGAAGGCATTCTCACCCGGCGCATTCAGAACGATCCCGGGCTTGAAGGCGTGGCAATGGTTATCTTTGATGAATTCCACGAGCGGAGCCTTCATGCCGATCTGGCGCTTGCGCTTTGCCTCGATATCCGCCGGAGTCTGAGAGAGGACCTGAAGATTCTCGTTATGTCTGCAACACTGGATTACGGCCCGATCTCGTCCCTGCTGGACAATGCCCCGGTTGTTGCTTCCCATGGCAGGGGCTTTCCGGTAGAGGAGCGCTATCTCGGGGAAGCGCGTGACAAAGCCCTGTCAGGGCAGGTCATCAATGCTGCCGGAACAGCGTTGAGCGAGACTTCCGGAGATGTCCTTGTCTTTCTGCCGGGCTCAGGCGAAATACATGCCTGCGCCGAGGCGCTGCGTTCAGTGGTTGAACACAGAAGCGATACCATCACGATACATCCGCTCTACGGCGATCTGCCCTTTGAGGAGCAGGAGCGTGCAATCCTGCCGGCCAAAAACCGGAAGATAGTGCTCGCCACAAATATCGCGGAAACAAGTCTGACTATCGAAGGCGTGCATGTTGTGATTGACAGCGGCCTGACCCGCAGGCTCCGGTACGATCCTTCAACAGGGATGAACCGGCTGACCACGCTGTCTGTTTCAAAGGCCTCGGCAGAGCAACGCAAGGGCAGGGCCGGACGCCTCGGGCCCGGATACTGCTACCGCCTCTATAGCCCTCATGCGTTTCAGTCAATGGTTCCCTTTACCCCGCCGGAGATACTTACCTCCGATCTCTCGGCCCTTGCCCTTGAGCTTGCGGCATGGGGAGTAAAAGATCCGTCTTTGCTTTCGTGGCTCGAGGCGCCGCCTTCCGCTGCCTGGGCTTCAGCCCGCGCCTTGCTCACCGATTTAGGCGCACTTGATGCTTCAGGCTCGATCACCCGGGCAGGCAAGGACATGGCCCGCATGCCGCTCCATCCAAGGCTTGCCCGGCTGCTGGTTAGGGCAGGAGAGCTTGGCTGCATCCGTCTCGGGGCTGATCTTGCTGCCCTTCTCTCGGAGCGTGATATTCTCCGAAGAGGCGGTTATGGCCGCATGGTCAGCACAGGTGAAGCGGATGTCGGACAGAGGCTTGATATCCTGGAGATGTGGCGGAAGGGAAGGGGGACCGGCAGCGAGGCCGATCTCCGGGCGCTTCGCGTCGTAGACAGGACAGCAAAGCAGCTTGTCCGCCTGATGCCTGAAGCGCGGAAAGCACGGGCCGGAGAAAATGGTGATCCGGATGCCTTGGTTTCCCGGCTTCTTTTATGCGCCTTTCCTGAAAGAGTAGCCCGAAAACGTGAAGAGGGCGGTAATCGCTTCGTGCTTGCGCAGGGAAGAGGAGTGCGTCTTTCAGCCGTAGGGAGGCTGAGCACGAGCCTTTTCATTATTGCCGTTCATGTGGATGCAGGAGAACGGGGGGAAGGCCTTGTACATCTCGCTGCACCGCTTACAGAGCAACTGGTCAGGGAGGAACTGGCCGGGCGCATCGAAAGGTTGAGGCGCATAGAGTGGGACAAAAGAGAGGGCAGGGTCATAACCACCCTCGAAGAACGGCTGGGCGCAGTGCTTCTTTCAGCAAAACCCTTCACCCCCTCTGATGAAGAGACAGCGCCCCTTATCTGCGAGGCCATCAGGTCAGCTCCCGGACTGCTCATCCTGAACAAAGAGGCCCGCCGGTTCCAGGGCAGGGTTGCCCTGATGCGCAGGGCCTTCCCTGAAGAGACCTGGCCCGACCTTTCGGACGAGCATCTGCTCTCTTCTCCTGAAGAATGGCTCCTGCCCTGGCTCGACGGCATACGCAGTGCGCAGGACCTTGCCGGCCTGGACGTTCTCCCTGCGCTGAAGGCACGGCTTTCATGGGAACAGGCGCGGCTGCTCGAAGAGCGTGCTCCTGCATCCCTCATTGTGCCGAGCGGCAGCCGCGTATCTCTTGATTACGCTGCAGGTGATGTCCCGGTGCTTGCCGTCAAACTGCAGGAGATGTTCGGCCTTGCCGACACCCCGGAGATAGCCGGCGGACGGGTGAAGGTTCTCCTCCATCTGTTGTCCCCGGCCCGCAGGCCGGTTCAGATCACGCAGGACCTGAAAGGGTTCTGGGACGGCAGCTACCAGCAGGTGAAAAAAGAACTGAAGGGGCGCTATCCCAAGCACCCCTGGCCCGATGATCCGTGGAATGCCGTGCCTACGCGCCGCACAAAGCCCCGCGGGCAGTGACACAGTGGAAGGGAGAGGACAAAAAAAAGGATAAGGTTTTTTTGCGTTCCTTATCCTTAAAAGCAGCAAATCATGTGCAACTCCTACTCTGCCGCTGTTCCTCTTGCAGCCTGGACCAGTAAGAACAGATTGATCGATATCACTACGAATATGGCTGTTACTATCGCATATCCGATAGCCATCCATCCGCTGCGGTTGAGGAACTCATTCATAATGGAAGAGACGGCTCCGATAGTTGACAATATGATATAAACCACGACGACGAGCGCAGACGTAAGGTTCATAGTGCTTCCTGCCGACACTTTTGCTTCTGACATTTTTCTTCACCTCCTCTTCTTTTTTATCGTAAAGTCTTGTCCGGGTTTTCCGCTCAAATACTACGTTATCAGAAAATAAGGGTAAGTTCAATTTTATAATTAAGGCATCTAAAGTATCAAGGCCGGCTCATTTGTACTGCCGGAGACGCCTGTTATGATGCTTGATAATATTAACATTTTACAATAAGATGAGGCAGCAAGAGGGCCGGATGTTTACAGGACCGCGAAACAAGGCAGAATAGCGGGCGAAGGAGAAACCCGTTTTGGTGACGTGCATCACACAAAGGAAGCGCCTCCCCGGCGTATCATGAATCAGTTCGAAAGCAAAGAGGAGGTATCTATGAAAAACCTTTCCGGAAAAAAATGGGCAGCACCGGCAATAATATTTTTCAACCTGCTCCTTACCGTGCTCTTCTGCCTGATGCAGGTTGCCGGGGTTGATCCCCTGGAGGGAGCAGCATGGCACGGATATCCCCCAGGCCCGGGCATGCAGGTCGGTTTTGCGTGGGACGTGTTCCGGATTGCCCTGAGCAGGTTCGAGCCGGCTTCAGCGCTGCTTAAAGATGTCCAGCTCCGGGATTCTCCCTTGTGGACCCATCATTTCCTGAATCCGGAAGTCCCTTTCCCCGCAAACGCGGTGTATGATGCGCGGCTGCCCGGAGTTTGTAACGTATAGCCCTGCAGTTTTCCGCAGGGAGGGGGGGGCAGTGCTTCTCCCTCCCTATGCCTGGCGGGGGCCGGCATCTTATTTTCCCAGCATGTCTTTCATGTTCGCGAAGAATGCCTTTGCTGCCGATTCCTCATCAAGACCATCGCTGCTGTCGTCCATGCCGTCGATCCTTTTGATCACTTCCTCGGGCAGCTCATCAAGGAACCGTGAGGGATTGCAGGGCGCGTTCTTGCCGTAGCGCGCCCTGTGGCCTGCGTGGCAGATGTAAAGCTCCTTCATCGCCCGTGTTATGCCGACATAGAAGAGCCGCCGCTCCTCCTCTATTCCCTCTTTTTCGTAGATCGATTTCTTATGCGGAAGGATATCATCTTCAGCGCCGACGATAAAGACGACCGGGAACTCCAGTCCCTTGGCCGAGTGGAAAGATATGAGGGTAACGCCGTTGCCGTTTTTCTCATCCTTGTCCCTGAGCAGGTCCGTAAGGGCCAGTGTTTCCAGGAAGCCGTTGAGTGATGGGGCTTCGTCGCTCTTTTCATAATGCGCAAGGGATGCCATGAAGCCCTCGATATTTTCGAGGCGCTGCCTGGCGGCATCAGGGGTTTTGCAAAGCCCGCAGATATGGTCGCGGTAGCTGATCTCTGTGCTGAAGTCCCTCAGTATGCCGGACATCCCCTTATTGCCGGCGAAGAGGGACTTGTACTTTCCTGTCAGGGCCGGCAACCCCTGTGCAGCTTCTGCTGATTTCTCGTTAAGCCCCTCTATTTCACCGGCCCTGGCAAAGGCCTCAAGGAGCGTAATACTCTGCTGCCGGGCAAAGCCCGAGAGGCTGCCGAGGGCAGTGGGCCCCAATCCCCGCCTGGGCGTGTTTGCGATCCTCAGGAGGCTCAGCTCGTCACGCGGATTGGCAATGATCCTCAGGTATGCCACAAGGTCCTTGACTTCCCGGTACTCGAAATAACTCATGCCGCCGACCACTGCATAGGGGACCCGCTGCTGCCGCATTGCCTGCTCGAACTGCCGTGAAAAGGCATTGGCCCGGTAGATGACTGCAAAGTCCTCAAAAGAGAGTTTTTTCTCATACCTGAGCTGCTGTATCCGGGTTGCAACCCACTCTGCTTCGCTGTCGCTGTCCGGGGCCTTGTATATCTTCACTTCAGGGCCATCGCCCCGTTCTGTCCACAGGGCCTTTTCCATCCTGGTCTTGTTGTTTTTGATCACGCCATTGGCGGCCTTGAGGATGTTTCCGAAAGAACGGTAGTTCTGCTCCAGCCGTACCACCTCTGCGCCGGGGAAGTCTTTTTCAAAGTCGAGGATATTGCTCAGGCTCGCGCCGCGCCAGGCATAGATGGACTGGTCATCGTCGCCCACCACGCAGAGGTTTTTCCGTTCTCCGGCAAGGAGCCTGATAAAGTCATATTGCACGCGGTTGGTGTCCTGGTATTCGTCCACCATGATATACCTGAACCGTTCCCTGTACTTTTCAAGCACATCGGGGTGCTCCCTGAAGAGTTTGAGGGTGAGCAGGAGAAGGTCGTCAAAATCCAGGGCATTGAGGGATTTCAGGGCCTCGAGGTATTTGGGGTAGAGGTATTCCGAGATGGTTTCCAGGTCATCGGGTTTTTTGTCCTGTCCGGCGCAGGCTTTGTTTCCGCCGGCCGGCATATGGTTCTTGGATTTGCTGATCCGTTCCATGACCGCCTCTATTTTGAAGCTCTTGTCCGCAAATTTGACCTCAGTGAGGATGTTCCTCATCAGTGAAAGCTGGTCCGATGTATCGTAAATCGTGAAATCCCTGCGGTAGCCGAGGCGCTCGATCTCTTTCCTCAGGATGTTGAGGCAGAGGGAATGAAAGGTGGAGATCATAGGTTTCTTTGCGGTAACACCCTTGAGGATTGCCGAGACCCGTTCCTTCATCTCCCGGGCCGCCTTGTTGGTAAACGTAACCGCCAGCACGTGGCCGACCGGGATTCCCGAGTTGATGAGATGGGCCGTCCTGATAGTGAGGACCCGTGTCTTTCCCGACCCTGCTCCGGCAAGGATCAGGAGCGGGCCTTCCGTATGAAGCACCGCTTCCCGTTGCCGCGGGTTGAGGCGGGATAATTCCTGCGATATATCCATATTATTACCTTATTATTACCTTCTTCCCAGCTCATCCCGGCGCATAATACCTGCGGTAAAATCGGTCTTCACCAGGGGATGTTTCGGACTAAACGGGGTTGATGCAACAGATGCTGATCAAAGCATGACATCGACCGGGGTATATAGTACCTTTTTGAAAAAGATATGGGCAATGGGAAAGTGATATGCTGCTGAAGGGCAAGAGAATTAATTCGCCCTGGGGTTCCGTTTCTCCGGGAAATAGAGGGTGAAGGCGGCGCCTTTGCCGACCGTGCTCTCAACGGTTATAAAGCCGCCGTGGTCTTCCATGATCTTCCTGCTGATCGACAGCCCGAGTCCAATCCCCTTTTTGGACACCTTTGTGGTGAAGAAAGGCTCAAAGATCTTTTGCAGCCTGTCCGGCGGGATGCCTTCACCGGTGTCACTGACTTTTACCGTGACAAAAGAGTCTCCATTGGATTGTTCCTGCGCGACGCCGACCGTCAGTGTTCCGCCGGCCGGCATGGCAGCGAGCGCATTCGACACAAGGTTCATGATGACTTCTCCTGCGCGGTTCTTGTCGATCATAATCTCCGGGACATCCGCGTATGCCTTGCGAACGGTTATCGAACGCTCACGGCACAGGTCCTCATAAATATTCAGGATATTATCGACAATTTCGTGAATACGGTGCGCTTTCAACTGCAGGGCCGTTGTCCCGGCATAGGTGAGGACATCCCTGAGGATCTCTTCCAGCCTGCCCACCTCTGAAACAATGAAATCAGCGTACTCCCGCTCTCTTGTTTCCGTTGCCGCCCCTTTCTGCAGCCTTCGCGCAAAGCCGCCCACCACGGTCAGCGGGTTCCTGATTTCGTGCGCAACATTTGCCGAGATCCTGCCGAGCGCCGCAAGCTTTTCGGATTGCCCGAGCTGCTCGAGGAGCTTCTGCCGTTCGGCTTCGGCCTGGTAACGCTTGATGATGATGGCCAGGGTATTGGCAACAGCACGGAAAAACACCTCTTCCTGGGGCCTTGAGCCCGGCCACTCCCTGGCAAATATACTGATCAGTCCAAGTATTTTATTGCCCTCATGTATGGGGACGCAGTAATGGATAAAGGAAGAGCTGTGCCGGTAGAGGATTTCGTATGGCGCATCTGCACACCCTGTGTGCGTGAACTCACAGGTCAATACAGCCTGTGCAGCCTGCTTCAGGTCTCCTATGGCGGGAGGCTCCTCCTCTGAATACGTAAGTTCCCTGGGCCCTGGAAAGCCGCGCTGGGCTTTAAGGACATACTCCCCGGAGGCCTCGTCAAAAAGGTAAATGAAGCCCTTGGCCTCGAGTGCAGGGTCGGGAATGGAGATGATCAGCTCCAGGGTGCGATCAAGCTGCTCATCAAGGGTTATCTGCTCCAAGGCGATCTTGAGGATAGTGCTTATTACCCTCTGGATATTGTAGTTGAACTCTGTCTGCTCCTCTGCGCGGACCCGCCCGGTGATGTCCCTTATCGCCGCGGTAACAAGCATTTCTCCGCCGATATCCAGAGGACTCAGGCTGACATCGGCCCTGAACTCGGTCCCGTCCTTTTTCAGGCCGTAGATCTTGAGCCCTGACCCCATCGGCCGGGTCCTCGGATTTGCGAAAAACCGGGCAATGTTCTCTTTATGTCTTGCATGGAACCGCCCGGGAATGAGCATATGCAGGTCCCTGCCGATCAGCTCCTCCCGCGAGTATCCGAAAAGCCTTTCCGTCTGTACGTTGACCAGGGCAATCCTGCCGCTCTTTTCTACGAAAACCATGGCATCAGGCGCAGCGTCGAGGAGTTTTTGATAGAGTTGATCGAATTCCCGGCCCGCGGCCCTGCGCGCCTCAAGCAATGCCGTGGCGCGGTGTTTCTCTATAATGCCTCTTGCAGCCTGCTCTCCGGGTATTTTTATTCCGCCTTCCATGGTTTATACTCCACTATCTTTTATGGTATCACAGAAACTTTGTACATTAAAGGCGGGTTTGGACCGGGCAACGGGCAACGGCATCAAAACAGCAATTCAATAAAAAACAACGAGATTGCTTCAGGATACGACCCTTCGCAATGACGGGGTGGAATGACAGTCATTGCGAGTCCCGGCACGCACCGGGATAAACTCCGCGCGGCAATCTCAAGGACTTATAAGTTCACCCGACCTTATCATGCAATTGCTGCATCTGTCCTCCCGTTGTGCTCCGGGCTGTTGCGTGATACTATAAAATTAAGGATTTCCTGAGGCAGTTCCCTATAAACGCTGGAACAGAGATCATCGGGAGCGCCTGCATGGCGATAAAAACTCAAAAGCCCGAGAGGAAACCGGCAGGAATAAAACTACCTCCCCAAACGAAAAGGCCGAAGCTCGAAATCGTGCTCAAATGCGACTCCATGGGAAGCGCGGAGGCGGTTGCAGGCAGCCTCGATGCCATGGCCACGCCTGATGTCGATATACGTGTGATCCACAGCGGAGTCGGCGACATCAGCAAATCCGACGTGCTCTTTGCCGAAACAGCGGGCAGGCTCATTGTCGGGTTCCAGGTAGGCGTTATGCAGGGAATGGAGAAAGTGCTCAGGGAGCACAGGGTCGAGGTCCGCCTGTATGCCGTAATTTACAAGCTTATCGCTGATATCAAAGAGATTGCCGGGAACCTGGTCCCCCGCTCACCGGAAGAGCGGATAATCGGCTCAGGCAAAGTAATAGCCCTTTTCAAAAGCAACCGGAAGGGGATCATTATCGGCTGCGAAGTTCAGGAAGGCGCTTTTAGTGTAGGCGAACGCTTCCGCATTATCTCTGCCGTCGGGCCGATCTATGCAGGCATTATTGAGTCGCTCCATATAGGTAACAGCGGGGTGAAAAAAGCGGTTCCGGGCCAGCAGGTCGGCATACGCATAAAGGATTTCAATAAGGCGAAGGTAGGGGATCTTGTAGAGAGTTTCCGGCCTCCTGCGCCGGGGAAAGTCCGCACCTGGGAGCCTGCAGGACAGATTATCCGGATATAGCAAAGCCCTGCGCTGATGTTCGGCATACTTTTATTCTAGCATTGAGAGGGCCGGACTGCGTGATCATCATGGATTCGGGGGGATCAATCGCGCTTGTCGTCTTTTTCGCGATTTTGGGTCTTTCCTTCGCCGCTGTGTTTTTTTAGTTCTTTCCCGCAGTGAAAGCAGTGGCTTACCTGCAGTGTGGATACTTCTTTTCCTGTCCTCGTAAACACGAGCTTCTCAAAGTTCAGGGCCCTCATTACCCTGCAGCACCACTCTTCTTTTTTTATCTCTTGCCCGGCCTCTTCCTTTTCATACCCATCTTTTACGGGAGTGCCGCAGTGGCAGCAATAATTGACCCCGAATTTAATAGGCACGATATCGTCAAAGGCGAGCTTCAGATGCTCTTCAAGGGCGCCTTCCTTCAGGATATTACAGCACCATATGTCGGTTTTGCACTGCTTAAGCTCTTTCCACAACACTACTGTTGACTTGTCCACTTTACGCCTCATAAATAATTTACCTGCCCTGAAAAACCGGCCTTCCGGCCGGTCCGCACGCATTAGTATTCATACTATAACTCCGTACCCTTTATTCAACCGGAAATTGTGCAAAAAAAAATGTGATCCAAATCACAGGATGAAACTAAGCTATAATAAATCATGGACGAGCTTTCAAAAGAATATGTGATCTCCTTTTTCGACAAGAACCTGCAGTTGCACGGGGACAGGCCCGAGGCTGTCAGGTGGTCATCAACCGGGCAGGCCCTGCATTACCGGGGCATGCTCGATATCGGGAACATGGAAGGGAAAAAGGTCCTCGATTTCGGTTGCGGCAAGGGTGATTTCCATCAATTCCTGAAAGACGCGGGCATCAGGGCCGAGTATTCCGGTTTTGACATCAATGAAAAGCTTATATCCCTGGCCCGGAAAAAATTTCCCGGAGTGGATTTCAGGGTTTTTGACGCAGGAAAGGATGCCCTTAGGGAAGACTTCGACTACATTATCCTGTGCGGGGTGTTTAATCTCAATATCCAGGGGCTTGACGCGACCATCAGGGACACCCTGGTAAAACTCTTTCCTCACTGCCGCATTGCCCTTGCCTTTAATGCCCTTTCAGCGCACAATCCGCAAAAGGATTTTGAACTTCATTACACCTCCCCGGAAGAGCTCTTTTCTTTTGCGGTACAGAACCTTTCCCGCTGGGTCTCGCTCAGGCATGACAGGATGGCCTATGACTTTACCCTGTTTGCGTACAGGGACAGGAACAGTTTTAAAGAATAATTCCCCTGCCCGATAGTGTCAAATTTTTCCCAGGCCATTCCACTCATAATGTATGATTTTCCCTGCAAACGAAAATGGAAGTGTTTGTTTTATTTGAAATTAGCTTCTGGCATACCGCTTGCTTCCTTAAGTACGGGCTGCGGGTCCTGCTCCGGCACAACCAAAGACGACAGGAACCGCAACGCCGGTATTTTATCAGCAAAAGAGGTGAACCTAATGGGATTAATCACGATGCAGGGGAGATTTCAGGAGGAGCAGGAAATTATAGACAGCGCCATGGCTGCAATGCATGAAACTCCGCGCCCGGTCAGGATATTCATCAGCCACTTCCTCAGAAACGATATGACTTCCCTTCAACGCCAATGCCTGCATTCACAGGAAGCGCTTGAGGTGATACAGCATATGTCAAGGGTCCTTAAGATCATCGGCATGTAAGATAAGCCGCTCCGTATCAATCTCCGAAGGAGATCCCTATTTCCCGTGCTGTCTTTATCGTATCGCTTCCCGCAGGAACATTTTTTATGCTCCCGATTACCTGTTCAAGCGGAACCGCTTTTACATCAGGCGGTTCAAGGGCAACCATGGCGCCGAAATTCCTTTGCTCGACCATGCGGACTGCTGCTGCTCCGAAACGAAGGGCCAGGAGCCGGTCAAAGGTAGTCGGCGACCCTCCGCGCTGCAGATGCCCGAGGACCAGTGAGCGCGTATCCTTTCCTGTCTTCAGGGCGATCTCTTTGGCCACAAACTCCCCGACTCCTCCAAGGACAACGTCCTGCCGCCCGACTTCGCCTTTGCCCTTGTCCATGATCCGCCCCCCCTCAGGGACAGCTCCCTCGGCGACAACGACAATGGCGTAATGCTGGCCATGGATCTCCCGCTCCATAATATGATCACAGATCTTATCGATTGAAAAAGGGATCTCAGGGATAAGGACAACGTCTGCAGCGCCCGACACCCCGCTGTTCAATGCGATCCAGCCCGCATGTCTGCCCATGACCTCAACCACCATGACCCGCTCGTGTGATTTGGCTGTTGAATGGAGCCTGTCTATCGCATCAGTGGCAATGCTTACAGCGGTATCGAACCCAAAGGTGACTACGGTTGCCCCGAGATCGTTGTCAATTGTTTTGGGAACACAGACTACGGGCATGCCTTTTTTGTAGAAGTCATAGGCGATCTGGAGGCTTCCGTCCCCCCCTGTTGCTATCAGGCAGTCGAAGCGGAGGCGCCTGAAATTTTCGACGACCTTGTCCGACACATCCCGTATCTCGGTCTCTCCGGCCACATTGGTTATCGGCATTTTAAAGGGGTTGCCTTTGTTGGTTGTGCCGAGGATGGTGCCCCCCATATTGCAGATATGCCGCACTGATTCAGGGTTCAGGCGGATGATCTCGTCAGTGTTCAGGAGCCCTGCGTAGCCGTTCTTGATCCCGTAAACTTCCCAGTTCCTGTTGGATGCCGAGAGGACGACTGCTTCGATTACGGCATTCAGTCCGGGTGCATCTCCACCCCCGGTATTTATCGCTATTCTCATTCCTTTTTCCATAAAAACCCCCGTCGGATAGTTGCCGGATTATACCATAAGGGCGCATTCAATAAGGGCGGCGGCATCCGCACTCCCCAGCCGCGGCATTATGAACAGTGGATGGGAGGTGTGCCGAAAAGTCTTTCGGAAGCGATTCCTTGTGCCGGACCCTCCCGCCGTATAAAGGCGATCTCAGCACCACCTCTGCCATGAAACGGAAAAACAGGCACTCTAAATAAATTTATCGCATTCTGAAAGGCTTTGAGGCATGCCTCCCATCCATGACTATGGATTATAATCCATAATCTCTTCAGCACGAACATGCCGTTTGCGCTACAATAAGAGTACTATTTCATGAACGAAAAGGAGGGCGTGCCCTGAATACTTTTCTCATCCTCATTTTATGTCTTTATATCGTGAAAGAGGGCTTTGAATACCTGGCCCGGTATCTCAATCTCAGGCATATGCGGGCAGCCGGCTCAGCGGCGCCGCCGGAGTTTGAAGGGCGGGTTGATGCGGCCCTGCTCAAAAAAACCCGGGAATACGAGACTGAAAACACCCGTTTCAGTTTTGTTTCATCCCTTTTCGGCAACCTGCTCACCATCCTCTTTTTTTTCGGCGGGCTGCTGAACATCTTCAATTCATGGATTGCATCCCTCAATCTCTCCTTTGTCTTTTCCGGATGGCTTTTTTTCATGCTCCTCTTTTACGCTGATGATTTCCTTTCCATCCCCTTCGGCCTTTACCACACGTTTAAAATAGAGAATAAATACGGCTTCAACACCATGACGCCCGGGTTGTGGATCTCTGATTTTATAAAGTCCATACTGATATCAACAATACTCATGTCCCTGATGATCCTTGCAGGCCTCTGGCTTGTCCGATGGAGTCCGGAACACTGGTGGTTCTGGGTCTGGGCATTTCTTTTTGTCTTCAGTATTTTTATGATGTATCTCTCGCCCTATGTGATCGAGCCGCTCTTCAACAAGTTCACCCCTATTGAGGACGAGTCCCTCCGGGAAGGGATTACGGCCCTGGCGGAAAAGGCCGGAATCCATGTGAGCAGGGTGCTCAGGATAGACGCATCAAAGCGGAGTAAGCACAGCAATGCCTATTTCACCGGGATCGGCAGAACAAAGCGGATCGTGCTCTACGATACCCTGCTTGAGGGCATGGACCGGAATGAGATCATAGCTGTGCTGGCCCATGAGATCGGGCACTGGAAGAAGAAACATCTGCTGAAAATGCTTGCTGCCCTGGAGATATTTTCCCTGGCAACTCTTTACCTTGCATTCAGGCTTATCCGGAGTGATTTTCTCCTGGAGGTCTTTCATATCGGAGCAAGCACCCTCTTTGCAAAGGTTATCCTCCTTGCCTTCCTTGCCGGCATCGTATCACTGCCTTTGAAACCCGTCATGAATTTCTTCAGCAGGAGGCACGAAAGACAGGCGGACAGGGCCTCCTATGAGCTTACACACGATCCGGAGAGCATGGTCCATGCGCTGGTAAAGCTCTCGAAGGAGAACCTCTCGAACCTGCATCCCCATCCCCTCTATGTTGCGATGTACTACTCCCATCCCCCTGTGCTGGAGAGGATAGGGTTCCTCAGGGGCCTCGGGAAACAGCACCGCGGGGGCGCGGGAGAGGGTTGACTCCTGGAGGGGTGCAGGGAAGAGGTTGGGCGGTTATGCCTGCTTCTGCGCGCTTTATCCAAGTCTTTTTTTCAATTCATCCTGCACTTTCATCAGCAATATCCCGATAGCAGATGCCTTATCATTGATACTGCCACGCCGGGCGAGCGCAGCATCCTTTTCCCCTCTCCTGTACGCTTCTATAATATTTTCCGCCGGGCTTTTCCTGCTCTTATGCCCGGAATCGCCTGTGGCCGCTTCCTTGTTGTATGCCACAGCTTCCTTTTCCCGGTCAGCCATATGGATATCCGCAACTTCGCTTTTCACGGTTGTGACCGCTTCCATTCCTGCTCACTATTTCCGGCTGATTGCCATATGCCGATACATATCCTCTCCTGAAATCCGCCTGAAATCCGGTTGTCTTGCGGGTTGTTGTGTAAAAACCCCCCTCATTATAGCAAACAATGCTTTGTTTCGCTCAGGAGGCGGATGGGGGCCATCGCATCGACCCGTCCTCCCCTGCGAAGGCCCTCCCTGTTCGCAAAAAGGGCATGCTTTGGGTATAATTTTTGTATGGGGAATGTGGCTTTTATCTACGATGATATTTTCCTGCGCCATGCGCCTCCGCCCTGGCATCCTGAGCAGAAGGACCGGCTGATCCATATCGTGAACGCGTTGAAAGCCGCGGGATTATGGGACAGGCTAATCCATATAAAACCGCGCAGGGCACGCCTCGATGATATCGCCCTTGTACATACACCCGGATACATTGAGCGGATACTGGCCTGCGGAAAAGACGGCTGTCTCGATCCCGACACCTACACCTCCGAAGGCAGCCTGGAAGCAGCGCTGTATGCGGCGGGCTCTGTAATCGAAGCTGTGGAAAGATGCAAAAGCGGTGATGCGGCCAGGATATTCTGCGCGGTGCGGCCGCCCGGGCACCATGCCGAGGCGGACTGCGCCATGGGGTTCTGCCTCTTCAACAACATTGCCGTCGGCGCTCAATACGCGAGGAATACCGGCTATGAACGGGTATTCATCATTGATTTCGACGCGCACCACGGAAACGGCACGCAGCATATTTTTGAGGAAGATGATACAGTCTTTTATTTCAGTACACATCAATATCCCTATTATCCGGAAACGGGAAAAGACCTGGAACGGGGGAGGGGCAGGGGATTGGGTTACACCTACAATGTCCAGATACACACAGGCTCCGGGAACAAGGATTACCTGTACGTGTACCAGGACATCCTCCCCGATCTTGTAAGGCGGTTTGATCCGGACATTATCCTTGTCTCAGCCGGGTATGACATCCACGCCCGGGACCCCCATGCCGATATCCGTGTGACCGGCGATGGGATACAGGGTATTGTGCACAGCATTCTCACCTGCTCGTCCAGCCCCGTCATATTCGCCCTCGAAGGCGGCTACGATCCCGATTCCCTTGCAGAATCGGTAAAGATCACCATCGAAGAAATGCTGAAAGGGCGGGAATAAAAGGCCAAACCTCAAAACCAAAAACTCAAAACTAAGAACTAAAGACCCCAGTGCGTATCTTTATTGAACTCGCCAATGGTGGGGAGACCCAAAGGGGAAAACCTTCTCTCTCATTCTCGACGGACATCCAAGCCCGTCTCCTAGGCGCCGGCTCGCTCCCTGTCACCCCGGGAATTCTTCGAATTCCCGGGGACCCCCTGCTCCTCTACCATATGGGATGGGGCTCCGCTTGAGCTGCCAATACCGTTCGAAGGCATTCCCCTCTGGGTCTCTCTTCTTTTTACCGTTGCTTACTACAGAAAGGAAAAAGAAAGAAAAGGTAAAAAGGTAAAGAGGTCAACAGGTGAAAAGACCGTATCATCTGTTGTCTTTAGAGGTATATCGAAGGAGGTAAGGGGGACAGGGTAGGTGAGCGGCTTTTTTCGCTGTCCGCGAGGACCAGGGATGTCCGAGCAAGCGAAAACCTCGGAGAAGGGCGTGGAGGCCCTTCGAGAATGAGCGAACCTATTCTGTCTCCCTTGCCGACGACGGACCACATACGGGAGCACCTACTTGCGCTTGCACGAAAGAGAACCCAGGTTTTTAGTCTCTGCCGTAAGTAAAATGCAGTGCCGGGATGTTCGAAGAGGGATTAAAAGGCGATATGCTATATTATGTTTATGACTTCAGAACAACCCGATCCCCCTGCCGGTTCCCCGGCGGACCTGCCTGACGGCAAGCCTGCTCAGGAGGACATCAGGGAGAAGGTCCGCAGGGCGCCCACAAAGCCGGGAGTCTACATCTTTAAAACACAAAAGGACAAAATCCTTTATGTGGGCAAGGCAAAGAACCTCAGGAACCGCCTGAGGAGTTATTTCCAGAAGTCCGCGAACCTCGAACCCCGCAAAGTCGCCATGGTCAGGATGATCAGGGACTTTGAATATATTGTCACGGACAACGAACTGGAAGCGCTGATCCTGGAAGCGAGCCTTATCAAGCAGCATAAGCCCAACTTCAACATCATCCTGAGGGATGACAAAAATTACCCCTATATAAAGCTGACCGTCACAGAAGAATGGCCGCGCATAGAGACAGTGCGGGGAATCAAAAGGGACGGCAACATATATTTCGGTCCTTACATCCCTGCCCAGGCCATGTGGGAGGCGATTGCCTTTATAAGGAAAAATTTTTCCATCAGGACCTGCGGATATCTGCTGGACAAACCGATGCGGCCCTGTATCCAGTACCAGATGAAGAAATGTCCCGCGCCCTGTGCAGGCCTTATCAGCAGAGAAGAGTACATGGACATTGTCGAGGACGTAAGGCTCTTTCTTGCGGGTGAGAAAAAAGAGCTGCTGGAGAACCTTGAAAAGAAAATGACGGAGCTTTCGGATGAGATGAAATTCGAAGGAGCTGCGAGGATACGGGACAGCATCTTCAATCTGCAGCGGGCGTTCGAGTCCCAGAAGATCATTGCCCCGGAACTTGGAGATATCGATATTATCGGGTATTACCGCGAAGACGGCATGGCTGCAATCAATGTCCTGTTCCTGCGGAAAGGCATGCTGATAGGGTCGCGGAGCTTTTTCCTCGACAAGGTCATAACATCCGATGAGCCGGAAATCATGCACAGTGTTGTCGAGCTTTTCTATGCAAAGGAGATCATCCCCCCCGCCTGCATACTGGTAAACACGCCCCCCGACGATGCAAAGGCACTTATAACCTGGCTTCAGGACAAGAGGGGGGCAAAGGTCGAACTCAGGGCGCCCAGGAGCGGCAAAAGGCTCGATCTCCTGAAAATGGCGAATGAAAACGCGCGGCTCCACTTCATCTCAAGAAAGAAACCTTCGGGGGGCGAACTCCTGGAGGTATTGAAAGATAAATTACACCTTGCGCAGGCCCCCCTGACTATCGGCGCCTTTGACGTCTCTACCATCCAGGGCAGCGATTCCGTCGGCGCTTTTGTCTATTGGGAGAACGGCAGGTTTAAAAAAGAGCTGTACAGGCATCTGAAGATAAAAGAGGTGCAGGGAGTGGACGACTACTCCATGATGAGAGAGATTGTCCGCAGGATACTGGGGAAACTGGAAGACAAAATGCCGGACCTTGTTGTCATTGACGGCGGCAAGGGACAGCTTGAGGCCGCGCGGGGCGTTATGGCCGAGATAGGCGTGAAAACCGAGGTCATAGGCATTGCGAAAAAGCCGGACAGGGCGGTCCTGCTGAGCAACGAGATCATTGACCTTGAGGACAAAGATAAGGCATCATTACTCCTAAAACGCATAAGGGACGAGGTCCATAGGTTTGCCGTCGGCTTTCACAGGAAGCTGCGGGACAAGAAGATGGTGCAGTCCCCCCTTGGGAGGATACCCGGTGTAGGCAAAAAGCGCAGGCTTGAGCTTCTGAGGCACTTCGGCAGCCTTGAAAACATCAGGAAAGCCTCTGCTGACGAGATCGCGCAGATAAAAGGGCTTGATATTAAAACCGCCGAACGGATACTCAAGGGATTGAAGGCCCTTAAATAGCAGCGCTGCAATTTACTATTTGAAAGAAGGAGAAATTATGAATATTTACATCTCAGGCTCTCTGGCATATGACAGGATCATGGATTTCCCGGGGAAGTTTTCAGACCACATTCTTCCCGACAAGATCCATATCCTGAATGTATGCTTTACCGTGAACGGCATGGTTGAAAAGTTCGGCGGCACTGCAGGCAATATCGCCTATTCGCTGAGCCTCCTCAATGAACGGCCTGTCATCCTTGCGACAATAGGGAAAGACTACAGGAGTTATTTTGACTGGCTCAACAAGAATAATCTTTCCATAGAGGGAATAAAGGTAATTCATGAAGAATTCACTGCCGGGGCCTATATAACCACCGACAAATCGGACAACCAGATAACGGGCTTCAACCCGGGGGCAATGAAATATCCTTCGGATTACAGGTTCAAAAACGCTGATCCCGGGAATTCCCTGGCCCTTATCGGTCCGGGTAATCTTACGGACATGGTTGAATATGCCGGGGCGTATAGGAGCAAGGGCATCAGCTATATTTGCGACCCCGGCCAGTCTCTTACCGCATGGGACAAGGATGCGTTTATAGAATGGATTGACGGCTCTGCAATCCTGATCTCCAATGATTATGAGCTTGAGCTTATCATGAAGATGACGGGAAAGAGCAAAAGAGAATTGCTGGGTTTGACAAAGACCATCATTACAACCCTGGGGGAAAAGGGCTCCCTTATCAGCACGGCTGATGCCGATGTAAACATTCCGGTGGCGAAAATCACCGGCATCGTGGACCCCACCGGTGCGGGAGATGCATACAGGGCAGGATTGATCATGGGTCTTGTTCGCGGCAAGGATCTGGGCACCGCCGCAAAACTGGGAGCTGTTGCATCGGCCTATGCAGTTGAAAAGTACGGGACCCAGGAGCATGAGTATACCTATGATGAATTCCTTGCGCGGTACAAAACCAATTTCGGCGAATTATAGGGTGACTTTTTCGTAACCTGTTCCCTTTCACGATAAAATGTGTATTACCCGCCCCTTGCACCCTTCCCTGCAGGGGTGGGTTCCTTTGGGCCGGACCTCGACAAAAATCGGCAAAATCGCACCTCTTTTGCGGCAGGGCGGTTGACTTTAACCATGATTTCAAATTATAATTTCATTTCAATACTTTTTCTGGAGGTTGCCGGATGGGCACATATACAACATACAATCCACATAAAAGCAGAAGGAAGAAGACGCACGGGTTTCTTACCCGCATGAGCACCAGCGCGGGCAGAAGGATCATCAAGAGAAGAAGGGCAAAGGGAAGGAAACGTCTGGCAGGCTAGGAGTTTCTCAGGGGTTTTTCTATGTTGAAAACTCTCATACTTATTCTCATAAAAATTTACCGGTACCTGATCTCGCCTGTATTGCCTCCCAGTTGCAGGTTTGTACCGTCATGCTCGGAATATTCCCTTGAAGCTGTAAAAAAATACGGAGCTTTCAAAGGCGGTTACCTGTCTTGCAGGAGAATCTTGAAATGCCATCCGTTTCACCCGGGCGGACATGATCCGGTAAAATAGACAACCCAACAGCACAATAAGGAAACTTTACATGGAAAACAGGACATTACTTGCGATAGCGCTTTCAGTTGCCATACTGATAGGGTATCAGTACTTTTATATAAAAACTGTCCCTCATCCTGCGCCGGTGCAGGCCCCTGCTAAAGGGAAGGCACAGGAGGGAAGCAGCAAACCCGCGCCTGTTGCTCCGCCGCAGATCCTACCTCAAACCGGGATGTCGGGTGCGGAAAAAACCGTGACTATCGACAATGATCTCTATACCGCTGTTTTTACTTCCAGGGGCGCTACGTTGAAGAGCATCGCCCTGAAAAAGTTTAAGGACAAAAACGGCAGCCTGATCACGTTAAGGGGCGATGCAGCATTGCCTCCGCTCGCACTGGGAGTGGATGACGGGTTCCAGTTCTCGAACGTCAACTTTGCCGTCAGTGGCGGTGATATAAACCTGACCCCTTCTGCGAGCGCTGCCGCACTCACTTTCGAATATTCCTCGGACGGGCACTCTATCCGCAGGACCTATACGTTTCATTATGACAACTATGCCATTGATTTGAAGGATGAAGTGAACGGGCTGGACTCCTACTGGATAACTCTCGGAAGGGATTTCGGGCCCTACGAGGGAGACACATCTGTCCATTACGGCCCTGTTATCCTGAGGGATTCCGACAGGATGGAGTTTGTTACAAAGAAACTGGCTGAGCCGAAGAGCTTCAGAGATGGAATAAAGTGGATCGCCCAGGAGGACAAATATTTCTTCTCATCCATCGTGCCGAAAGGGCAGGTTGAGGAAGCAAAGGTCTGGAGCAGCAATGCAAATGCGCTGGTTGCAATGAAGGTAAAGGGCGGCACGAACGATTACCTGCTGTATGCCGGTCCAAAGGAAAACGACAGGCTGAAAAAACTGAATTACGGGCTTGAGTATATCGTTGATTTCGGATTTTTCTCGATCATTGCGCGGCCGCTTTTCTGGGTACTGAAGCTGTTCTACTCCATATTCCACAATTACGGGGTTGCGATCATCTTTCTCACCATAATGGTAAGGATTCCCTTTATCCCCCTGGTGAGCAAGGGCCAGAAGTCGATGAAGAAGCTCCAGGACATCCAGCCGAGGATGGCTGAGGTCAAAGCAAAATACAAGGATGACCCGCAGAGGATGCAGAAGGAACTTATGGAGCTGTATAAAAAACATAAGGTGAACCCCGTGGGCGGCTGCCTGCCCATGCTCCTCCAGATCCCGTTCTTCTTCGCGCTTTATAAAGTGCTCCTCATATCGATAGAGTTGAGGAGTGCGCCTTTCATGTTATGGATTCATGATCTGTCCGCCCCTGATAGGCTTTTCGGTCAACTGGGCGGCATAAATCTGGGAGGGCCGTTGCCGATTTTGATGGGAATCACGATGGTGATACAGCAGAGGATGACCCCCTCCACCATGGACCCGTCACAGCAGAAGATCATGATGCTTATGCCTGTTGTGTTTACCTTTATGTTCCTGAGCTTCCCCTCAGGGCTTGTCCTGTACTGGCTGGTGAACAATCTCCTGAGCATCGGGCAGCAGATGTATACGAACAGGAAAATGGAAAAGCAGCCTGCTGCATAATAATTCCGGCTTAAGAGAGGCGATAGGGGGGCGAAACTTTTCAGTCCCCTGCGCAATGCTGCGGGTATATCTTTAAGATGCGGACTGTTCGTTACAGCCTATAAACATCTTTAATTGTCTTTTCTCTTCCTGTCTGCAAGGTATTCATCCAAATTGCGCGATGGCTCTTTGCGCCGCTGTTCAAGAATGACGGTATCAATCAGGTCCTCCATAAACTCTTTGTCCCTCAGCATTCTTGCTACCACAGCCTCTCTCTGTTTTTTGGGCAATGCCCGGAAAGCTGTCCAAAATACCTCCGATGTCGCTTCCGCCGTCGTCATGTTCCCATCCCTACTTTCTCCTTAATTTTTAACCTATCCCGGCCCGTTTTGCGTCTTCTATCACGATGAGAGCAGCGAAGTTGGCTGTTTTGCCGCCTTTATAAGTCAAATGTGCTTTCATTTTTTACTACCCGTGAAAAAATTACCTCGCGGAAAGGCCTTTCTACCAGTTGCTGAATAATAGGTCTTTGTAACTGGGATTTATTTTTGTTGTAAATATCGCTTTTGCCATTTCTCTGCCTTGCAGCTTATATCTGCTCAACGTCGCCGTGTTTTTGAATTAAGAGGGTGCAAGTTTGTTATAATTACCAGATAATACCATGAATTCTCCTGATGACACCATAGCAGCCATATCCACTCCCACAGGCGAAGGCGGCATAGGCATCGTGCGCCTGAGCGGCAGGGATGCGGTCAGGATTGCTGATCGCATATTCTCTTCCCCCAAAAGCAGAAAGCTTGAAGGCTCCCGGTCCCATACGGTCAACTACGGGTTCCTTGTCGATCCGGCAGGGGGCAGGAGGATCGATGAAGTGCTCGCCACTGTCATGCGCGCTCCAAAAACATACACCATGGAGGATGTGGTCGAATTCAACTGCCACGGCGGCATGCTTCCCCTCAGGGAGGCGCTCCACCTGCTTTTAAGAGAGGGGGCACGGCTCGCCGAACCCGGGGAATTCACTAAGAGGGCCTTTTTGAACGGCAGGATAGACCTCTCGCAGGCTGAGGCAGTCATCGATCTCATCAAGGCAAAGACCGACCGGGCTGAGAGGCTTGCCCTACAGCAGCTTGAGGGGGGGCTCTCCAGGAGAATAACCGGACTGCGGGACAGGATCACCGATACCTGCGTGCATGTAGAGGCCTGTATCGATTTTCCCGAAGATGAGCCTGAGCTTACCATAAAAGATGAAATCATCGGCTCCATGCGTGCAATCGGCACAGAGCTTAAAGAACTCTCAAAGGGATATGATGAAGGACGGTTCTTCCGCGAAGGGGTTTCCGCTGCAATAATCGGGAAGCCCAATGTCGGGAAATCATCCCTCCTCAACGCCCTGCTCGAAAAAGACAGGGCCATAGTTACCGACATGCCGGGCACCACAAGGGACGTTGTTGAAGACCTTCTGAACATCAACGGCCTGCCTTTGCGCATAATGGATACCGCAGGGATAAGGGATGCCTGCAACCTTGCGGAAATGGAAGGAGTAAAACGGAGCTTAAAGGCCCTCGAAGGTGCGGACATCGTCATTGCAGTTGTCGATGCCGGCAGTCCTCTCGATGAGGCTGACAGGGAACTGCTCGACAAGGTCAGGCACAAGAGGGCGGTCGTTCTGGCCAACAAATGCGATATCGAAGCAGCTGATTTCAGCCTGCCGGATATGGGGATCAATTGTATAAGGGCTTCGGCCCTGACAGGGGAGGGGCTCGATGCCCTGAAGAACAGGATATACTCGCTATGCATCTCATCCGGGGCATCTCAGGACACCGAGGACCTGATGATTACGAATGAGCGGCATAAGCAATCACTTGACCGGGCACTGGCCTCGCTGAGGGATGCAGGGGAGTCCCTGGAGAGAAGCGATCCCCTGGAGGTCACCGCAATTTCCCTGCGCGAGGCCCTTGATGCACTCGGCGCGATTGTCGGACTGATCACTACCGAAGACATTCTGAACAGGATATTCAGCGAATTCTGCATCGGCAAGTAGACCGTAAGGAAATTACGCCTGCTGAGACAGGTGTCATTAAGAGGCGCTTATAAGTTATAGTAAGAGATGATATTTGACGATTTGAACATTCCGGAACCCGTTCTCAAAGGGATCAGGGCTGTCGGTTTCTCACAATGCACGCCGGTGCAGGCTGCCACACTGCCTGATGCGCTGAACGGCAAGGACATAGCTGCCCAGGCCCAGACAGGCACGGGAAAGACCGCTGCCTTCCTGATTGCCCTCTTTTCGCGCATGCTCGCGCAGGAGGCGCCGAAACCCGGGTCTTCACCGCGTGCCCTTGTCATTGCCCCGACGCGGGAGCTTGTGGCACAGATCCACGCTGAAGCCCTTATCATCGGCCAGTTCACCGGTTTTAAGATCATCCCCATATTCGGGGGTATGGATTACAATAAGCAGCGTACCGCCCTTAAAAATGGGGCTGACATGATTATCGGCACCCCGGGCCGCCTTATCGATTACCTGAAACAGGATGTCTACAGTCTCAAAAGGGCGGAATTCCTTGTGATTGACGAAGCGGACCGCCTGTTCGATATGGGGTTCATCAAGGACCTGCGCTTCCTGCTGCGGCGGATGTCTCCTTATACCAAACGTCAATCCATGCTCTTTTCCGCAACCCTGTCCTACCGTGTCATGGAGCTTTGCTACGAATATATGAATCTTCCGGAAAAAGTCTCGATCACGCCGGAGCAGATCACGGTTAAGAAAATTGAACAGGAACTCTATCATGTAGGGATGTCGGAGAAGCAGGGTTTGCTGCTGGGTATTCTGCGGCGCGAGCATGATGGCCGCATCCTGATCTTTGTAAATATGAAAGTCACGGCGGAGCGCCTCGAAAGGCTGCTTAAGGCAAACGACATAAATGCCGCAGCCATAACAGGCGATATCCCTCAAAAGAAACGCACCGATATCCTTTCCCGTTTCAAATCAGGCGACCTGCCGGTGCTGGTGGCCTCCGATGTTGCCAGCCGCGGACTCCACATAGACGGGGTCACCCATGTAATCAACTATGACCTGCCGCAGGACAGCGAGGATTATGTCCACCGCATCGGCAGGACCGCCCGGGCAGGGGCAGAGGGGAAAGCCATAAGTTTTGCCTGCGAGGAATATGTTTATGCCCTTGAAGACATAGAAAAGTACATCAAAGAGAAGATACCCGTTGTCCCGGTGGAAGATTCCCTTGTCGTAACGGACTACAAGCGGCCTGCTGCGTCCACATCCGGAAAGAAACGTTTCCTGTCATCTTCAAAACATCCCCGGAAAAGGGGCGCAGGAGAGCATTCCCATGGAGACAAGAGGAAAGATCCAGGTAAGGGCAGGAGCCCCAAAAGATACGCCGACAGGGCGGCAAAGGGCAAGCGGCAGGAAGGGAACAGCGGGGGAAACTCCTGAAATCAGACCGGCTGTAAGCTGGTGATCATTTACTGAAGAGATAAAAAAACCCGGAAGAGCGGCTTCATGCCGTCCTCCCGGGTTTTTATTTGTCCGGTATTATTTTTTCACCGGCGCCGGCGCCTGCTGGGGCGCTGCTACCGGCGCTTGCGGCTGCGTTGCAGCCAGCTTTGAAACGGCATCCTTGTTTATATCGATCTTATAGCCCTTTTTCAGGGTATTGATGAATTTGTCGAAACTTTCCCTCTGCTTCTCTGCTGTCATCCGCTGGGCAATGAGCCCCTTTATTTTCTCAAAATCAACAACAGAGCCTTTTGCATCCGTTACCTTCAGGATGTGCATTCCGTCTTTTAATTTTATCGGCATGCTGACCTCACCCTTTTTGAGCCTGAAAACAGCTTCCTCAAGCTCAGGCGACAGATCGCCCTTCTTGAATGTGCCGAGGTTTCCGCCTGATTTTGCCGACACCTTATCTATAGACATATCGGAAGCTACCTTCCCGAAGTCTTCGCCTGCCTTAAGCCTGTCATGGACCTTCTTCACTTCATCTTCCGTTTTTACGACTATCTGGCTGATCTTCACCTGCGTATTGATGGTGAAATCGTCTTTATGGCTGTCGTAGTAGTCTTTTATGTCCTTGTCGGTAACTTTTGATCCCGCCTCGATCTCCTTCTCAAGGAGTGTGTTGATCAGCGTGATCTTCTTGAATTCCTCAAGCTTTCTCTGATAGTCCTTGTTCTTGTCCAGGCCTCTCTTTTTTGCCTCGAGATACAGCATTTCTTTTTTTACCAGTTCATCCACGAATTTTGAGGTCCCTTCCGGGCCCTGGAAGAACTGTTTTGCCATATCAGGGAGCGCACTCATTTCAGCCTGTGCCTCTTCCTGTGAAATGGTTGTTCCGTCTATTTTCGCTACATAGCTGCCCGTTGTCCCGCTCCCTTTTGCGCAGGAGGCTACAAAAGCAAGTGCAATGAATAATATAAGAAGTTTTTTCATTACCTGTTCTCCTTTAAATGTTAATCATAAAATGTAACATATTTGAAAAACAAAAGTAAAAAATATATCCTAAAAGAATGCGCGTAATAATAGGCATGAGCGGCGGAGTAGACTCCTCTGTTGCCGCATATCTACTGAAAGAACAGGGATACGAGGTTGAGGGGGTAAGCTTTGTCCTCTATGAGACAAGGCTGAAAAAAGCACTCCCCCATGCGCCGTCCTGATGCACTCTCGAGGCTCTGGAAGACGCCAAGAAAACTGCGGAATATTTAGGCATACCCTATAGCCTGGTGGGCTTAAGGGACGATTTTGAGGGCAAGGTCATTGCGCCTTTCATTGATGCCTATGCCCGGGGTGTTACCCCGAACCCCTGCATCCTGTGCAACAGGTATATCAAATTCCCCTCCCTGTTGAAGATCGCCGATGAAAGAGGGGGCGCATCCATTGCCACAGGCCATTATGCAAGGGTCAAAGACAGTAACGAGTTACAAGTCACAAGTAACTCTAACGACAGTAACAAGTCATCAGTAACAAGTAACGAGTTAAAGACTAAAGACTCCAAAAACTCGTCACTTGTCACTCGTTACTCGTCACTGCCTTCAGACTCGTCACTCGTTACTGATAAGGTTACTTGTCACTCGTTACTGTTGAAGGGGGTCGACCCCGGGAAAGATCAGTCGTATGTGCTTTATGCCCTGGGGAGGAAAGAGTTGGACAGGCTGGCGCTGCCCCTGGGGAATTTCAGGAAGGAGGAAGTGCGAAAGATAGCGCGGGGGCTGGGCCTTTCTTCCGGAGACAGGCCGGAGAGCCAGGAGATATGTTTTATCGGGGAGCGGAAATATTTCAGTTTCATGGAAGGGCTGTCCGATGCTCCTGAAGGCCCTATAATCGACATTGAGTCAGGCAAGGCCCTGGGTAATCACAAGGGAATACACCGGTATACCATGGGACAGAGAAAGGGATTGGGGATTGCAACAGGCGTGCCGCTCTATGTGGCGAAGATAGATCCCCTGGAAAATACCGTGTACGTGGGCCCGAAAGAAGCCGCGCTGGGGAAAGAGTTCCTTGTGGAAGATGTGAACTGGCTGATAGGATGTGATGAGCTGAGCGTAATGCGTAACGAGATAAAAGAAAAAGGCTCATCAACTCATCACGAATTCCGGGCTTCCGTGAAGGTCAGGTCAACCATGAGGGACGAGCCGGCAACGGTGATCGTGCTTGACGACGGCAGAGCCAGGGTCATGTATGATGAACCCCAGTGGGCTCCCGCGCCGGGACAGGGCGCAGTTTTTTACCAGGGAGATGTTGTCATGGGCGGAGGAGTAATTTCAGGGGAGAATGTATAAAAAGCCTTAAATGTTAAGCTCATTTCCGGCCCAAAGGCTGACAGGCCCCTGGTAATTGTGTTATTTTAGATGATCACTGTTCCGGGGGAAAAACAAATGACTGGAAGCGTTATCTCTATAAACATCAGCGAGAAAAAAAGTGAAAGGAAAAAACCTGTCAATGAGGCAGTGGTGAAGGAAAATCACGGGATTGAAGGGGATGCCCATGCATCGTCGGAGTGGCGCAGGCAGGTGAGCCTTCTTGCGCTTGAGAGCATAAAAAAGATGCAGGAAAAAGGCCTGGATGTAAACCCCGGAGATTTCGCTGAAAATATCACCACTGAAGGCCTTGACCTCCCGGCATTGCCCATAGGCACAAGGATATTGATCGGCAGCGGCGCCGGCGCCGTTATCGGAGAGGTGAGCCAGATAGGCAAGGAATGTCACAACCGCTGCGCCATATATGAGCAGGCAGGAGATTGCGTAATGCCGAAGGAAGGTATTTTCCTCTGGATTCTCAAGGGCGGCAAAGTCAAAAAAGGAGATGCAATACAAGTCCGCCTCCGTGAAGAACTTCAGGAAATCAGCAAACTGATGGACGAATAGCGATGATTACCGTTGCAGTGCTCACGTTGAGCGATAAGGGCTCCAGAGGGGAAAGAGAAGACAAGAGCGGACCTGCCATTGCAGGGATCCTCCGGGGAGTTGCTGAAGTGAAACATTCCGATATATTGCCCGATGAGAGGGCCCTGATACGGGACCGGCTCCTTGAGTATGTCGGCAAAGTTGATCTCATTTTGACCACAGGTGGGACCGGGCTCTCGCCGCGTGATGTGACCCCTGAAGCTACACGGGATGTTATCGAGAGGGAGGTCCCGGGGATAGCCGAGGCGATGAGGCTGGAGGGTCTGAAAAAAACGAGCAGGTCCATGCTGTCGCGGGCAGTCGCCGGGGTGAGGGGGCAGACCCTCATTATAAACCTGCCGGGCAGTCCGAAGGCAGTAAAGGAGAACCTTGAAACAGTGCTCGGGGTGATCCCACACGCAATAGAAAAAATCAAGGGAGGCGCAGGGGAATGCGCAAGATAACCGGAAGTCCGTTACGCTTCACGCGCCGCGTGTTGCGGGCCGGGGAGAATGCCCGATGAAAGATATATCCTTCCCCCTGGCATTCCTGGCAGGCGTGCTTTCATTCCTTTCACCCTGTGTGCTGCCCCTTGTTCCGGCATATGTCTCGTTCATAACCGGTCTGTCCCTCGATGAACTGAAGGCTGCACCCCGCCTGTCAAAGACCATGGGCAGCACGATCGCCTTTGTCCTGGGTTTTTCGACAATCTTTGTGTCCCTGGGCGCATCATCATCATTGATCGGCAGCTTTCTCATCAAATACCAGGACTACCTGAGAATCATCGGCGGAATCCTTACCATAATTTTCGGCCTCTTCATTGCGGGAATCGTCAAACTCGATTTCCTCATGCGGGAAAGGAGATTCCATATAGACAAGGGGCCTGCAGGCTATGTCGGCGCCTTCCTGATAGGCATGAGCTTTGCCGCCGGGTGGACACCCTGCATCGGCCCGATACTGGGGACCATACTGATTTATGCAAGCTCGCAGGCGTCTGCAACATATGGACTGAAGCTCCTGTCCGTGTATTCCCTCGGCCTTGCCGTTCCGTTTATCCTGGCAACCCTTGCCATCAATGTATTCCTGGGCTACACAAGGAAAATCCACCGCTTCATGAAGGGCATCATGCTTGTGAGCGGACTGATCCTGATCATATTCGGCATAATGCTTCTGACAAATAGAATAGGGCAACTGTCAGGGCTGTTCCCTGACCTGGGAATTAAATTCTGAGGACATATGAAAGAGAAATACGATTTTCATGAAATAGAGGCAAAGTGGCAGGAATACTGGTCCGGAAAGGGCCTGAACAAGACCGACACGGATGCGTCCAGGGAGAAATTCTATTGCCTTGAGATGTTCCCCTACCCTTCGGGGAAGATCCATATGGGGCACGTCCGGAATTATGCTATCGGCGATGTTATTGCGCGGTACAAGAAAATGCGCGGCTTTAACGTCCTGCACCCCATGGGCTGGGATGCCTTCGGAATGCCTGCGGAAAACGCCGCCATAAAACACGGCCTGCATCCTGCGAAATGGACCTATGAGAACATAGAATCCATGAAAAAGCAGCTGGACCGTATGGGGCTGAACTATGACTGGGACAGGGAGGTGACTACCTGCAGCCCTGAGTACTACAAATGGAACCAGTGGTTTTTCCTCAGGCTCCTCGAAAAGGGCCTGGCCTACAGGAAGAGTTCATTTGTAAACTGGTGCCCCTCGTGCGCCACTGTCCTTGCCAACGAGCAGGTCATTGATGGAAAGTGCTGGCGGTGCGATTCCCTTGTTATTCAGAAAGAGCTCGAGCAGTGGTTTTTCAGGATCACCCGGTATGCAGAGGAATTGCTCCGGGATTGCGACAAACTCACGGGTTGGCCCGAGAGGGTCGTCCTCATGCAGAAGCACTGGATCGGAAAAAGCGAAGGCGCTGAAGTCGATTTCCCTGTTCAGGGGATGGATGAGAAGATAAAGATTTTTACAACCAGGCCTGATACCCTCTTCGGGGTGACCTTCATGTGCATTGCCCCGGGCCATCCTTTGGCCGAAAAGCTGGTCCGGGACAAGGACAAGCTCAACGCGATAAAAGAGAAGTACGGGAAGATCGAAGAGAAAGTGGGTTTTTTTACCGGGCAGTATGCCGTTAATCCGCTGACAGACCGGAAAGTCCCCATCTATGTAGCAAACTTTGTTCTCATGGAATACGGCACGGGCGCCATCATGTCAGTGCCTGCCCATGACCAGAGGGACTTTGAATTTGCCGGGGAATACGATCTACCGGTTGTCCCGGTGATTGTTCCTGAAAAAAGCGCGGGGGGAAAGGACCTTCCGGCTTCCGAATTCAAGCAGGCCTATGAGGATGAGGGGATCCTGGTAAACTCGGGCAACTTCAGCGGCTTGAAGAGCAGCCAGGCAAAAACGGAGATCGGAAAGTATATCGAGGAAAAAGGCCTCGGCAAGAGGACCATTAACTACAAGCTCAGGGACTGGGGCATTTCGAGGCAGAGGTACTGGGGAACCCCGATCCCGGTAATCTATTGCGACAAGTGCGGCATTGTGCCTGTGCCGGAAAAGGACCTCCCGGTCATATTGCCTGAAGATGTCAAATTCACGGGGAAGGGCGGCTCCCCCCTTGCCGAGTCAGAGGAATTCCGGAAAGTAAAGTGCCCGAAATGCTCGGGGGAGGCGCGGAGGGAGACGGATACCATGGATACCTTTGTGGATTCCTCCTGGTATTTTGTCAGGTATTGCTCAAAAAGGGATGAGAATCCCCTGGATAAAAGGAACATATCCTACTGGATGCCGGTTGACCAGTATATCGGGGGGATCGAGCACGCAGTGCTGCACCTGCTCTATTCGAGGTTTTTCACAAAGGCGCTGAGGGACCTGGAGGTCCTTCCCTTTGATGAACCCTTCCTGAACCTGCTCACCCAGGGCATGGTATGCAAGGAGACCCTGAGATGCCCGGAGCATGACTGGCTTTTCCCTGAAGAGGCGCAGGACGGCAAATGTGTTCTTTGCGGGCGGCCTGTGGACAGGGGCAGGGTGGAAAAAATGTCCAAATCCAGGAAAAATGTGATCGATCCCGATGCCCTTATCAGGAGATACGGCGCAGACACCATGCGGCTCTTTTCCCTCTTTGCAGCGCCTCCTGAAAGGGACCTCGAATGGTCCGACAAAGGAGTGGAAGGGGCACACCGGTTTCTCAACAGGGTATGGGGGATTGTGTATAAGAACAGTGACTCTAAAAACAGTAACGAGTTACCAGTAACGAGTGACAAGTTAAAGACTAAAGAAAAACCCGGAGACTCGTCACTCGTTATTCGCCACTCGTTACTGCTGGTGCGGAAGACCCACCAGACAATCAAGAAGGTCACCGGCGATATAGACAGGGAGTATCATTTCAACACAGCTATTGCCGCACTGATGGAGCTGATCAATGAAATCTCTTCGTTTACTCCTGAGGCGGACGAGGACCGCGCATCCCTCTTTTTTGCCCTGAAAAGCATTCTGCTTATGCTCGCCCCTTTTGCGCCGCACATCGGGGAGGAGTTGTGGGAAGCGATCGGAGAAAAGAGCAGTATTTTCGAATCCCCCTGGCCTGTATGGGACGAGGCCCTCGCAAAAGAGGAGGAAGTAGAGCTTGTTATCCAGGTCAATGGAAAGTTAAGGGCCAAGCTGCTCGTTCCTGCCGGCCTGTCCGACGAAGAGGCCCGTCAGAGGTCTCTTGAAGATGCAAAGGTAAAGGAAATAATAAGCGGCAAAGAGATAAATAAGGTCGTGGTAGTTAAAGGCAAGCTGGTAAATATCGTAACAAGTAACAAGTGATCAGTTGCGAGGAAAAGGCGATAAAAAGAATAAGGATAAAAAATGGCAAACAACGTTTTGAACTTAAACCGATGCAGGCGTTTTAGACAATCAGCATTGACTTGTTGCTTGTTACTCGTTACTTGTTACCTGGCCGGTTGCGGTTACACCCTCCAGACAACTGCTGATCTTCCTTTTGATACGATCTCTATCGGCCGGATCGATAATAAAACACTCGAGCCGAAATTGCAGGACCGGTTTAACCGGTCGCTTGCAGAGTACCTTGCCCAATACGGTTACCAGGTCGGGCCGTCGAGGTACATTCTTGAAGGGGAGATAACAGGTTTTACGTTAATGCCTACGACTGAACAGAACCTTGTTGCAACCCAGTACCAGATAGTTATCACTGCAAATTTCAAGCTTACGGACAAAACAAACGGAAGGTCGGTTCCCCTCATTGCGAGCACCCCGTTTATTACATATTTCGGCTCGTCAGGCAGCCTTGTGAATGTCCTGGCGCAAAAGGAATCCGCAACGGCCGGCGCATTGCAGAACCTGTCCCTTTCGGTGGTGACACAGATAACCTATAACATATCCCAGAACTTTGCGTATCTCTCCTTTAATTCCAGTGACCTCAGAGATCCCCGGGACCTCCTGCTCAAGCTGCAGGAGCCGAAAGATCCTGTATCGCTCTATATCAGAAAACAGCTTTCCTATGATGCGCGGCGAATGGTGGATGAATATGATCCCTTTGAGCAGCCGTCGGATACGCTCAAAAATACCCTGGCAGGCGAATTGAACACTATCCTTCAGAAGCCCTCTTTTTATGATGAGGAGCGCTTTGCACAGGCGCCGCTGACCGGGGAGATCCGGAAGCTGATCAGCCGGAATCCAAAGGGCGCTGAACGCACGCGCCTCAACAGGCTTCTCCTGGAAGAGGCCTATCCGGACGTGTTTGTGCCCCTTGAGGCCGCAGCCTTTCTGTTCACCGATAAGGACCTTAAAGACCCGGGCCGCCTGGCCCTCAAGCTGCAGGATGCACAGGACCCCCTGTCCCGGTATCTCCGGGAGCAGTTTTCCCCGGCTGCGCGCCGCCTGGTTGATACCTACGGCAAATCTGAAAAACCCTCTGATCAACTCAGGAAGGCCCTTGTCAGTGAACTGAACGCACAGCTCCAGGGCCCTTCGCTTTTCGAGGAGCGGCGTTTTGCCCAGGTAAGATTATCGGAGAAGACCCGTGAGCTGATAGGGAAAAACCCGAAGGGTTCGGAACGTATCCACCTGAACAGGCTCCTACTGGAAGACGCTTACCCCGGCGAGATCGAAAGGCGCCAAATAAATCCTGAAGCAGTTCCCCCCAGCGAAAAGAGCGGCAGATGAGCATTAAACAATTCCAGCAGGAACTCTCGAAGGGGCTGCCGGCGCCTGTTTATCTTTTCCATTCTTCCGAAGATTTCCTGCTCTATGAGGCGCTGTCTGCTGTAAAGGAGCAGCGGAACACCGGAGATGTTTTCAATTTCGATGTCTTTGATATCAAACCCCCGGACAATGATACCCCGGTTGAACAGATAGTGGATATTTTAAACACCCTGCCGCTTATGTCGGAAAGGCGGACCATCGTCATCAAGAACATACAAAAACTGTCGAAATCCGACATAAAGAAAATGGAGAGCTATCTGGCGAATACGTCAGCTACCTCGCTCCTGATCATGCTCCATGAAGGGGCAGCTCCAAAACTGTTTGACCCCTCTGTTCTCAAAGGCGTCACGGTTATTGCCCTTACCATGCAGGAGAAGGAAATACCGTTGTGGATAAAAGTGAACGCAAAGAAGAAGGGCATAAATCTTACCGACCGCGCAATAGAATACCTGATCAGCTTTATCGGGACGGACCTGGGCATGCTGTCTGCGGAAATAGAAAAGCTGGCATGCTGGAACACTGCGAAGGCGATTGATATTGCCGACATCCGGGGAACCGTCTATTCAGGCGCTGAGTATAATGCTTTTGACCTCGTCGATGCCCTGAAAAGAAAAGACGCCGAAAAAGTGTTCAGCATGCTCGAAAATGTACTCAGGAACCAGGACCCGCAGATGCTGCTCGGCGCAATAAACTACCAGTATTCCAGGCAGTATCCGCGATATGGAACTCCGCAGAGATCTTCAGAAAAGAGACCTGCGGAGGATTACGAGACCTTCCGGTTGTTGCACGAGGCAGATGTGGACCTTAAAACATCCCATAAGTACGTGATAGAGGGATTGCTCTTCAGACTGCTCCGACAGAGCGCCGGGAAATAAAACCGTCTAACTGTTTGTCCCGCCCAGAGCAGAACTCACCTTTTTGGTAATCCTGGATATTCTTCTCGATGCGGTGTTCTTGTGGATAATTCCCTTTGAAGCGGCCTTGTCGATCAGGCTGATTGTCTTTTTTACCATACCGTCGAGCTCTTCTTTGTTCTTTTCCGGCAATGCTGCTTCAATCTTCTTTGTCTGTGTCTTTATGCCGGTCTCCATAGACTGATTGCGCAATTTCCTCTTTTCAGCCTGCCTGACTTTTTTTATGGCTGAAAGATTTTTCTTCGGGGCTGCTTTAGCTGCCAATTGTCATCCTCCTTCTGCTTCCGCACAAAAGCCTCTTCAGGAAGTTTTTGTGCTGGAATATCATCATGTTGTTTTTTACTGCGTACTCACCGGTAAAGATACAAAATAGCATAAAACGTATCGGAAAATCAATTTTTTATGGTAAAATAAACCGTTATGAAGTATAAACCCATAGATGCAAGCAAGCTGAAAACCTACTCCATACGAGTGAGAAACAGCAAGGTGTCGGTCGAAAAAGCGGCTGTGCTGCACAAAAAAGGAAATACCTTCAGCGACTTTATAACCGGGCTGCCTGATTTCCTTGGGGCCCATGACCTCAGGGCTGTCGTGCAGGCAATAGTGAAGGCACACCGGAACAAGAGGCCCGTAATCCTCGGCATGGGCGCCCATTCCATAAAAGTCGGGCTTTCCCCTCTTCTTATCGATCTGATGCAAAAGGGCGTGATTACCGCTATAGCTGCCAACGGCGCATGTATCATCCACGATTTTGAGATAGCCTATATGGGCCAGACATCGGAGGATGTGGCGCGGGAACTGTGTACCGGCGCCTTCGGAATGGGAGAGGAAACGGGAAAGCTGATAAACCATGCCATTATCAACGGGGTCAGGGGCGGCCACGGGATAGGGAGGGCAATCGGTGAATTTATCGACTCTTCCGAATTCCCGTTTAAAGATAAAAGCCTGTTCAGGGAGGGGTATAGGCTTGATATACCGCTCTCCGTACATGTGGGAATAGGTTCGGACATTATTCATATGCACCATGAGGCAGACGGCAGTTCGATAGGGGAGGGGAGCCTCAGGGATTTCAGGCTCTTTGCCTCTGTTGTTGCGGACCTTGAAGGGGGTGTTTACATAAACCTCGGGTCAGCTGTCGTCCTTCCCGAGGTTTTTCTAAAGGCGCTGACCATGGCAAGAAACCTCGGGCATAAAGTGGAAGAGTTCACGACAGTGAACATGGACTTTATCCAGCACTACAGGCCGAAAGAAAATGTGCTGCGCAGGCCTACCATGGTAAAGGGGCAGTGCTTCGCGCTGACAGGCCACCATGAGATCATGGTTCCTTTACTGGCGGCAATGATAATCGAAGCGTTATGAATGTTATTGTTGATGAAGAAAAATGCATCGGCTGCGGCAGATGCGAGGAAATATGTCCTGCCGTGTTCCACGTGGATGAAGCAATCGGAAAATCCGAGGTCATAGATCCCGAAGCCTGCGAGTTCGTCGGCTGCTGCGATGCCGCTGAAGAGAACTGCCCTGTTGAAGCGATAACTTTGGAAGAATAAACCAGCCCGCCTCAATGAATTCTCTTGACCGCGCAATATTGTGCAGTGCTTGTCAGGAAAACAACAGGCGTGCGGTCCGGAAGGTCAGAACAAGAACAGCCCGGCCCTGTAGTTGACGCCTACAGGCGCGCTCCACTGGACAACGGCGTTGAGGGTCGGGACATTATTTCCAGTGTCTTCAAACTCAATGAATTGCCCGAACTCAATAGGGTAGCTGCTGATAATGCCCAGGCCGCGGTTGCTTATGTCGATGGTGACGCAGTTGTATGTCTTTCCTGAAAGATCTCCATAAATGGAGTATTGCAAACATACATTATGGGGGATTCGTTCTTCTTTCCTCAATTCTTTCATTCGTTACAAAATATCACAATAATTCAATATTGTCAATTGGTTTGTGCAGAAAAGCCCGGGAAAGGCAGTAAAAGGTGAATAATCCGCTGGCATCGAATTCAATACCGGCCGAAACGTTGCCTTGCAAGGATTTGAGAGCGCCACCGCAAAACATTCAGCGCAAATCCTGCAAATTGGATATAACCTATTGAAATTTAATAATAACTAATATGCCTAAAAAATAGGCAGATTGGTGGAAAGTAAAGTCACAGTAAGGTTTTAGAGGTGGAGTGCATCCGTTCGTAACAGGTTATTAACAAGTGTTGATAAGTTCTTTTTTTAAGTAAACCTCATATCATGCCACAAAGAGGAACAAAAAATAAAGCAAAATTTTACCCACAAAAAACAACAATAAAAACAGGCCTGAGCGGGTCTATATCCAGAGTGGCCATGCCGGTAAAAGCAGATATGGTTTCAGCTCAGTTCCACTGTTGAAGTTTGTTGGTTAAAACGACGGGGCTTGAAAAATTTGGTGCCGGTGGTGGGAGTTGAACCCACACGCCCTTGCGGACAACGGATTTTGAGTACGAAAACCGCGTTTTCGTAAGCACTCGATAAGCCCTTGATGTTGCGATATTTTATCTTAGCATCAAGGGCTTTCTGATTTCTTAGTATTGTTGCGTATGATTGCTCATGATTGCGGACTCTTGAGGGCCGGGGTTACAAAAATGGTTACAAGGATTCCCCTGTCCCGGCGATCCGAGGCGGGGGATTCTTTTATTGATTTTTGACGGGGTTTGTGGGTTAATAGAGATGCTGGAAATAGATCGAAGCACAAAGGGGGATTTATGAAAAGTACCGTGCTTGTTGCTCTCATGGGAAGCCTTCTGTTTCTGCATTCTACATCTTTTGCCGCTACCGATTCTGCCTGTATGATTAGATGCACATCCCAAGGTTCAAACTATGGCTATTGCCAGCAGTTGTGTTCATATGGTAATAACAATGCCCCGGCAATCAATACGAATCCTATCGTGCCGCAGGTAAATATGCAGCCTTTGTGGAACGCAATAAATAACTAGTTTCTGTTGCGGAAAAGAAATTTGATAAAAGAGGAAGCCTGAACCTTTATAATTGATGAGGGGACAAATACGGAGGGGAAAGGAGCAGGCATTG
>JAJZPZ010000122.1 GCA_021847795.1 Nitrospirota bacterium
AAATGAAAGGAATTACTGCGGTAAGAGAACTGGACCCGGCTTCGGGGATGGTGCTGCTGAAGCTGTGATGGGCTTGCGCCTGTGCCGGCTGCTGAGAGAGTTTTTTTTGTAATTGCGAGGAGCTTATACGACGAAGCAATCTCTCAGTTGTTTTTCGCACGACGAGATTGCCGCGCTCCGCTCGCAATGACGTACAGCAGCGCTTTCCAATAGCCTGCAATAGGTATCACAGGGAAAGCCTTTAAGTCATATCTATCCCGCCCTGTCCCAGGTGGCGCCTTGAGGTGGCTGTCCCCGGAACTCAGCTGCGGCAGGCAAAGGTAGCATTTAGCCGGCGAAATTTGATACTATTAATACTTCTTGCCTTATCATGGAGAGGTGGCCGAGCGGTTTAAGGCGACGGTCTTGAAAATCGTTGTAGGATTATATCCTACCGTGAGTTCGAATCTCACCCTCTCCGTTTGTTTTCCCTTGAAGCTGTTAAACTGCCCGCAAAATGAGTAGATGCCTTTCAGCAGGAAACGCCTGGCAGAAAGAAGGCAACCCCTTAAGATATGTTCAAGGGCGGAGTCGATTTTTTTCAGCGTGAAAATGATATATTATTTTGTATGCACAATGAAATTGTGAAGAAGGCGCATACAGGAACATGAAAATACTTGAATATGCCGATCTTGACACATCGAAGGTCAATCGGCAGTACCAAAAGCTTATCGGTTATCTTGAAAAGGATGACTTTCATTCCGCCGAGGTCAAGAAACTCACTGAGCATGACCTGTACAGGGCAAAGCTTGATGACAGCAACCGCCTTATTTTCAAGATTGTGACATACAAGGGTGTGCGGTATGTCCTGATTCTTGAAGTTGTTCATAGCCATGCCTACGATAAATCGAAGTTTTTAAGGGGCGCCCGGATAGATGAGGCAAAGATACCGCTCTTTGAGAAAGCATATATTGAAAGGGAGCCTCTTCCTTCCCTCACCTACGTTAATCCTTCTAGTACGCGCTTTCACTTTCTTGATAAGATAATTTCCTTTGATCCCGAACAGCAGGACATCTACCGGCATGCCCCCCCGCTTATTATCATCGGACCTGCCGGGAGCGGTAAAACCGCACTAACCCTTGAGAAGATGAAAAGGTCGCATGGTCAGGTCCTTTATGTGACCTTGTCCCCGTACCTTGCCGACAACTCAAGGAATATGTATTATGCCCACCATTATGAAAACGAAGATCAGGAGATTTCGTTCCTGTCCTTCAGGGAATTTCTTGAAACGATGCATGTGCCTGAAGGCAGGGAGATCAAATACAGTGTTTTTGCCAAATGGCTGCTGAGGTTCCCACGGCAGCAGCGTGTCGCCGACGCTCACCGCTTATACGAGGAATTCCGTGGAGTAATAACCGGTTCGGTTGTCGATAAGCCGTGGCTGACTCGTGAGGACTATCATAACCTTGGAGTGCGGAAATCCATTTATCTTGATAGCGAACGTGAGCTTGTCTATGCGCTGTTCGAAAAATATCTTGCATTTCTCAGGGACAACGGCTATTACGACCCTAACATCCTGTCGCACAGTTACCTGAAGCATGTGCGGCAGATATATGATTTTATCGTTGTCGATGAAGTGCAGGATATCACGAATGTCCAGCTTCAGCTTATCCTCAGAAGCCTCAAGAACCCCGATCATTTTATTTTGTGCGGAGATTCCAACCAAATAGTCCATCCGAATTTTTTCTCCTGGAGCAATCTTAAATCAATGCTCTACAATGCTGCATCACTGGAAACTCAAAAAGTGACGCGGATTCTGCAGTCTAACTTCCGCAATTCAGCGACGGTGACTGATTTCGCAAACAAGCTCCTCAGGATCAAGCAGAAACGCTTCGGTTCAATCGACAGGGAGAGCAACTATCTTATGAACAGCCTGTCCGAAAATGCGGGCGAGATACTGTTTGTGAAGGATACTGACAAGGTCAAGCTGGAGCTGAACCGGAAGATCCGCAGGTCTGCCAAATTTGCGGTGCTGGTGATGCGGGATGAGGAAAAGGCCGCGGTGCGCCGGTTTTTTGATACGCCGCTGCTGTTCAGTATCCAGGAAGCAAAGGGGCTTGAGTACGAGAATGTCGTTCTGCTGGATTTTATCTCAGGCGAGCGGACCAGTTTCCAGGAAATAATCAGGGGGGTCGGCGTGGAGGACCTGCAGGGAGAACTTGAGTATATGAGGGCATCCGATAAAAAGGACAAATCCCTAGAGGTGTATAAATTCTTCATAAACTCACTGTATGTGGCGGTCACCCGCGCAGTGCGAAGGCTTTATCTTATCGAGAGTGACACCGCCCACCCGGCGCTCCGCATGCTCGGACTGCAGAATGCCCTGGATCACGTGTCTGTTGAGATGGAGCAGTCCAGCCGTGAGGAGTGGCAGGCCGAGGCGCGGAAACTGGAACTGCAGGGCAGACAGGAGCAGGCCGATGAGATCAGGCGTGATATCCTGAAGGTTCAGCCTGTGCCCTGGGATGTGTGCACTCCAGTGCGGGTTGCTGAGCTTATTGCCCGGGCTCGCGATAAAAAGGAGGTTTCGCAGAAGCCCAAAAAGACATTATTTGAATACGGGCTTTTTTACGATGAACCAAGGCTTATCGAGTTGCTCAGTGCTCAAGGGTTCGACAAGGCTAAGCAAATATCTTTTTTGCGGCAGGACAAGCCGTTTTTCAACCGGTCCCTGTATGATCAGCAGAGGGCAAACCTTGCCATAAGAGATCTTCAGGGATATACGGGGGCGTTCTATCAGGGCGTTGTCAGGCAGTGTGAGCTTTACGGCGCAGACCACCGGACTGTTTTCAATAAAACGCCTCTGATGCTTGCAGCAAGCTCAGGCAATACAGCACTCGTCCGGGAGTTGCTTGCAGCCGGCGCTGATACCGAATTGACTGATAACTACGGGCTTACGGCATGGCAAGGCGCCCTGCAACGGGCCGCGCAAGATAAGAAGTTCGCCGCTGAATCCTTCCCGCGAGTAAACGAAATGCTTGCCCCCTCAAGTGTAAGTCTGAAAGCTGATGATCGGCTGATCAAGCTTGACAGCAGCCAGGGAGAGTTTCTGCTGTTTCATATCTTCCTTGCTGCCTTGCGCCATCGAATTAATTATCAGGCATACAGTCATGTGCCGTTCACTGCCGTCATGCTTTCGGAAATAGCGGCATCTCTGCCGGACAGTGTTGTCCCTGGTTACCGGAAAAAGCGCGCGTACATATCTGCGCTGCTTTCAAAAAATGAAATCGACAGCGCCAACCCCTACTGCAAGAAACTGTTCAGGCGCAAGAGAACCGGTCACTATATCCTGAATCCGAAACTCGCGATACGCCAAAAGGAGGACTGGATCGATATATACCGTCATGCCAATATTGAGCTTATGGCGAATATCGGTTCAGAGAGCGGCGACCATTTTCTTGCCGTTATTCAGGCTTTAATTTCTGACGAATGAAATGGTTCTCTTCGGCATTAGAGGGCGGATACGTACCCTCGATCCTGGAAGGAGCCAGGTAAATATAATCAGGACGCAAAAGCGAGAGCATTCGAGGAAGCCTGATGAACTTTACGAGATAATCGAAGCATGCAGTACAGGCCCTTATTTAGAGCTATTTGCCCGTGGAAAGCGTCAAGGATGGGACCAATGGGGCAATGAAGTGGACAATTATGCTCCATCTTGGTCTACGTATGCTAATCATAGCCAGCAAAAGATTGTTTTCCTTAGCGAGAAGCGCAAGAGATATTCTGTGGTGAAGTAATGGGGCGGTTTCCGTGTAACAGCACGGGAGAATGCCCGCGAGCCTATCTTTCTTGATGAAGAAGATCAAGCCGGTTTCTTTGTCGGGCCACCTGCAAGACCCCATTTGGGAAAAAACCATCAGGGAGGACGCTGGGAATGAGAGGGATATCCGTGCTGTTGAGCATGCTGTTTGTTTTCATCATGGCAACGAGTTCCCATGCCGCGGACAGTGACGCTGTTCTCGGCGTGTGGGATACGGAAAAGAAAGACGCCAGGATAGAGATTTACAAGTGCGGAGGAAAATACTGCGGCAGGATTGTCTGGATGAAGGAGCCGAATTATACGGCGTATGATAAGGCAGGCAGGATTGGTAAGCCGATAGTGGATGATAAAAACCCGAACCCCGAAGTCAGGAACCGCCCTGTTCTCGGGCTCACGATTATGAAAGATTTTGCTTATGCCGGAGAGAATCATTGGGAGGACGGGAAAGTCTACGATCCGGAGACCGGAAAAACGTACAGCGCCACTATGACGCTTGCTTCACCCAGGCGCTTACACCTGAGAGGGTATATCCTCTTTTCGCTATTCGGGCGTACGTCTACGTGGACCCGGGCGGATCACAACTAATCAGCAGTCCTACCTTCCGACGGCTGCGGGTGAATGATCAGATCTTGAACTGCTTGATCACGCCCTGAAGCTCTATCGCAATCTTATCGAGGTCCTCCGCTGTCTTTGCTATCTGGGAGGTCCCGGATGCGAATTCCTTGGAGACATCGGCGACATGGGTTATATTCGTCACCATTGAGTCAACGGTGGTGGACTGTTGATTGGTAGCGGTTGCCATATGGCTTATCAGTTCCGTCTGCTTCTCTACCTTCGTGACTATTTCCTTGAGCGCTTCGTCTGCCCTGTTCGCCTTTTCGACAACGGCATTTACGTCCTCCATCCCCTTTTTCATGGAGGATGAAGACTTGACGGCGCCGCTCTGGATCGACTTGATCATTGCCGCTATTTCGGTTGTTGCGCCTGCTGTTTTTTCAGCGAGCTGTCTTACGGAATCCGCCACAACTGCAAAACCGCGGCCCTGCTCGCCGGCACGCGCGGCCTCGATGGCGGCATTGAGGGCCAGGAGATTGGTCTGGTCAGCTATATCTTTAATCACCAGTGCTATTTCCCCTATCTTCTCTGAATCTCTCGAGAGTTCAGTGATGGCTGATGCTATTTCGTTTATAGAGTCGGAAACTGTCTTTATGCCGTTGATCGCTTCCCTGACGACCTCCTCGCCCATGACGGCCATCTGCCTCGTCTCTTCCGCAGATTCAGAGGAGGATTGCGCATTTTTAGCCACATCAAGAACAACTGCCGACATCTCGTCTGCAGAGGTTGAAAGGGAAATGGCCTGCTCTGCCTGCATCGTCGACCTGACTGACAATTGCTCTGCCGTGGCAGACAGTTCATTTGCCGATGTTACGACAATGTCCGCCTTGTCGGCCACGCCGGCTATGCTTCCGTGGAGCTTGCCCACCAGCTCGTTAAACCATTTGCTGAGTTCCCCGAGTTCGTCTTTTGATTTGACGGCAAGCCGCTTGGTCAGGTCGCCTTCTCCCTGGGCGATATCCCGTATCATATTGACGACTTCTTTTAAATTGTTCGAAATTGAGCGGCCTGTTGCAACGGATACAACGAGCAATAAAACAATAGCCGTAGCGCCCACGGTCCCGGTTGTCCACATTATCGAGTTTGATCTCGAATGAACTGCCTTGATGGCGCTCTCCTGGATAGTCCCTGCGCTTGCAACCTCATTGTTTGATTTGTCTATCTCTTTTGCAACAATATCCCTCATTTTCGCATTAAGGACATCAAGCTCCTCGGAGCTTTGAATATAGCTGCGCATTTTTTCAGAGACTCTCCCGAACTCTTTGCGGACTGCCGAGATGGCGCCCCTGGCGTCTGAGAGCATCTGGAGTTCGGCTCTATGCCCGTCCTTTGCCAGGAGTTCCTTGAGTTTTGCGGCGCTATTGTCGGTTTGAGCGAACAGCCCGTTTACAAAGCTTATGACTTTGTTTGCACCATCTGTCTCCCTCTCGTTGAGCAGGCGGTTGATTCCGGATTCAATAGACGCAGTAGCCAGGGAGAGCGAGGCTGCGTGGGCGAGAATCGTATTTGTTCCGGAGAATGCGGAAATACTGCCCGACATGCCGTTTGTGTTGTTCGATAATACGGAATTGGCCTTTGCAAGCTCTTTTTCAATTGTCGGCATGATGTAGGCTATTTCATATCCTGCCTCTTTTGCCTGGCCTTCAACCCTCTCTTTCAGGCTTTCATCTTCATCCCCGATTCTTTTCAGCTGGGTGGATACAGCGGTTTTTATCTTATTACCGAGGTTTGAAAGCCTCTGAATGATTTCCGCGGCCTTTTCAGTTTTGGAAGCCTTCAGGGCAGCGAGAACTTTGTCTATGGTTTTCAGGGACTCGTCTCTTAAGGCGGCTGCAGACCTTTTGTCAGTAGTTGCAGGGATATTTGTAATATTGAGGTTCAGGTCCTTAAGCCCGTCTCTGGCGGTCAGCAGGTTGTCTACCTGCTGGTTCCCACTGATCATGCTGTTAACGCTGCTCACCATTGTGCCTGAAGTATTTTGCTGCAGCTTCCTGATCGAGGTGTCGAGCTGGTTCATTTTTGCGACGGCGCTCTGTATGCTTTTTTTGATGGATGATGCAGCAGCAGCGCTTTCCTGCTGGGCGTCGAGTTTCTTTTTTGTGATTTCAGTGACGTTCTTTGTTATATCCGCAATAGCGGTCTTGCCCTCGTAATCTTTGTCCTTCATCTTTGCAAGGGCTTCTCCCGCTTCTATGACTTGTTTCAATGATTCAGGGGTCATGGCGGAGTATTTGTCATACTCGGCCTTGCTGGAGGATGCCGATTCCATCACTATGTTTGCGGCATGCGCCTGGATCTTCTGCTGATGCCGTAAGGCTTTTAATTGGTAGGGGGTGCTCCTGTCGGTAAGCTGGCTGATATCCCCCTTCATTGACCTTATTCCTGTAATTGCGACTGCTATTAAAATCAAGAGAGCAATCTGGCCTACTGCCGAAAGCAGTGTGAGTTTTCTCCCAATGGTCATGTCAGGTCTTATCTCCTCTATCTGCTGTGGAGATGGAATTTTTCTATCTCCACATTATTTTGCCCCCTGCTTACTCCAACGTTGTAGGAGCGCCTACTTTAGTCCTTACGGCGTCCCATTCAGCCTTTGTTATGGCAGCCTTATCTCCCGGCATCGTGGCTATAATATCGAAGAAATCAAGGCCGTACTTGCTTGCCTTTACCGTAGCGGCAGGTTTGCATTTTACAGCATAAACGGTCTGGATGCTCTGATGATCAAAAGGTCTCCAGTACTGTTCGTCCTTTAAAAGCGTATATTTATTGCCTTCAAGCGCCTTGATGACGGCATCGGTGTCGAAGCTCTTTGCACGCTCTGCTGCGTCCTTGTACTGCCGGAGGATCTGGTACGCGCTCGCGCCGCTTGTTGTGGGATAGCGGTTATACTTTGACTCGAACTTTTCGACAAAGGCCTTGCCTTTGGGAGTTTTCATCGCTTCGGTCCATATCCATCCGGTAGCGCCTATAACGCCTTCCATGGCCTCGGGACCTGCCCCTTCCGCCATATCTTCCGTAAGGTTAGGAACGACAATCCGCATGGAGGATTTGAGTCCCATCTCGTAAGCCTGTTTGACGCTGTTTTCCATGTCACGACCGAACTGAACCAGCACAAGCACCTGCGCGCCCGAATCCTTTGCGACCTGCAATACATTTTTGAAATCCGTTGTCCCCAGCTTCGTAAGCATTCCCTTATGGGCGTCTTTGTCGATTGTCCCTGTCTGCTGGCGGAAGGCGTCTTCTGTTGTCCAGCCCCAGGTATAGTCGGAGGTGATGTAAAAATATTTTTTGCCCGGGAAATTATTCTTCAGGTAGTCGGCAACTACCCTGGCGGCCATTCCTGAATCATAGCACTCTCTGAAAATGTACTTGTGGCCTTCTTCCCCCGTGGTCTCGGTGGAGTAGGTCAGCGTGCCGAAGAAAAGTTTTTTCTTCTGTTTCGCCACTTTCCCCGCAGCTATTGCCACTGCGCTGGAGGAGCCACCGAAGATCATTTCCACCCCGTCTTTTTCAAAAAGGTCGAGGGCGTTCTGTTTTGCAACAGGGGCCTTGCTCTGGGTATCCTTATACACAAGCTGCACCGTTTTACCCAGGATCCCGCCTGCTGCATTGATTTCCTCAACTGCGAGGTCGGCAGCTCTTTTTTGGTCGAGCCCCTGTTTTGCATAAGGGCCTGTTCCCGGATAATTAAGCCCGATTTTTACGATCTCGCCTGCTGCAAATGCGTTGGGCGCCGCAAGTGCAACAAGGGCGCAGGAAACGAAAAGCACGGCAAATAGAAATGAGTTGCCCTTTCCAAACTTTCTCATTGAGCGCTACTCCTTAATAAGGATAATAAGCATAGTACCGTCAAAGACGGTCAAAGACCTGCTCTATCAGGAATGCATGTTTTGTAAATATCAAGATAAGTGGCTGCAGACTGCAATAATGCTGTGTTTTGGACAGGGGTGATGATTACGGAATTTTTCTTGAAAGGGACTTTATGTAGAGGTAATATAACCATTCTAATTTTTTAGGACAGCTTATTATAATTGAAATGCTTTGGTTTTTTGGTGATTTAATAGGCCAATTTAATTTTCTTATTGCAATCTGCAATTGTAAACTCTTATGCAGGTCGACGGAGAGGGTAAGGTGTGGCTGGTTTCTCGCGCTGTCCCGGTCCCCCCGCTTCAAAGGGGTTGCTTTTCAGTTTTTATCCTGAGAATGGCGAGCGTAACAATGCCCAGCATAAAGAATATCCCGCCCATCAATGCCCAGAAAGCGCCGGGGTCCCTGCTTATCTGAAGGAGCACAGCTTTTTCTGGGAAGGCCCGGAGGTCTTTTACGTTGATATTAAGCCCGCCCTGGAGGGAGGGGCTGTTCGGGCTTATCACATCTTTCAGAGTTTTCCCATTTGTCCTGTATTCAACATCAACTGCCCAGTCCGCTATATATCCTGCCGGGTCGGTCTGAATGTTTATGTTCTTTATAAGCAAGACGGCATTACCGGGCAGCATGAAAGAAGACCCTTCCCCGGCAACTGCCATCCCTTTTGCGCCTCCTGTCGCGCTGAGCAGATGGGCAAGAAGGATAAAGAGGAACCCGATATGTATGATCTGGGGAGAGATGAGGAGCAGCCATTGGGTTGCCCTTCTTTTCTTTATGATTGATTCTATGCTGCACGCGATGGTGTTGACGGTAAGCACTGCAAGAAGGCCGACGGAAAGCCAGAGCCACCATGTTATGGAGAGCGGCTGTTCCTGCAGCCACAGGAAGAGCGGAATGGAATGGATCGCCTGGAATTCCTCCTGCCTGAGAGGCATAATGAATGCTCCGGCAAGGAGCGCAAGGGCAAGAAGCCCCAGTGTCCATAAAGCAGCCCTGAGAGAGAGGAGAAACCCCATGAGATGTTTTAAGAGCGCCTTCATCAGAAACTGTGGGAACTCTTCATCAAAAGGCTTACGCCAAGATAGGTGAACAGCACAACTGCGAAACCTGCAATGCCTGTAATCGCCAGCGCCCTGCCTGTCCACCACTGCCGCAGCCGCGCATGGAGATAAAAGCTGTAAAAGATCCACAGTATGGTGGTCCAGAGTTCCTTCGGTGTCCATAACCAGTAAGTTCCCCATGCCAGATACGCCCATATCCCGCCGAATATCATTGACAGGGAGAACAGGCAGTACCCGGTGAGTATCGACCTGTACTGCATTCCTTCATAGGCGCTGTCCCTCTCCCTCAGGTAAAGATATCCAAGGACAGCCGCAATCCCGAAAAGCGCATAGGACAGGAATGCCAGCACCACATGGGATTCAAACCACAGGGTCCTGAGCACCGGGGGGAGAGGAGCGTTGTGCTGCTTTGAAATCAGGGCCGGCGCACTGAAGAGCGCCGCTGCAATCGCAATCCCGCTATGGAAGCGGCGGCGCTCTTTCAGGGAGAAGGCAAAGGGGATTGAGAATGCCGCAAGGGACGCTGCAAGGAAGACAAGCGTATCGTGCGGCCCCACAAGAGGCAGCCGCCCGAGTTCAACCCCCCTGGAGATGATGTAGGCCACCTGTATGACGAGGCCCATATACAAAAACGGACGCTTGAAAAGACCGGCGAGATAAAAAACGAATGAGCAAGCGAGTATCAGCATATGGTCGATATTTTACCTTAGTTCCCCGGGAATTGCTGCCGTTTCTGTAAATGTTTGGAAGTTTGCCGGTTGGTTGTTATATAATAGCTGGAATCAGACTTGTCCAAAATAGATTTATTGGACAGCATTTGCGAATAGAGAAGCCACGAGAATCTTTGGTTGT
>JAJZPZ010000008.1 GCA_021847795.1 Nitrospirota bacterium
TGTTTGTATTTCATGGGTATATCTGCAAGACCGCGGTATACCTAAATTGTATCACACGGTTTGGAAATGCACTTGCAGCGCTTTATTTTCCCGTATTCAATATGTGGGGCGGCAGGGAGGCAGAGCGACAATTTGAATTTAAACGGTCTGTCCCTTGACAGCTGCATAAAATGATGCAACCCTTTTATTAGGAGCAGGGCTTAATTTGAAGCTGAAAATTGAGACACCTTTGAAAAGGAGGACAGGGCTATGTTATGCAATCTTTCACAACTCGACAGCGGGAAACTTGATACCATCAAGTCCGCGGAGCAGAAACTGGGGAAAACGCTTCTGGCGTACAACTGTTACGAAGGCAGACCTGATGAATTGTCTGAAAGCGAGCTGAAGGAATTAAAGAACCTGGAAAACAAGTTGGGCGTTATCCTGGTCGCAGTAAAGAAATAATACATTGCCGCCGGATTATTGCAGGTTCAGTCCATTGAGCTTTTCTTCGAACTCCCTGGACCTGGCATCAAGCTCGTCTGTCAGGACGGCCAGTTCATCGAAGAGAGTGTCGATTCTTTTTTTTGATTCCTGCAAGGCTTTTGACAGTTCCTTTATCGCCTGGCCGTCGCTTTTGACCGAGGCATCCAGCAGTGCGTTGTTGTCTTCATCTATCTGCTGCTCCAGGTTCATGATCATGTCTTCAATGCCGGCAATTTTTGCCTGCAGCGCGCCGAGTGCCTTTGAACGGCTGTTGATCAGTTCCGCCCGGGTGCGCTTCACATCTTTTTTGTTGACGTTCCTGCCTGCGCTTTTGTTCCTGTTGTCATTTCCAACTCCTGTTCCATCCGAGCGCTCTCCTGCCGTATCCTCGTCTTTCCAGCCCCCCCGGTCCAGGAAGTCCTGATAGGAGCCTTCAAAGACGCTCACCTTTCCGTCGTCGAATACGACAAGCCGGGTGGCGACTGCATGCAGGATCATCTCACTGTGCGTGACGATTATTACGGCCCCGCTGAACGCCCCGATTGCCTCGATCAGTGAATCGATTGATTCCATGTCGAGGTGGTTGGTCGGCTCATCCAGCATGAGCAGGTTGGCCGGACTCACAAGGATTTTGCCGAGCAGCACGCGGCTCCTCTCTCCGCCTGAAAGTACATCTATTTTTTTCAGGGCCTTGTCCCCCTCGAACATCATGATGCCGCAGATGCTGCGCGCTGCCGTGCGGTTGTATTCAGGAAGAACATCCAGGATCTCCTCTTCAACCGTGTTTTTAGAATTGAGCCGTTGTATGTTGGTCTGGCCGAAATAGGCGAGTTTCAATTTCGGGTTGCGGACTACGGAGCCTTTTGTAGGGGCCAGTTCGCCTGCAAGCACATTGAGGAGGGTCGATTTGCCTTTACCGTTCTTCCCGATAACGGCAATGCGGTCCTCTTTCCCTGCGGCGAGGCTGAATCCGGCGATAAGGGAAGGGGCCTGGGCGGAGAAGGAAAAAGAAACGTCTTCAGCCTCCAACAGCCACCTCCCTGAGAACGGCGCAGCATTGAATGAAAAATCAAGGGTCTTTTCCTCCGAGATCTTTTCGAGTTTTTCTTTTTTCTGCAGGGCCTTTACTTTCGACTGCACGGCGCGCGCGCGGGTGGCCTGGGCCCTGAAGCGGTTTATGAACTGCTCGACCTCCTTGCGCTTGTTCTCCTCGTTGATCCGGGTCTTTTCGTAGACCTCCTCCTCCATGATGATCTGCTGGTAGAGCTTGCCCGTGGGACCGGCTATCTTCCTTATCCTGCAGCGATGGATGCCCATGGTGTGGGTAGTTACACTGTCCATAAAATCCCTGTCGTGGGTGATCATGATAAGCTCCTGCTTCCAGTTGCGCAGGAATTGTGTGAGCCAGCGTATGGATACTATGTCCAGGTAGTTTGTCGGTTCATCCAGGAGCAGCAGGTTGGCCCCGGAAACCAGGAGTTTCGCAAGGTTCAGGCGGATCTGGTATCCCCCTGAAAGTTCAAGGGGATTGCGGGTGAAATCATCAGGGCCGAACCCGAGGCCCATCAGCACGGCCTCTACCCTGTAGGTTTCATCCCTTCCGTCATCGCCCGCTTTGAGCCCGAGGCACCCCTCTTCCAGGACAGTAGCGCCGGTAAAATGGATGTGCTGCGAGAGGTGGCCTATTGAATAGCCGTTCGGGATGCTGATTATCCCTGAGTCCGGGTGCTCCTCTCCCAGGATCATCCTGAACAGGGTGGTCTTGCCGTGGCCGTTTCGTCCGACCAACCCTATGCGCTCTCCGGCATTGAGAGTGAAGCCGACAGCATCAAAGATGACCTGCTGTCCATATGCTTTTTCTAGATTACTGACCTGGATCACCCTCTATTATAACAGGTCAAAAGAGCATAAACGTACCCTGCCGGCGTGGGCTTGCGCAAACATGGCAAATTTGCCTACGCCTCTGTTTCTTTTTTCCACATTACCCAACAGGCGACGCAGTTTTTTACAAAAGTAGTCCACATCATGTCGATGTCCTTTACAACCAGCCTGATCACAAGAGCGGCATTGCAGGAAAAGCACATGCAATCAAGGGGTACGGAACTGGCATCTTACTTGCTTCGGATTTGCTCGTGCATGGAAACCAAATCTATCTCAACTAAGGAGGAGTAGACAAATGAAGCGCATCATTATGGCAACACTTCTGGTTATGTCTTTTGCAATCTCGGTAGCCCATGCCGATGTCGTCACCGTGACGAGCGATCCCCTTTGGCAGAATAGCGGGATCGTTTTGTCCCCCGGCAATTCAGTGAATATTTATGGCGCCGGCGGGGGCTGGACCTGGGCAACCACATGGGGCGTCGTACCCTTCTGGCCTGAAGGTAACTATCGGCCGGACCTGATCAGTGATGAATGGATACAGAACGGTGAGCACGGGCAGCTGATCGGCTATATCGGGTCGCTTGATCTGAATGCCTTTCCCCGTCTTATTCCGCAGAATGACCCCGGTCTTTTTGCGATAGGCGCGGACAATATCATTGCAAGCAATACCGGCAACGCTACAGGCAATCTCTGGTTTGGCTTTAACGATGATTACAGGACCGATGCAGTCTATGACAACTGGGGAGAAGCGACTGTTCACGTCGACGCGGTCCCCGAACCGGTCACGATACTTCTCTTCGGCGCCGGCCTTATTGCAAGCGCAGTACTCAGGAGCAGGCACAGTACCCGCTAAAGCAGGGGAGCGGCCCATATGAGAGGCGGTGTCATAAACGGCACTGCCTTTCAGCATGCCCGGCGCACGCACCCCCTGAAGTATTGCCCTCAGATCCGAGACCTCCCCCCCTTTGTCATTGCGAGGGGCCGTATCCCGAAGCAATCTCTCTTTTGCCGCTTGACATGTGCCCCCGGAGTTGAGAGGTATTTATTCCCGCTTAGTGGTAAAATATTCCCGAAATATACGGACGCTGTTTTTTCGTGAGGGGAGAGAGATGGAGATAAAAGAGTGCAGAAGCTGTGATGCCCTCGGGAGAAAGATGAAACACCTCGAGGCCTTTATTGATATCACGACGCTGGTCAACTCGACCCTTGATATAGATGAAATAAAAAAGCGCGCTATCGAGTCCGCAATGAAACTGACGAATGCCGAAGCCGGAAGCCTGCTTTTTGTCGATGCCGAAGCAAAGGAACTCTATTTTGATGTTGCACGGGGGAACAAGGGGGACAATGTCAAGACAGTACGCCTGGGCATGGGACAGGGCATTGCGGGCTGGGTCGCTGAGAACCACCTTCCCCTGGTCATCGAAGATGTGCAGTCGGACCCGAGATTCTACAAAAAAGCGGATGCCCGGAGCGGCTTTACAACAAAGAGCATGATATGCGTGCCTGTGGAGACCAGGACAAAGCTTATCGGGGTGCTCCAGATCATCAACAAAAAAGACGGGATGTTTACCACGGAGGACATGGTCATGATGGTGTCCTTCTCCAACCAGGTTGCCATAGCCGTGGAAAACGCGAGACTTCACGATGAGCTGAAGGAGACCTTTTACAAAACAGTCCATGCCTTTGCAGAGACCATGGAAATGAGAGACCCCTATACCGGCGGGCATACGAAACGTGTCATGGAATACAGCCTTTCCATAGGGCGAAAGATGGGTGTGCCCGCACAGAGCATGACGAACCTGAGGCTTGCCGCGATCCTGCACGATATCGGGAAGATCGGGGTCAAAGACGAGGTGCTCCTGAAGCCCGGTAAACTTACCGCTAAAGAATTCTCCCACATGAAAGGGGTAAATTAGGGACAGCGCCCGTTTTGGTCGCCCACTCTTCCAATATCGGGCGCTGTCCCTAATTTACCCTAATTTACCGTCCCTAATTTACCCAAAGTCATACTCATCGATGGGCGGACCCTCTGCGAATTAATGATCGACTATGGTCTTGGCACTGCAACTACGGCAAAATACGAAATAAAGAGGATCGATTCGGATTATTTTACCGAAGAATAATCCGACAATACTGTTAGTTGTACCCTTCAAAACCGAATGGACAACTTTTTGATAAACCATATATAATTTGATATGCCTACGGTCAAAAGAATTCCCGGGCCTTATCGTTATTTCTTTTACAGCTTTGATTGTAATGAGCAAATGCATGTGCATGTTCAAAGGGACAAAATGATTTGTAAATTTTGGATGGAACCTGTTGCATTGAGCCGGAACCATGGTTTTTCATCGAAAGAACTCAATATCATACGGGCATCAATTATAAACAATAGACGAGCAATAGGGTAGGCGTGGTATGAGCACTGCGGTGAAATTACAGGAAGTAAGAATTAAGGATATAAAAGTTACTGAGGATACAATAACTGCCCAGCTTGTTGACGGGCGTATAATCAGTGTTCCGCTTGCATGGTCATGGAGGTTATCTGAGGCGACTCCGAAACAACGGGCCAAATACAGAATAATAGGCAATGGCCATGGCGTACACTGGCCGGATATAGATGAAGACATCAGCGCCGAAGGTATGTTGTATGGCATCCCCGCTCCCCGTCCTGTCAAACGTGCAATGAAATCAAAACCTGATAAAAGGCCGGCCAACAAACCGCTCCGCTGACCTCCATCATTAAAATGCTCAGACAAGGACAACAGCCGGCCGCAAGCATTGGAGCCTGACAGTCAACTTAAGCCACTCCTCCTGTTTTGCTATTCGCTACTCCCGTTATTTATAATGTTGGATGGAAGAAGGAGCGCTGCGCAGGCAGGCCTACAGCCTCTATGAGTTGAACACTGCGATAAAAGCCGCGGTCAGCGCCGCATTTCCCGTGGCCTGTTGGGTGGTGGCCGAGATAGCGGAATGCAAAAGCAACCAGAGGGGCCACTGCTACCTTGACCTTGTCGAGAAAGAGGACGATAAGGTAGTCGCACAGGTAAAAGCGAACATCTGGGCCTATGAATACCGGAAGATTGCCGGCGCATTCAAGGCGGCAACCGGCGAACCCCTGAAGCCCGGAATGAAGGTGATGCTCCTTGCCGCCGTGACCTTCCATGAGGTATACGGGATGAGCTTCAATGTGAAGGACATAGACCCTGCCTACACCATGGGCGAGATGGCCCGCAAGAGAAAAGAGATCATTGAGCGGCTGCAGAAAGAAGGCATTATAGGCCTGAATAAAAGCCTGCCGCTGCCCCCTGTGCCCCAGAACATAGCAGTGATTTCCTCTCCCACTGCAGCCGGGTACGGGGACTTTTTCGACCAGCTTGACGGCAACCCCTTCGGGTACCGGTTTGTGCATGTCCTCTTCCCGGCGCTGATGCAGGGGCAGGGCGCCGGGAAATCCATCATCTCTGCCTTGAACAAGATCGCGAAAAACCGCCGCCTCTTTGATGTCGTGGTCATTATCCGGGGCGGCGGCTCGGCAATTGATCTGGACTGCTTTGACAGCTATGACCTTGCTTCCCACATAGCCCGGTTCCCACTGCCGGTCATTACCGGCATCGGTCACGAGAAAGACGACACCGTTTCAGATATCGCCGCCCACACCAAGATGAAGACCCCCACCGCAGTTGCGGAGTTCCTGGTCTCGGGCATCAGGGGTTTTGAGGAACGTATTATGGACCTGCAGCACCGGGTTATTAATTTCACCGAACGTTTCCTGAAGGACGAGGCGCACAGCCTGGCGGCCATCGCCCAAAGGCTTGCCTTTATTCCCATGCATATGGCCGCCGTGCAGAATTCCCTGGAACTGCTGCAAAGGGACATCAGAGGGCATATAAAGCGGTTATTCCTGAAAGCGGACAACAGGCTCGCTGGCGTGGAGCAGGCGGTGCGGCTCCTCGATCCGGTGAACGTGCTCAGGCGGGGATACAGCATTACGCGGCACAACGGCAAGGTGCTGAAGGATGCCGCGCAGGTTAAAAAAGGCGCGGTTATTGACACCATGCTCTGTAAGGGGAGCATTACAAGTGTTGCAGGACAGGCAAAGGAGGTAAAAAAACAGAGTGAGCAAAAACAGGCAGCCGACCTACTCCCAGGCTTTGACGGAGCTTGAAAAGATAGTCGCGGAAATAGAATCTGAAAACGTCGATGTGGACATTCTCGCGGAAAAAGTGAAGAGGGCCTCCTGGCTGGTCCAGTTCTGCAAGGGCAGGCTGAGGAGCACCGAAGAAGAGGTAAAGAAGGCCCTGTCTGAAATGGATGACCTGGCAGACAGCGAGGCTGAGGAAGGCCTGGACGGCCCCGATGAAGTCGAAGCCTTCTAGTGCAGCGGCATTATGAGGTACATTGTGCGGGCTGCACGAATGCGCCCCACCCTGGAAGGCGCATGGGAAGGAGTCGAATGGGAGCAGGCCGGCACGCTTGAGCTTACCCATTTCCGCCCCGAGGGAAGCGCCCATCGTCCCCGGACCTCCGCAAAGCTGCTCTATGACGATCAAGGCCTCTTCGGCATGTTCCGTGTTGAGGACAGGTACGTGCGCTGTGTCAGGACCGGATACATGGCCCCGGTCTACAAAGACAGTTGCGTGGAATTTTTTGTGCAGCCGGGGCCTGGTAAGGGGTATTTCAATTTCGAGTTCAACTGCGGCGGCGCTCTTCTCTGCAGCTATATCACCGCCCCTGTTCGTGTGCCCGGCGGTTTCAGGGAATTCACCGGGCTTTCCGGAGAGGAGTGCAGGCAGGTTGCGGTGTATCACTCGATGCCCGCAATAGTTGATCCTGAAATTGCAGGGCCCGTTGCCTGGGCGCTGGAATTCTTTGTCCCTTTCCCCTTGCTCGAAAAATATGCGGGACCCTTCGGAAGGGTAAGGGGCCGGGAATGGCGCGCCAATTTCTATAAATGCGCTGATGAGACTTCCCACCCGCACTGGGCCTCATGGTCCCCTGTGGATGAGTTGAACTTCCACCTCCCCCGCTGCTTCGGCACGCTCGAATTCAGATAAGCCTATTTCCGTTTTTTAAGCAGCTTGCCCAGGCTGACCGTGACCTCGACATCTTCTATGCCGACCCTTTTTCGCGTTATTACTTTGACGATGTCGGAGCCCCTTATCTGGAACTTTGAGTCCGTGATGGTGCCGACATATTTATCAAGGGAGAACACCCTCTTATGCCGTCTTGAATAGAAATCCACGGGAGAATGCCAGGGCCGGCGCCCCCCGGAACTATACATGCCGAACACAAAAAACTTCGAGTCAGGGGTCCAGGCCGCGCTGTCAATTACCCACCCATGATTGCCGTCGGAGGAACTGTAATCTTTTTTATAAACGCGTTTCCCGCTCCTTGTGCGTATTTCTATGCGGCTTTCCGGCATCCCGGAATTTTCCCTGCTCACCGAAATCACGAATGCACGGAGCCTCCTATCGGGAGAGACATATCGTATCCGGTCATCCGAATGCCCTTTCACCGGCAGCATGATAACCAGTGAAATCGCCAACAACAACCATCTCATCATCTGCTCACCCCGTAGTTGTGCCATAGGCCGCATATCGCCCTTTGCCTACCATTATAGCACCTATTAAGCAGGAAACGGCTTAAGGCGCCGATGCAGTATCTCTTATCTCGTCAGCTTCCGGTACTTGATGCGGTGCGGCTGGTCTGCCGCTGCGCCGAGCTTTGCTTTCCTGTCAGCCTCGTATTCGGAATAGTTCCCGTCAAACCAGTTCACCTTGCTGTCGCCTTCAAAGGCAAGTATATGAGTGGCTATGCGGTCGAGGAACCAGCGGTCATGGCTGATCACTACGGCGCATCCCGCAAAATTCTCCAGGGCCTCTTCAAGGGCGCGCATGGTATTTACATCGAGGTCATTGGTCGGCTCGTCGAGGAGCAGCACATTGGCGCCTTCCTTCAGCATCCGCGCAAGATGCACGCGGTTCCGTTCTCCCCCGGAGAGCATAGTGACTTTTTTCTGCTGGTCCGACCCCGAGAAATTGAAACGCGCTACATAGGCGCGTGAGGCCACCTGTTTTTTCCCGAGTTGGATGTTGTCCTCTCCGCCGGAGATCACCTCCCATATGGTTTTCTGCGGGTCGAGCGCTTCACGGCTCTGGTCGACATAGGCCAGCTTTACGGTGTCCCCCATCCTGATAGCGCCTGAATCCGGTTTGTCCTGTCCTGTTATCATCCGGAAGAGGGTCGTTTTTCCCGCCCCGTTCGGCCCGATGACACCGACGATCCCGCCTGGGGGAAGGGAAAAGGTAATGCCCTCCACAAGGACCTGGTCGCCGAAGGCTTTATTCACATTGTCGAACTCGATGACCACATCGCCGAGCCTCGGTCCGGGCGGGATGTATATCTCGAGTTCCTTTGCGTTTTTCTCGCTGTCCTGGCTCAGGAGGGTTTCATAGGATTTGATGCGCGCCTTTGCTTTTGCGTGCCTCCCCTTGGGCGACATGCTTATCCATTCGAGTTCCCGCTTCAGGGTCTTCTGCCGCTCGCTTTCGGTCTTCTCTTCCTGCTGCAGGCGTTTCTGTTTCTGGTCGAGCCAGGACGAGTAGTTTCCTTTCCAGGGGATTCCCTGCCCCCTGTCCAACTCCAGTATCCAGCCTGCTACATTATCGAGGAAGTAGCGGTCGTGGGTGACGGCGATAATGGTCCCGTCATAGCCCTGCAGATGGTGTTCGAGCCAGGCCACTGATTCGGCATCCAGGTGGTTGGTCGGCTCGTCAAGGAGCAGGATGTCGGGTTTCTGCAAAAGCAGCCTGCAGAGCGCCACGCGGCGTTTCTCACCTCCAGACAGCACTGTTACCGGCGTGTCCCCTGCAGGGCAGCGCAGGGCATCCATCGCCATTTCGAGGCGGGAATCGAGGTTCCAGGCATCCATTGCCTCGAGCTTCTCCTGTACTACGCCCTGGCGCTCGATAAGCTTGTTCATCTCGTCATCGGACATGGGCTCTGCGAATCTTTCGTTGATCTTGTTATATTCATTGAGGGTGTCGACCACTTCCTGCACCCCTTGTTCAACGACCTCTCTCACGGTTTTCGATTCATCGAGCTGCGGTTCCTGCTCAAGGAGTCCCACGGTAAATCCCGGTGAAAGCACGGTCTCTCCCTGGAAGTCTTTGTCCACTCCCGCCAGGATGCGCAGCAGGGAGCTTTTGCCTGACCCGTTCAGGCCGAGGACGCCTATCTTGGCGCCGTAAAAATAGGAAAGGTAAATATCTTTCAGCACCGGCTTTTTATCGTAGTGCTTGCTTACTCCGACCATGGAGTAGATGACTTTGTTCGGTTCATTGGCCATATAATGTACGATCCTCCTTAATTCCTCTCGTAGTCAGGCAACCCTGAAACTGCTTACACGACCTCATATTTTATCTTAAATAGGCGGATTAGTGATAGTTTTTCCGGAGGCCGGGCAGCGGGACAGTCCGGCGTAAAGCCTTTCCGACGCGATAAAAGACACATTATATTCTGGCCAGTTATGTTTCCCTGAAATAAGAGGAGCGGTTTTCAGTTAGGCTATAAAGGTGGTATGAAATACTTTAAAAGGTATCGCGGAGAAAGCCTTCCCGCCGGACAGACCCGCTGCCCGGCAGCCCTCACGCCGGCTCCAAAGTGACACTTTCACGTCCTCAGGTAAGGGTGTAAAATTTAATAAAAGGCAGGTTGTTTTTAATCACCTTACAACATCACCCTGAAAGAGGTGTACCATGACAAAAAAACAACTGGATGGAATGAAGGTCGCCATTCTGGTGACCGACTATTTTGAACAGTCCGAGATGACGGAGCCGAAAAAGGCGCTCGAAGACGCCGGGGCAAAGACCATGATTATAGCGCCGAAACCCGGAAAGGTCACCGGGTTCAAGCACGATGTGAAAGGCGATACGTTCCCTGTTGACATGACCCTGGACAAGGCGAATCCCGAAGATTTCGACGCAGTGCTGCTGCCCGGCGGCGCGCTCAATGCGGACAAACTGAGGATGGAGGACAAGGCCAGGGAATTCGTCAGGAAGATCGACGAAATGGGCAGGCCGATTGCCGTTATCTGCCACGGCCCCTGGCTGCTTGTGTCGGCAGGGCTGGTGAGTGGAAGGACCATGACCAGCTATTACACGATCCAGGACGATATCCGCAATGCAGGCGGCCATTGGCTGAATGTAGAAGTGGTCCACGACAGGAACTGGGTGAGCAGCCGTAAGCCCGATGATATCCCTGCTTTCAACCAGACCATGATCGGGCTCTTTGCAGAGCATATGAAGCGCTTGCAGCCCGTAGGGTAAGTAAAAATGAAGTCTGCCGGACCTTGATGTCCCTGCTTCTTGTCCGCTTTCAAGGTCCGGCATCAATCCCCTGCCCCGCTGCCGGGCGTATGGAAAAGGGGAACAATCCCGTAGTATATTTTAAGAACGGAGTCTGTTATCCTTATTTTAAGCCGGTAAGGAGGGATATGAGAAGACGGAGAGGCGTTCTGATATTTACGGTAATGGTTGCGTTTTTCAGTGCAGCATGCTCGGAAGAGCCCGGCATTCAGAAGAAAAAGTTTGAAAAACCGGCCCGGGCCGCCCAAGCTGTAAAGGCCTCGCTGGCAGCAGGCGCATCGTGCCGGCAGTTTGATGAATCCCTGCAGAAACTCTCCTCGGAAATCGCGGCTGTAAAAAATACGCTCACATCAAAGAAGGAAAAGGATTTGCTGGCTGCCTATTCAGACCTTTCGGCAATTTACCAGGACAGCCTCCTGCTGTGGAAATACAAAATACGCTTTGCCCGCTTCTCCTTTGTCCCGAAGGGGCGTATTTATGTGGGGCAGGATGTTGAGCCTATTGTCATGAAATACCACTTTGCTACGGAGTCCCACGTCTATCCTTCAACCCAGCAGTACTGGAAAAGCATAGCAGAAGATTCGATCCGGATTATCTGGAGCAACGCTGATTCCCAATTCAAGGTTATAGAGAACATTACCAACTACTGAGGGCCTCAGGAGACGGTGATGAGTGATGGGTCCAAAGGCAGTGATGCGTAATGGGTGATGAACCAAAGTGTAAAAGCCGGAACTTGATCTATCGGTCATTGTCATAAGAGATGTTGACTCTCTCACCTTTGGAGTAAGTTTGCGATTGCGTGCTTTTTCTGGAAATCTGCAGTTTTAGCTTGATGCAACTGTGGGCGGAGTACAAACGATAATCCTCAAAATTTACTGTCTCTTGATTGAAAGGACTTGCAATCAACAAGGGAAAACAAGACCCAATCGTTCACTGCCTGTAAGGTCGGGAAATGCAATTACAGCTAAAGGCAGGAAACCATCTTATCCTTCAACTCAGCACTCTTCACGCATTACGCATCACGGTCTTAATTTCCCTGTTTATGAAAGCAGACTCCGGAAAATCAGATAGCCTGAAACGCCGCCTGCAATAAGGACGAAACCGGACAGGGAGAATATTCCCCCGAGCAGCGTTTTCACATCCTGCAAAGAGAGCCTTCCGGCCCATAGCAACTGGGCGGCCAGCCAGAAAAAAAGGCCCCCCTGCAAAGAGGGCCGCAGGAGTCTTTCCCACGGCAGGGTGACACGGACCGCCGGTTTATTCAGGGTGAAGTGAATTATACGGAAATGCCTCAACAGGAAGAGCAGGGCAACCCACCATACAAGCGGGGCAAGGGCTATGAAGACACTGAGCGCCTTGTGCCTGACCCGCGCCGCAGTGCTTCCGAAGACAATGCTGTTTCCCATCCTCCTGGGCAGGAGGGAAAAGCCTGCGGGTTTCCCGAGGAAGAGCGCGGCGGTAAAATGGGCTAGTTCGTGCAGGAAGGTGCCGGGAAGAAAGAGAACGGCCTTTATGATGATCGTTGCCTTCATGCGATCACGCCTTCGCTGTTGTGCCTGCGCCTCTGCGTAACATGGTGCTGTATCCCCCCTTGCTCCGCCACGCCGTCCGACAGCCGTTGTTATTTTATGTCGCCCAGGATGCGGCCCAGTTCCTCGAGGGCTTTTCCTGCCTCCGCGTACTTGCCCTGCCCCATCAGGCTGCGGTATTGATCATAATACTTCACTGCAGACTTGATTGATGCTTTGCCGGGGGCCTCTGCTTTCATTGTCGTATCTTTGACGGCTTCCCGTGAATATCCGCCTGAGAAAAATTTACTCAGGGCGCCCTCGAAGGTCGTGCCGTATGCAAGCTGGTCTCCGAATACTACGACCACCCTTCTCAGTTCAGGCATTTTGCCCACCGCGGCCTGCAGGTAAATCGGCTGTACATACATCAACCGGTAATTCGATAAGGGGATGGCCAGCAGGTTCCCGAAGATCACGGATGAGCCCTGCTGGTTCCACAGAGTCAAATCCTTGCTGATGACCTCATCCTGGTTGATCCGGATGCCTATCTGGAGTGGGCCGTAAACGAGTTTGTCCTTCGGGAACTTATAAAGTACGAGCTTGCCGTATTTATCGCCGTCGCACCGCGCTATAAGCAGGGATACCATATTGTTTCGCGGATTGCCTTTGTCCCCTGAATAGGGAGAGAACGGCAGGGCGAGCACGAACTCTTCGTTTCGGCTGTCAGGCAGGCGGGATATCATGTAATAAGGTTTAATGTGATGCACTTCCTCCGCCTTTGCCGCAGCGCGCGATGCCTCCCAGGAATCTTCGCGGTTATAAAAGACCTGCGGGTTGTTCATGTGATACGTCGCATATATCGAACTTTGGACGCTCAACAGGTCCTCGGGGTATCTCAGGTGCTGCCTGAGGGATGCCGGCATTGCCGCGAGTTCCCGGAACATTCCCGGGAATGCCTTTGCATAGGCCAGCGCAACCGGGTCTGTTTTGTCCGCAATGTAAAAACGGACTGTCCCGTTGTAGGCATCCACGACCACTTTAACGGAGTTGCGGATATAGTTTATCTGTGTGTCCTCCCCTGTCGGTTGTGAATACGGATAGGTGCTTGCCGTTGTGTAGGCGTCCCAGATGAAATATATCCTGCCGTCGGCTACTACATGGTACATGTCCGAATCATACCTGAGGAAAGGCGCGATTTCCTTGACCCTTGACTGTATGTCCCTGCGGAACATTACGCGACTTTCCGGGGTGAGTTCCCGCGTCGTGAACATCCTGATCCCTTCGAATCTCAAGGCAAAGGCCAGCTTTTTGAGGAACGTATCAAGCTTTATGCCACCCTTGCCGGTATAGGAATACTCGGCGTTCACATCTCCCTTCGGGTAGTCGAATTCTTTGGCCCTGGTGCCCACATAGACCAGGCCGGAGGTTTCTTCCCCGAAATATATCCTTGGTTGATCGAGCTTCAGTTCAGGATAGGACGTTGCCGGCGGTATGTCTTTCAGCAGGTAATCAGGAAGGCCTTCCTGCCCGAAACGGTTGACAGGCGCGGCAACGGAACCGTAGCCGTGGGTATAGACCAGCCGGAGGTTCTGCCATGTTTTTGATTGCGGGGCGAGCCGCCCGGTATTGAGTTCGCGGAGGGACAGCATCAACTGCGTGAGTTTTCCGTCCAGGACATACCTGTCGACATCAACGTCTGCAAAATAATAGTAGAGACGCAATGCCTGGTTCTGGTTGTTTGCCGCCTGCAGGATCATGGGGTCCCACAGCCTGATGCTGTCTACAATTGCTTTATCATCTTTGGTAAGAGGGCCGACCGATGTGTTCACCGGGTAATCTATTTCCGTAATTCCATTCAGGCCATAGGCATCTCTTGTGAACGCAATGTTCCTTTCCAGGTACGGGGTTTCGAGGGGGAGTTCGTTGGGGGAAACCCTGAAATGCTGGAGGACCTCCGGAACGATCCCGACCCCGAAGATTTTCACAACAAGGAACAGCGCTGTCCCGATGCCGAAAGTGGTGATTGTTTTCCTTGTTGATTTCGCAAAAGCCGAAGTCAGAAAGGCAACAGCGCAGATGCCGAGGACCGCGAGCATTACATTGTACGCGGGCAGTTGCACGTTGATGTCGGTCCATCCGGCCCCATACACGACCCCGCGATGGGAGTAGAGCAGCCCCCACCTGTCTACCATGGTGTTCACCATGACAACCAGGGTGCCTAAAACGGACAGGACAGAGAGGTGGGTGACTATCCTGTGAATAAACGGGTCCATCAGGGAGTTCAGGGAAATTTCCCTCACGTTTCCGTGCTGCTCGTAAAAGCGAGGGGCTTTGAACAGCAGGGCCTCGAAAAAGTACAAGCCGGCAGTCAGGACTACGCTGTAGAGAAATATGTTTTCCGCCAAACCGGCAAAAACCTTGATGAAAGGCAGGGTGAAAATGTAAAACCCTATATCTTTATTGAAAACAGGATCTGCTTTGCCGAAGGGGACCGCGTTCAGGGACATCAGGAGTTCGTTCCAGTAACCGGAAGCCCATAACCCGAACACGACAAAAGCAAGGAACTGGGCAGCCAACCCGGCTTTTAGTATTATGGCCCGGCCCGGGTGGTGGACAAACTCCGGTTTTGCCTTTTTAAAATAATGGTTCCATGTCAGGACTGCAACCAGGCCGAACAGGGCGGCAAGTAAACCGCCTAAGGAGAATATGGAGGTTTTAAGCATGATCAGCTTCCAGAAGCGTTGCGTGTAGCCGACCTCCTGGAACCAGAGGGAGTCCGTATATATGTCCTGCCAGAGATAGATGCCCTTAAAGACAACTATGCCCGCGACGGCAAGCAAACCCGCCTTGACATATTCTCTTCTGCGTACGCTCCGGGATGCAGGGAGAAAAAACAGAAGGCACACTACAACAAATATTATGAGGTCCAGCACGATTCCCTCCGTATAGTTAGGTTGTGTATGCACAACCTGGATGCTTAATGATACAACATAATGGGGAAACGCTGTCGCGCATTGAGAAAAGCGCATGGAGACAGACATGGGGACAGCTGTTCCGGCCCTTCCGAAAATCTGATACTATTTAAGAGTAAGGCGCAACGTCCTGACAGCCGGCCTGTTGCCGGAGGAGGTTAATGTATGCGGTATCATGCCCTTGCCTGCGACTATGACGGCACCATTGCCGAAAACGGGAGCGTAAGTCCGGACTGCATCTCTGCCCTTGAGCGCCTGCGCGCCTCAGGCAGGATGCTGATACTTGTAACGGGCCGCCGGCTCGGCGACCTCCTGCAGGTATTCCCTCATATTACGCTCTTTGACAGGGTTGTTGCGGAAAACGGGGCCCTGGTCTACCGCCCGGCAACGTACGAAGAGAAACTCATCGGCGAGCCGCCGCCGCAGGAGTTCATTGATGAGCTTCGGGCCCGGGGAGTTTCCCCTTCAGTGGGGCGCGTGATTGTTGCCACCTGGGAGCCGCACCAGGCAACCGTTGTCGAGGTCATCCGCGACCTGGGACTCGAAATGCACGTGGTCTTCAATAAAGGCGCGGTCATGGTGCTCCCTTCAGGGGTGAACAAGGCCGCGGGCCTCAAATATGCGCTCTATGATCTGGGGTTCTCAGCCCACAATATAGCAGGCGTGGGGGATGCGGAAAATGACCACGCCTTCCTTTCTCTCTGTGAATGTTCGGTTGCGGTTGCCAATGCCCTGCCTGCAATAAAAAAGCATGCCGATCTCATCACCGGCGGTGAGCGCGGCGAAGGAGTCATTGAGCTGATCAACAAGATGATTGCAAACGATCTCCGCGAACTGGAGCCGCGGCTGAAACGGCATGAACTCCTGCTCGGCACGCGCGAGGATGACGGCGAGATATGCATCCAGCCCTATGGGAGCAATATCCTGGTTTCAGGCACCTCGGGCAGCGGTAAATCCACCTTTGCCACAGGTTTCCTGGAGCACCTGGGAAAAAAGAAGTACCAGTTCTGCATTATCGATCCCGAAGGAGATTATGACAAGCTTGAGGGCGCCGTGGTTGTGGGCAGCAGCAAGTCCGCGCCTATTGTGGAAGGGGGTATCAGGCTGCTGGAGCGGTACGACCAGAATGTGGTGCTCAACCTGCTGGGAATACCTCTTGAGGACCGCCCATCGTTTTTCAGGGACTTTCTGCCGAAGCTGCAGGAATTGAGGACCCGCACGGGCCGCCCCCACTGGATCGTCCTGGATGAAGCGCACCACCTCGTCCCCCTGAATCTGGACATGTCTTCTTTTGCTTTCTGCCAGAACCTCTACGGGATTATGATGATCACCGTGCACCCGTCCCATGTTTCTCCCTCCTTCCTCTTTGCAGCCGACCTGATTGTTGCAGTCGGGGAATCTCCTGAATATGTTTTTACCGACTTCAGCAAAACCACTGGGCAGGCCACGCCGCCGGTAACAGTACGCCGCCTTGAGCCCGGCAAGGCGCTTGCCTGGTTCAGGCAAAGCCATGAAGGGGCTTTTCTTTTCAGGACCAACCCTTCGCACAGCGCGCGCCAGAGGCATCTCCGCAAATATGCCGACGGCTTGCTCGGCCCTGACAAGAGTTTTTATTTCAGGGGGCCCGAAGGCAAGCTCAACCTGAAAGCTTACAACCTTATGCTCTTTCTCCAGATTGCCGAGGGGGTTGATGATGAGACCTGGCTCTATCACCTGAAGCGGGGGGATTTCTCCCGCTGGTTCCGTTTTTCCATAAAAGACGAGAACCTGGCAGCGCATACAGAAAAACTGGAGCGGATGGACATCTCTCCACGGGAAAGCCGGGCGCTCATGAAAGAAGCTATCGAAGACCGGTATAAAGCCCCTGTGTAAGCCCGTATCCCTGCCGGCGTTTCTTGACAACCTTGCAGGACCTGCTAGACTTTTCTTATACGGAAGGGTCATTTCACCCTACGGGCTGCAAGCGCTTCATATGCTCTGCAAAGCCTGCTAGACTTTTCTTATACGGAAGGGTCATTTCCGGAGGAGGTGCGCTTATGGCCGCTATCGTCACGATGTCCAAGGTTTCTGCCTGTGAGGCAACGGACTGTTCTTACAATATAAGCAAGGAATGACATGCAATTGCCATCACTGTAGGTGATGGTTCCTGTGCCTTCTGCGACACCTATCTGAAGTCGGACAAAAAGGGAGGGTCGCCGGAGATTACCGGCGGAGTAGGGGCATGCAAAGCGGATGACTGCGCATTCAACAGGCTGCTGGAATGCACTGCAGGGAGCATACTGGTCAGCAGACACGAAGAGCACGCGGAATGCAAGACATACCGGGAAGCATAAGGCTGTAATTTGCGCGCAGGTAAACTTAAAAAAACACCCCTGCCGCAGTTTGGATTTATTACAGGAATATTGATTCCATCAGGCATGGGGAAGTCATGGCCGGCCATCCGCACTCCCTTTGCCCGCGCCTGCCCTCATGCTGCTTCTTTTTCAGAGACCAGCCTCACATCCAGCGTGATCCTGACATCCTTCCCAACGAGGGCATTGAAGGCTTCCAGGTCTTTGTCCATGAGCATTCCGTAAGCTTCCCGGTTGATTACGGTCTGTGCACGGAAGTCCAGGCTCCGTCCCCCTGCGCCGGACCCGCCGGCTGAATAAGAATACGCGAATTCAAAGTCTGCGCTATGCGCAATCCCCCTGATGATGAGATTGCCCGTGATCCGCGCACGGTTGCTCCCTTTGGCCTCAACATGGAGGCTTTTGAAGGTAATGGCGGGATGCCTTTCCGCATCAAAGAAGGCGGGGCTGCAGAGGTCGTTGTCCCGCTCCTGGTTGCCTGTATCAATGCTCCTGACGTCTATCTTCATCTCAACCGAGGAATGGCCCAGGTCGGCAGGATCAAAATAAACAACACCTCCCAACCTTTTAAAACGCCCGTTCACGGTCGCAAACAACAAATACCTGACACTGAACCCGGCAGAGGAATGTTCGGGATCTACAACCCATTTCATCACAAATGAGTTCCCCCTCAGTAGCTTTTGCGGTGGTTATGTTTTTGCCGGCTTGGAGGCAGGGGACACTACCTAAATTATAGCATTGCGGGACAGGATGGCAAACGCAGCGGCCCCTGCCGGCGCCTCGTGCAGCTATCCTCCTGGTTTCGCATGGTTTTTCCCGTGTTGCTTTCATCATTGGCCTGTATTTTGTTAAGATGAGGGTACATTATTTCCGGTAAGTTCCTTAATGGAAGCCGCTGAAATATACTTGATGAAAAAGTGAGGAGTGATACATGAAGCTAAGACGCTCTCTTGTCATCCTGCTTGTATGGGCCCTGTGCCTTGGGCTTGTCCCGGTCTATGGGTCCGCAAAAGCGGATGATTTTGATTACAATCGTGCAAAATTGCTGGGATATATACTGCAGCGATACCTGAACAGCCACAATTTCAGCCACAAGAAACTTGATGATGGCCTCTCCAGAAACGCCTTTGCCCTCTACCTGAAGCAACTGGATTCCCAAAAGCGTTTTTTGCTGAAAGAGGATGTGGATAAGCTTAAGGCCTACTCGGACAAGATCGATGATGAAATAAATACGGCGAAGATCGATCTCCCGGAGATATCTTCGGGAATCCTGTCCCGGAGGATAGTCCATATCCGCACTATGGTAAACGATATCCTTTCCGGTGATTTTGATTTTTCTAAGGATGAGTCTTTTGAAACCGATCCGGAAAAGCTTGATTTCGGCAAAACGGAAGCAGAGCTGAAAGAGCGCTGGAGAAAGACGATCAAATACCAGGTGCTCGCAAAATATCTGAACCTGCTGGAAGACAAGGACGCAAAGACAGGCGCTGAAGCCGGGGCCAAAATACAGGAAGACCTGCTGAAAACGGCACGGGAAAAGATCAGGAAGGGCTATGAGGAATCCTTTGCGAGGATGATGAACGAGAAGAAGTCGGAAATGTATGATCGCCTCTTCAGTGCCGTAGCAAGGGCCTTTGATCCCCACACCAATTATATGCCCCCTGTCAGCAAGGAAGATTTTGATATCAGCATGAGAGGCTCCCTGGAGGGGATCGGTGCGTTGCTCAGGGATGAGGACGGCTACGTCAAAGTGGAGAGCGTTATGCCTGGCGGTCCTGCGGCACGCCAGGGCCAGTTGCTTGCAGGGGACACAATCCTGAAAGTAGGGGAGGGCAAGAACGAGCCCGTCGAAATTGTTGATATGGCGCTGAAAGACGCTGTCCGGTTGATACGCGGGAAAAAGGGTTCCGAGGTAAGGCTTACCATCAAGAGGAAGGGCTCGGCACAACTGGTGATCCCTATAGTCCGTGGCCTTATCCAGCTTGAGGATACCTTTGCAAAGGGGACCGCTCTCAAAGAGGAGAAAGGCGGCAGGACCTTCGGGTACCTGAAGCTCCCCAGTTTTTACCGGGACTTCCAGGGATACAAGAGCAACGGGAACGGGCGCAGCAGCACCGAGGACATGAAAAAAGAGCTGAAGAAGCTGGAAGCGGAGAATATAAACGGCCTTATCCTTGACCTGAGAAACAACGGCGGAGGGGCGCTTGAAGATGCCGTAAACATTGCCGGCCTGTTTTTGAAGGAAGGGCCTGTTGTGCAGATCAAAAGCGCCTCAGGGGGCATCAATGTCCTTTCCGACACCAACCCTGCAACTATTTATGACGGGCCGCTGGTGGTCCTTGTCAACGAGTTCAGCGCTTCGGCTTCGGAAATCCTTGCCGGGGCCCTCCAGGACTACGGACGGGCGGTGATCATCGGGGGAGCGCATACCCACGGGAAAGGCACTGTCCAGATGGTGGTTGATCTTGATTCGGGCCTGTCTTATGAGGGCATGGACAAGTACAAGCCTTTTGGCGCACTGTTGCTGACTATCCAGAAGTTTTACCGCGTGAACGGCGGCTCAACTCAATACCGCGGCGTGGTGCCTGATATCATATTGCCGGACCCCCTGAAAGGATTGAAGACCGGAGAACAATACCTTGAATACGCACTCCCCTGGGATACTGTGGCCCCTGTGCCGTATCAAAAATGGCAACTGTCACATATAGATATCGCAGCGCTTAAAGCAAAAAGCAGTGCGCGGGTCCAGTCAAACCCGGAGTTCCGGAACCTCGTTAAGGAGGGTGAAAAAATAAGCGAAAAACAGGAAAATACCCTGCAGTCGCTGAATATTACGGTAGTGCGCAAAGAGCGTGAAGAAGTCCAGAAGCTGTGGGGCAAGGAAGGCAAGATGTCCCATGGATATGTGAAGACCGATGCAAAGAAGCCTTCCGACGCATCGCTCACCGCTGTGGAGAAGGACAAGCTGTGGGATGACGAGTTGCGGAAAGACCCGTATGTCCGGGAATCAATGGCGGTCCTCACGGATATGCTTATTGCAAAACCGGGGCCCTCTATGAACTAGCCCGCCGGCCATTCATGCATGTAATAAAGAAAAGGCCTGTTCCCCCGAAGGAGCAGGCCTTTTCTTTATGTAAGGCTGCCACCACAGCAACCCCTCGTTCCTGCTTTCGCAGGATAGGTGGCTTTGTGCCATACGGTTACCCGTACTTTACCTTGGTTGCGGTGGCAGTTCGTGTACCTGATTAAAAAGTAGCACACAAGGTTTGTTCTGTCAATACCTGTTTTCAGCTGGGCCGTTGTCCATCATGAAAACTGCTGTTCGCCGTCCATGCACCTGCCGGTGCTTTATGCCCCGGCTCCGATTTTGGAACTCTGAACTCTCTTCTGGAATTCGTGCTCGGGCCAGAACCCCTTTTCCGCCAGGGCATTGATAATCTGCTTTCTGCCGATTATCCCCACCAGTTTCTTGTGCTCAACCACAGGGAGTATGGAGAAATTCAGAGAATACATGATCTCCACGATATCGTCTATCGGGGTTTCAGGCATCACTGTTACAGGGGTTTCACAACTGCCATGCTCAGCATGACCGCAGCTCATTACGGCCTCGGCATCGAACTCGGAGAGGGTCCTCCCCTCTCTGATCACGTCCAGAACGTCGTATTCGGAAACGATCCCGATAACTTCGGAATCATCGTTCACCACCGGCAGGGCAGGATAGGGGCACATCAATCTTTCTACTATACTCGTTCCCCTGTCCCGTGCAGGGATACTCATCCTCGGATGCATAATATGTTTTGCGCAGAGCATTGCAGACCTCCTTTGATGATGCTTGTAACATGGTTGAATTATTAATCGTCCCGTTACGTTCAAAACCGTGAACTGACCGATGTCGGAACTGATGCCGCCTTGAGGTCATCGAGCAATTTGTTCATCATGTCGTGGTGCTTTTCTTCATCGGCAATGAGATAGGAAAGTATGTAGCGCGTCATGAAGAGCTCGCTTTTTTCAAGGGCCTCATTTGCGAGGGCCATGGACCGCGCTTCCATTTCCATGTGCTCGTTCAATAAGCCGGCCAGTTGGGCAAGCTCGTCGGGACTGAGGTGCACGGCCTCTTTTGTTACATTGTCTATTATCATCTGCTGCATAACCTTATGTTTTTCCGAATCGTGACTGGCCATTTCCATTGCCATCTTAATAATCGGATTGTCTGTTTTGTCCATCAACTCCCTGGCGCTTGCGATTGTCTTGTCCTCAATAGCTTGCCAGTTCCTGATGACCCTGAGGAGTTCTTTGGAATCCTCCGTATGCTTTTTCATCTGTTTGTTTCCTCCTTTCCGGAAAAGATCACACCGGTTTGAATAAACTTCCTCTTAATTATCTATTATCAGGAAATGTATGTAGGTGCAAGCTATTTTCAACCTGGATTCCCGGAATCCTCAGAAATTCATAAGAACGACGCGGGACTTCCCGGTGTCTTTTTCGGTTATCTTCAGCCGGAGTTGCTTTGCCGATTTAGCCTCGCCCGGGGAAAAAAGGAACCCATAGGACAGCCCGTCAGGCTCGATCGGTTTTTTTTGCAGGGATTTCTGCTGAAGGTCCTCGATCACCTTGTGCCGGGCATCGTAAGAATCCTGGTACCCCTGTGCTCCCCCGATAAGGCCTCCCCCGGCTGCTCCTATTGCCGCGCTTTTGCCTATCGCCCCTCCTATATCCCTGCCTGACACTATGCCTATTGCCGCGCCGACCAATGCCCCTGCAGCAGCGCCGAGGAAACCGGTGTAAGCGCCGCCTTTAAAAATCTCTTTTGTCTGGACGTATTTTGTGGCCCGGTCATAGGCGATGTCGCCGGAGAGAACCAGCCAGAGATTGCCGTCCTTGTCCTCAAGAAAAGTCTGTGCAGGATCGATCACAAGAGGATGTCGGCCTTTATTGTAGAACGCTACCTGGACCGGCAGCATGCCGGAACCCCGGACGTCGAAGCCAAATGCCTCTTCAGCCTCTTTTTTATTTACAAACGCTTTTGATCCCACCACGGCGCCGGCGACTTCCTGCGCATTCGGGTAGGTCTCAGGCGACTTGAACGGCAGTGGTTGTACTTTGTAAGCAGTGCTGCAGGCAGCGGAAAAGGTGAGGCAAACTACCATTAAAAGAGATATCAGGCTTCTCATAATATTCCCTCCTGTATATATGCCCCCGGATGCGTGGATTTTACCTATGTATAAAAAATAGTATCACAAAATCATGACAGGGAGAAGCAGGGAGCAATACAAAGGGGGTCAGGTCTTGAAAAATAAGTTCATGCTGGGGTAAAATAACGGCCATAGTGCGACCACTCAGGATAGAGTACGAAGGGGCGGTGTATCAAGTCACCTCACGGGGCAATGCACGGAAGAAAATAGTCCGCGATGATGGGAGCGGAAAAAACTGATATATCAAGACCTGACCCCATGGTACCACTTTTTTGGCATTGCCGGGGGAGTGATATAATTAGGGAGAGAATAAATCCGGAAGCAGGTCTTGTATACCGGGGAGGAGGAAAAATGGATGTCCCTCGCATTACTATTGATGACCTGAAGGCAAGGATGGACAGGGGCGAGGCTGTTAGTGTTATCGATGTGCGGCAGGCTGGTGGTTATGACAGCAGTCCCGACAAGATCAGGGGCGCTGTCCGTATTGATCCCAATGACGAGCAGTCGCTTCTGGATTTCGCCAAGAGGGCGGACAAGAACGGGCTTGTCGCGGCTTATTGAACCTGAAAAGAGGAGCATACCAGCGCCCGTGTGGCCGGTATACTGATGGAACAGGGGTTCGGAAATGCGGCAGCCCTGAAAGGGGGGTATGATGCGTGGAAAAACGCGGGGTATCCGGTGGAGCGGAAATGAGCCCTACTTGATGTCGTCCGCGATCTCCTCGATGTACCGTGACTCGGCAGAGAACATCGTGTTCCCGAATTTCATGCGGGAAGTTGCAGAGGTGAGGTAGAGCCTTTCCTTTGCCCTGGTCACCGCAACATAGAAGAGCCTTCTTTCTTCCTCCATCTGGGACGGGTTCTCCCTTGCCCTCCCTGAGGGGAATATGTCTTCTTCAAGGGCAACGATGAACACCACGGGGAACTCGAGCCCCTTTGCAGCGTGGATGGTCATGACTTTCACCGAATCGGAATTCCCTATTTTGTCCTGGTCGCTGGAGAGGATGTTGTCTTCGAGAAATTCCGAGAAGAGCTTGCCTTCCGCCTCCACTGCCTTGAGGACGTTTGCCAGTTCGGAAATATTGCCCTTCCTGTCTTCGCAGTCGTCCTTGTAATGATCTTCGAGGTATGAGGAATAATCGATTTCATCCAGGAGTTCCATGAGAACTGTGTAGGGTTTGTCCTCTATGCTGTCTCCGTACAATTCGATGGTCCTGACCAGCCTGTCGGCCTGGGCCCGCTGCTTCGGCGTGAGTTTCGTGTCCTTCAGCGCCTGCATCCAGTCTGTTGCGTAGTTCTCCTTTATCCTGAGCAAGGTTTTCTCACCTACCGAACGCGCAGGCACGTTGATGATCCTTTCAAAGCCGGCCTTGTCCCTCTTGTTCGCAATGACACGGAGATAGGAGAGAATGTCCTTGATCTCGGCCCTGTCGTAGAAAGCGTGGCCGCCGACGACCTCATAGGGTATGCCGTATTTGACGAAGGTATGTTCTATCCCCCTGGACACGAAGGACATCCGCATAAGGATGGCCATGTCCGAGTACCTGTAACCCTTATTAGCCAGGTATTTGATCTGCCCGGCGATGAAAGCGCATTCCTCGTTGTTGTCCTCATGCCGTACGTACACGACTTCTCCCTCTTCCTCCTTGCTGCTGCTGAGTTCGAGGATTTTCCCTTCCCATATCCTGTCGGCCCTGGCAATGACCTTGTTCGCGATGTCGAGGATCTTTTTTGTGGAGCGGTAATTAATTTCGAGCTTTGTTTCCTGTGCGGTGTGATCGCCGGCGAAGTTCAGGATATTCATGGGATGGGCGCCCCGCCATGTGTAGATGCACTGCTGGGGATCTCCCACGACACAGATGTTGCCTGCCTTGCCCGTGAGCAGGTTGATCAGCGCATACTGGATCTTGTTAGTGTCCTGGTACTCATCCACGAGGATGTAATCAAAACGGTCCTGCCATGCCCTCCTGACTTCCGGGTTCTTCACGAACATTTCCACCACAAAGTAGATCAGGTCGTCATAATCCATGGCATTGCTCTTTTCGAGGTCTGCCTGGTACTGCCGGTAAACCGGGGCAAAGGATGAAGCGGGGAAGGGGAGGCGGGATATGTAGTCGAATACGTTCTCCCTGTATTCCTGCTTTGCCTTTGAGATGACTGTCCGGGCGGTATCTGCCTCTTTTATGTCCCGGTTCATATTGCGCAGTATGTCTTTGATGAGCTTCATGCTGTCGGACTCGTCATAGATGAGGAACTTCCTGTCGAATCCCCGCCCGAGCGTCCCGATGCTCTCCCTCAGCACGCGCACGCAGAAGGCATGGAACGTGGAGATCCATGACGGTTTCACCGCAAGGAGATGCTCAACCCTCTCCTGCATTTCGCGGGCGGCCTTCTTGGTAAAGGTGATGGCAAGTATCCGGTTGGCCTTTATCTTCTTCTCTCTGACAAGCCATGCAATTTTATGGGTGATGACTTTGGTCTTGCCCGAGCCCGCACCGGCGAGCACCAGGAGGGGAGAACCGAAATGCACTACTGCTTCTTTCTGTTGTGGATTAAGATCATCGAGTATCAAAACACGTTCCTCAGTCTTTTATTATACCAGCAGTGATTTGATTTTATCAGGTTCCGGAAAGGCAGGGAGAGGGAAGGCAAGGCAAGGAAGCAGAAAGACAAGGACAGGCAGTTGGGAAGTGCGGCCCTTTATTTCGATTGCACAAGGTGAGCTATCGTCGGACAGGGGAACAGGGTAGGTTCGTCTCATTCTCGGAGTCCGTCCAGGACTCCTCCGAGGCGATGGCCTGCTCCTGTTACCCCAGGAATTCTTCGAATTCCTGAGGACCCCTCGCTTTTCTACCATATGGAATGGGGCTCCGCTTAGGCCATCAAAACCGCTCACCTACCCTATCCCCCTGTCCTCCTTGGATATACGCTAAAGACACTGCCTTTCATTTATCTTTTCTTTTTCCTTCTGTAGTGAACAGAGGAGTGGATGAAAGAGACCCTGAGGGGAAGGCCTTCGAACGGCTTCGCCAGGCTCTCTTGCGGAGCTATGGATAGCGAAGCGGGACTGGCGTAGCCTCGGAGACGGGCTGGATGCCCGGCGAGAATGAGAGAGAAGGTTTTCCCCTCAGGGTCTCCCTACGATAGCTAATAGAATAAGGACAGCACTGGAATCTTTGTCTTTTGTCTTTGTCTTTGCGTTGGTTTTCTACGCCCGGGCGCTTGCAGCTTTCAATGCGTTGCTCTGAAGTTTGCCTTCCAACACCATCCTTGTCGTTTCCTCTATGGTCTGGAAAGTCTGGTCCGCGGAATTCTCATTGGCTTTGCCCGCATCCACGATATCCTGCATGATAATGTGGCGTTTATCGCCATGCCTTTCGTCAGGTAGTTTGCAGCCACAATCAAGACACATAATCTCTCACCTCCCTTTTTCAGCGGAATTAAATGGCCGGGTCCGGATTAGCGGGCGGCGTGGCTCAGCAATTTGGCTTTTAGGGTAATGTCCGTACCGGCCAGGGCCCGCGAAACAGGACACCCGTTTTTTGCGGCCTCTGCCTGCTCCAGGAAATTCTTTTCATCAACCCCGGGCACGCTTGCCTCGGTCTCCAGATCGATGCGCGTGATTCCGAAGCCGCCGTTGATTTTGTCGATGTGCACGCCGGCGTGTGTCTGAATCCGCTCCGCCTTATATCCTGCCTGCTCCAGCATGAGGGACAGGGCCATGGAGAAGCACCCTGCATGGGCGGCTCCTATAAGTTCTTCAGGATTGGCGCCGGACCCGTCTGCAAAGCGTGAGGCGAACGAATAGGGCCCCTCAAACGACCCGAACTTCATTGTTCCCCTGCCTTCTTTTAAGTTTCCTTCCCATACCGCTTCTGCCTTGCGTAAAGGCATGTCGCACCTCCTTCCACATGCAATAGGAATCCCTGCTGTCCTTAAGCACAGTTTAGCGCAACGGGTGAAAATGTCAAACACGGCCTCTGCCCTGCTTTGGCCGGATGGGGCAAGGACGGCGTACTTTGTTGACCCTTGTCCGACTTAGTGATACCCTTTAATTAATAAATATTCAAGGAGGATACTATGTTCGGTAACGATAATAATTATGGAAGCAGCTTTTTTATTCCCCTGTTCCTGGGCGGGGTGGTTGGCGCCGGGCTGGCATTGCTCTTTGCTCCTCAATCAGGCAAAAAAATGAGAAGAAAGATAGCTGACATGGCTGACGATGCAAAAGATTACGCATCAACCTATGCCAAAAAGTTAGGATAGGGCGCTCAGTGGACCGGCGTAAAGCAAATCCCCTGTCAATCCTTCCCGCACATTGATCTGCATGGGGCTGACCGGCTTTGCCGGAAGGATCTGCGCGATTGCTCTTTCTGTCCTGGCGGTGCTGGCCGTTCCGTCAACAGGCATTCCGCAATCCTCCTATGACCCCGCGAATTCAGGCGGGAAGGTCAGGGTGGCTGTTTTCCCTTTTCCCGACCTGTCAAGGTCAGTTGCTGATATGAGGATAACATCCCTGATTGCTGCTGAGCTGGCAACCCGGGATTTTATCAGGATCATCTCTCCTGAGGTCATCAGGAGAAGGGTGCTCGATCTTGAGCCTGCCTACTTTGAGGCAGGAAAGGATAGCTCCGGGAACCCGGCGGGGATCGTCTACGGGAGAATAGCGTCCGGTATTGTAGAAGAGGTTGCGCGCAATACGGATGCGAATTTCTCCGTCACCGGGGACATATCGTGGTTCAACACCAAATGGATAATCAGCGCGCATGTCGCTGAGGTAAGGGACAGGGATGCCGGGGACTTCCGCGTGTCAGGGGTTGATGAGGAGGAATTGCCCGGCGGGATCGAGGAGATAGCGACTGAAATTGCGGTTTTTATCAGGGACGGCGCCATTGTCCCTGATGTGGAAGAAGAGGTCAGGAAGTATTTGGGAGGCATATACAGCCTCTCCACGGTTGTCTCAAAAGTGGAGACCCTGTCGCTTGCCTACCAGGACTCCCTGCCTCTCCAGGCTGTTCTGCTGGATCTTTACTTGCGCGACCGGGCCGCGTACAGGGGGAAAATAGCTGCAACGGCAAGCAAGGTCATCGCTCTCTATGATCCTGCACACGGCTCTGACACCCGCTATCTTCTATCCCTCAGTCTTGACCCCTTTGATGTCCTTGCCAGGCTGTATGAGGAAAACAGGGAGTGGTCGAAGGCGATTGAGGTCAGGAAAAAGTCCCTGGAAGTGTTTTCTTTTTACGCTGAAAAGCACAGGGCGGGGATTGCAAGGGACAAGAAAAAGCTGAATGCCCGGAAGGCAAAAAAATAGTGCCGGCGCCGGCAAAGGATTCATCGGAACCAATCGCCGGCAGCGGCACGTATAACGCGCGTGCTACCTGGCCTTCTCGCCGGCTGCCGTGAGCATTTCTTTCGGCGCTCCGATTGCCCCGCCGACGGCCGATGCGATTGCCCCGAGTACAACGCCGACAAATGCCCATATAGCGGCCTTTGAAAGGGTGTCCATGGTCTCCTGTGTCACTTGCAGGGCAGAGCCCCGTGTTGCACCTATCCCGCTTCCGATCAGGGAAACCCCTTTGCCGACTACGCCGGCCACACCGCTGATAAGCGCTCCTACTGTGGTGGTCATCAGGTAGAACGAAAACAGGGTCACAACTCCCCATACCACGATCCCGTGGAGCACGCCGTTCATCCGGCGTGGAAACCCGGCCAGCCTGGCTGCTACCCAGCCACCCGCAAAGAGCGCTATCAGGGTGCTTATCGCCAGCCAGATTCCTGCCCCGGCGCCCACCCCTCCGAGGGGGTTCTCCTCGGTTGCGGGATTGATGATCCCCAGCCCCACACCCATTCCCAAAAGGCTCAGCGCAAGCTCGATGACAAGGGCCACGATGGTCCCTGCAAAGATCGCTCCCCAGGATATGCGTTTCAAAAAGCCCCGCGGGTAGCATTCGACACCGGAAAATCCTGCTTGTTCCGGTACTCTATACTCGGTTGCCATAATTCACCTCCTGCTCAGCCTTACTACAAACCTTTGGTTGTAAACTATTTTCCCGGATACCTCTGTTTCTAATAAAAAAGTAGATCAAAACCTTTGTTCTGTCAAAGGGCGCTGCTTTGGGCAAAATACCCGGGGAAATCCGGGATTTAAGAGGCAGCAGCGCTGCCGATGGAAAACAGGCAAACCCTGGGGAAAGGCAGGGGGAATTCAGACTTATCCGCCCGAAAATTCCCGGAAATCCATGCCGGCCTTCAGCACAATGAGGCAGCCGTTAACGAGATCCTTGATGGAGATATACTCCTCGGTTGAATGGACCTTCTGCATGCCTGTCGATATGTTTACGGCAGTTATGCCGCGCTGGTTGAAGATGTTGGCGTCGGATCCCCCGCCGGTTGCGACAAGCACAGGTTCTATACTGCATTTCCTGAAGACCCCGCTCAGGTATTTCAGGAAGGGATTTTCGCTGCCGATCCTGAAGGCCTTGTATTCCTCGTGCTCCTCTATATTGATGCGTGCATGATTTTTTTCAGCAATGGCCCGGGCAGTTTCAAAGATTTTTTTTCTTGTGCCCTCGATGGCATCTGTATTGTGTCCTCTGAGCTCGCCGTTGATAAGCACTTCCTTCGGGACTACATTGGTTGCCGTCCCCCCTTTGATCATCCCGATGTTTGCGGTGGTCTCGGCATCAATCCTTCCGTCAGGCACTGCGGAGATGATTTCCGCAGCTGCACGTATGGCGCTGATGCCTTTCTCCGGTTCTATCCCTGCGTGCGCCGGTTTGCCCGTGATCTGCATCCCGTAGGTGATATGGGTGGGGGCCGCGACAACAAGATTCCCCACGCTGCCGCTCGAATCGAGCACAAGTGCATGCCGCCCCCTGAGCCGGGCAAGGTCGAGGTTCCTCGCGCCGAAGAGCCCTTTTTCCTCGCCTGAAGAAAAGACCACCTCGATATCACCGTGGGCAATTCCCTGCTCCTCAAGGACTGTAAGGGCCTCCAGTATCTGGGCGATGGCGCTCTTGTCGTCAGCTCCCAGCACAGTTGCTCCGGTGGTCCGGACCAGGCCGTTGTCGATGCTGAAGGCGATGCCTTCCGTCGGCTCTATGGTATCCATATGGGCGCTCAGAATGAGGGGAGGCGCTGTGCGGTCTGAACCCTTTTTATAGGCAAGGAGATTGAATGACCCGTCGTATTCCTGCATCTCCGCCCTGCAGCCGATGGCTTCCAGTTTCCGCGAGAGGACATCCCCTATCTCCCTTTCCCCGAAGGAGGGGGAGTTTATCCGGATGAGTTCGGTGAAGGTTTCGATAAGGCGCTTCCGGTTGATGTGATCTGCGAGTATCATATATAGTCCTTTCCTTGTATGTTATTCCATATAATAATCTAATCCGTAAGGCAGCTCAACAGGAGATACGGGGTGTCAAGCCTACCTAATTATTTGGTAGTGTCTCAGTTCAGCCCAAAGGCTTTGTGGCGATCCCTTTAAAAGTATTTCATACCAGGCTTATGGCCTGATTTGAAACCACACAGGGGAATTCCGGTACTATACTGGCCGGATATGAATATGTCTTTCATCGCATCACAAAGGCTTTGGGGTGAATTGAGACACTACCTATTATTTGTTGAAGAAAGATTTTATCCTTTCCAGGAAAGGGGTGCGGATTTTGACCTTCAGGTAGAGATCGCCGGGGCCGCCCCCGTGCTTTCCCTCCTCACCGAGGCCCCTGAGTTTTATCTTCTGTCCGCCTCTCATCCCCCGCGGAAGCGTGATAAGCAGGTCCCTGGGCTTGCCCCGTTTCGCATAGAGGTACCGGACCTTGCCGCCGGCGGAGGCTTCTTCCGGAGTAATCCTGATGACATCGTGCAAATCTCTTCCGCTTTCCGGCAGCTCAAGCCCCAGCTTTTTCGCCATGGCTTTTTGAAGCAAGGGCGCCACCTTGCCCATAAATGCTGAAAGCAGGGGATGCCCTCCTGCTGCCATCCGGCCGGGGGACGCCTTCATCCCGTCACGAGGGGCCGCTCTCCCGGGGCCGTAAAAGAAGAAACCCCGGCCGGAACCCCCAGGCACTTTGAACTCAAAGGTCCGATAGCGGGGGCCGTAAAAATCGTTGCGGCTGAAAATATCTTCGGGTCTGCTGAAGCCGAACATCCTGCTCAGTTCCTCAAAGATCTGGCCGATATCGGAATCCCGGAAGATGTCCTGATCAGTATAGGCCTGCCTGAACCGGTCCCGTGCAAAGGAACCATATCTTTGTCTCAGGGCCCCATACTCACCCCGCTTCACGGGATCTGACAGGACGGCGTACGCCTCATTGAGTTCCTTCATCATCTCTTCATTCCCGGTGCTCCTGTCGGGATGATAACGGAAGGCGAGGTTCCGGTAAGCCTTTTTTATCTCATCGGCACTCGCGTTTTCGCTTACTCCCAGAATTTTGTAATAATCCTTTTGGTCCATATCTCTTTAGTATAACGCGGATCAGCCCGAATAAAACGCTTTGGAGCCCTGCAGTATTACGGGTTTATAGGCAACTCCGTAAAAACCGGCACTCCTCTACAGGAAGGGGTTAAGCAGGAGTCAATACTTCTTCCGACAATGCCCGATAGATCACGTCCTGGCTTTTACCGATCAATACCGCCCCTCACGTTCTCCATGCCCGCCTTTTGAAATCAGATCGCCGTTTCACACCGCGCCATTTGTTGATTTAATTGTATCGCTTTTTCAGCTTCCCTACTACCTGGGGAAGGGAATCGCCCGGGATATCAATTCTGCTGAAGGGTCATTATTTGCATATCAGGGCTTCTCTGAAATATTGCACAGCCTGCATGCCGGCAAAAGCCCCGCCGGCATGCTGCGCCTGAAGTCTCCTGCCTCATGGTTGACACCGCTCATTACAGGGAATAACATTTAAGAACAAGCCGCCGGACAGGAAGGAGGCATGTGCAATGCGGACAAAACCATCACGGCAGATCACCCTTTCCGACAAAAAAATGGGCCTCGAAAGGGAGAGGCTGCTGGCGCTGATCGGGAGCCGGATCAGGAGAAACGAAACCGATAGCGCCCAAAGCTATGCAGCAGAGCTGTTCAACGCGGAAATAGAATCCGAACTCCTGAAAAAGACAAGAAAGCTTGCCGCCTGCAGCGCCCTGTTCTTCAAAGGCATCTCTGTCCTCATCTGCATCACGGTTGTTTTTGCGGGTTTGGCAGTCCTCGATATAGAGCCTTTTTTCAGCCTTGTCTCGGAACTTCTTATCATGTTGTCGATCATCTCTCTTATCGTAATACACAGGATCATAACAGGCAGGTTCGAGAAGGCCGTTGAAACTGTCCTGGACAGATACGATAGTGAGAAAAAGCTGTTCATCGAACGGGTGGTCGATAGTTTCACGGATTGCAGCAACTCATAGGCGCCGTCTTTCTTATTTGCAGAAAAGGGCCGGCTGTTTTCTTGCAAGCGCGCAAATTATATGCTATGAAATACTTATAAAGACAAACCAGCGGGAAACAGCAGAAAAACAACCTTGCAACAATCCCGGAAAACGGAAAAGGAGAACAGCATGCGAAAAGTCTATCTGCTTGTTTTTGCACTCATCCTCTCTCTTGTCTCGCTTGGCCTTGCCGCCGGCAAGTCAGCGGGCGGACACTCCTACAAGGCGAAACTTTCGGGAAGTGAAGTTGTCCCCCCGGTAAAGACCAATGCAAAAGGCGAAGCCACGTTCGGCAAAGGGAAAAACACCCGTGAGATGACGTACCAATTGAATGTGGAAAATCTTGAGAATGCCACGGCAGCACACATCCATCAAGGAAAGAAAGGCGAAAACGGCCCTCCTGTGGTGGCATTGTTCAACGGACCCAAGAAAGCAAGCAAGTTCAGCGGCATGCTTGCTGAGGGCACTATTTCCGCAAAAGATTTTTCAGGCCCTTTGAAAGGGAAATCCCTGAAAGACCTGATTGATATGATCAAGGCCGGAAACGCCTATGTAAATGTGCATACCGAGAAGCATCCCGACGGGGAGATCCGTGGACAGATAAAGTAGGGATGCCCGGGATTTTATGCGTGCGCTGCAGCAAGGGGCCGGCCCCTTCTTCCCCGTTATTTCCACTCTGCCCTGAAGGGAAACAGTACGCGCCGACAGGACACTGAAACCACAGAAGACAACTGCCAAGCCCTCAACTCATAAAAACGGTTTCCCACATGAAGCGGCGCAGCCGGCAATTTCCGCGGTCCGGGATAACAGCACAAATCTCAAGGAGACAACAGGCATGCCGTTGATATCGTATGCAGGAAAGACAGGGGCCCCTGAGTTCAGGGAGGGGCTGGAGTGGCTCAATGCAGGCCGTCCTTTGTCTCTCAAAGACCTGAGAGGCAAGATCGTGCTTCTCGATTTCTGGACACACTGCTGCATCAACTGTATACACGCCCTTGTTGATCTGAAGAGGCTTGAAGCCAAATACCCCTCCGAGCTTGTTGTTATCGGCGTGCATTCGGGCAAGTTCACTGCGGAAAGGGACACCCGCACTATCCGCGAGGCAATCCTGAAATACGATATAGGACATCCGGTAGTGAATGACAGGGATTTCGAGATCTGGAACGCATACTCAGTGAGTGCATGGCCGAGCTTTGTCATTATCGATCCTGAAGGAAGGATCGTTGGAAAACATTCGGGTGAGGATGTATTCGATCTGTTTGACCGGATTATCAGGGGCATGATCAGGGAATTCGATATGCTCGGGAAAATGGACAGGAGTCCTTTGCCCTTTGCGCATGAAAAAGAGAGGGGCCTGCGCACCCTTCTCTCGTTCCCGGGAAAGATTGCCTCCGATGGCGCAAGGCTTTTCATCTCTGATTCGGACCACAACCGCATTGTCATAATGTCCCTTGGGAACAGTGCCGTACTCGACGCTATCGGAGAAGGCCGGCCAGGATTGCGGGATGGAAGATATGAATATGCACGGTTCAACAGGCCCCAGGGGGTTGCGGTTGCGGGGGGAATGCTCTACGTAGCTGATACCGGGAATCACGCTATCCGCAGGGTCGATCTCGCGGCAAGGGAAGTGTTTACCCTTGCCGGCACAGGAAAGCAGGCCCACCGGTTCAACGTCAGCGGCAAAGGGCGCGGGGCGCCCCTGAATTCACCCTGGGACCTCCTGGTCCATGAGGGGCTGCTCTATATCGCCATGGCAGGGCCTCATCAACTCTGGACACTGGACCTGGAGACCCTGGAAGTGCAGCCCTATGCCGGGACAGGACGTGAGGACATAGTTGACGACTACCTGTCCGATGCAGCCCTTGCACAGCCGAGTGGAATAACCACGGATGGGAAGAGGTTGTATTTTGCCGACAGCGAAACGAGTTCAATACGTTCTGCGGACCTTTTCCCGGGAGGCAGGGTTGAAACCATTGTCGGGGCAGGGCTGTTCGAATATGGAGACAGAGACGGCGCCGGAGCAGAGGTGCGGCTCCAGCATCCCCTCGGTGTTCTCTGGCACGATGGCCTGCTCTATGTTGCCGATACCTACAACAACAAGATAAAGAAGATCGATCCCGGGGCACGGCGCTCTGAAACGTTCATAGGCACAGGGAAGCCCGGTATGAAAGACGGACCGGCAGGAGAGGCTGAACTGAACGAGCCGGAAGGGCTGGCATATGCAGAAGGCAAGCTGTACATTGCTGATACCCATAATCATTCGGTCCGTGTTTTTGATTTCGGGACAGGGCGTGTTGCGACAGTGCAGCTGCAGGATACGGACAAACTTGCTGCTCCGCTGCAAAGGCCCGGGGACCCGTTCCAGGGCAAGGAAGTTGAGTTCCCGGAAGAGACGATTGCCGCCGGAGAGGGGGCGTTGGATATTTTCGTACGGTTCTTCAAAGGCTACAAGCTGAACAGGGCCGCGCCTTTATATGCGAGCCTGTTTTCAAAGGACAGTGCCGTGGTACGGGCGGGCACTGGTCCGGTTGGACAGGATATCTATGATCCGGTGTTCCCCATACGCCTTCCTGCGGTGTTTGCAGAAGGCAAAACAATGGTGACCGTTGACCTCATTATCTATTACTGCCGGGAGGAACAGGAGAGCCTCTGCTTTATCAAACACTTCCGTGCTCTTGTGCCGGTACATGTGAGCCGCAGCAGCATTGCGCATACCATAAGCATCGATGTGACAGTGGATGAACCGGGATAGCTCCTGATTACAAAACTGAAATTCCAAAACCCAAAAGTAAACAGGTTCCCTCTTGCTATTTGGAGTTCGGCGCTTGGGACTTTGCCTTGCAAAGAGGAGGCTATGATGAAACCTTTTCAAAAGAGCTTTACCCAGACAGCAGGATATCAATACCTGCTCTTTCTGCCTGAAGGGTATCTGGACGGCAAAGAAAAGTGGCCGATGATTCTCTTCCTGCACGGCGCAGGAGAACGGGGAAATGATCTGCAGAAGGTGAAGCGGCACGGTATCCCGAAAATTGCGGAGGAACAGGAACGCTTCCCTTTTATTGCCGTTTCTCCGCAATGCCCGGCGGACCAGTACTGGCTCACCAATATGCTGCTTTCGCTTCTCGATGAGGTGGCGGATAACCAACGGGTCGATACGGACAGCATTTATCTTACCGGCATCAGCATGGGAGGGTATGCGACATGGGAAACGGCAATCGGGTATCCTGACCGTTTTGCTGCAATAGCCCCGGTTTGCGGGGGGGACAATCCTGATGAAGTATGCAGGATCAAGCATGTCCCTGCATGGGTGTTCCATGGCGCCAAAGACCCTGTCATCCCTGTTTCAGAATCCGAGGAGATGGTCAATGCCCTCAAGAGGTGCGGAGGGAATGTGCGGTTTACCGTTTACCCGGAAGCAGGCCATGATTCATGGACGGAAACATACAACAATCCGCAGCTTTATGAATGGCTTTTGAAATACAAAAGACTTGCCGTCAGTCCCATAAGCGGGGGAATATAATGCGCAAGGGATGAAAACTATTCGGCAAATCCCCCTTGCCCTTCATCGTTTGAGATTTGGGGTTTGGGATTTGCCTCTAGCGCATCATGTCGCGGATTCTTTTTGTCTTGTGGCACTCGAAACAATCGTACTTCGGCGGGTGATCGGCCTTCATCGGGAATTGTTTGCCCGGGCCGTGGCAGCCCATGCACAGCGCGTAGTCGGTTATCCCTTTGTGCGCGGCATCATCGGGCACGCGCGGATATTTTTCCCCTGAAATGGAATAGAGCAGGCCGAGTACAACCAGGACAAAAACAACAAAACCGATCGTGCTTTTCATGATATGGATTGTAGCATATCCATGGTTTCCGAGGCTATCCGTCCATGCAGTTCCGTCATGCTGTTCCCCCGTATCCCTTCCACGTTTCGAATACCCCGCGTCCTGCTGCTTGCAATATCAGGCGCTTCCGCATCACAATAAAAGGGATTGCAGAAGGAGAAAGATTATGTTCTTACCGACAACACAGGGAGAGATACGGAAGCTTGGCTGGGATGGATTGGATGTTGTCCTTGTGACCGGGGACACCTATATCGACAGCCCTTACATAGGGGTTGCGGTAATCGGCAAGGTCCTTTCCGCAGCCGGGTACCGCGTGGGAGTCATTGCCCAGCCGGACACTAAAACCGGGGAGGACATCACGAGGCTCGGGGAACCGCGCCTGTTCTGGGGGATTACCGCCGGCTCGGTGGATTCCATGGTGGCCAACTATACGGCGCTGAAGAAACGGAGGAAAAGTGACGACTTTACCCCGGGAGGAGAGAACACCCGGAGGCCTGATCGCGCCACGATCGCTTATGCCAACCTGATACGGAGGCATTTCAAAAATACCCGGCCCCTTGTGCTGGGTGGGATTGAGGCAAGCCTGAGGAGAATAGCCCATTACGACTATTGGGACAATGCCGTCAGGAAATCGGTGCTCTTTGATGCAAAGGCCGATGTCCTTGTCTACGGCATGGGTGAGAAGGCCATTGTCGAAGTGGCGGAAGGCTTGGCCCGGGGTAAGGACATAAAGGATGTAAGGGGAATCTGCTATATTGCAAAGGAGCCGAGGGATGGGCGCCTCCTGCTGCCGTCCTATGAGGAAGTAAAGCAGGACAAGACAAAATTCACCGGGATGTTCCGCCTTTTTTATGTAAATAATGATCCCCTTACCGCCCGGGGGCTTTGCCAGCAGCAGGATGCACGGTTCCTCATACAGAACCCGCCTGCAGCGCATCCTTCGGAAAAGGACCTGGATGCGATACACGACATGCCTTTTGCCCGGGACGTGCATCCGCACTATAAAAAACAGGGAGCGGTCCGGGCCCTGGACACCATAAAGTTCTCTCTCACCACCCACCGGGGGTGTTACGGCGAATGCAACTTCTGCGCTATTGCAGTACACCAGGGCCGGACGATTTGTTCGCGCAGCGCCGGTTCTCTTCTCCGGGAAGCCGCGGTTTTGGCGGGGCTCCCGGGGTTCAAAGGCAACATCGCGGATGTGGGCGGCCCCACTGCCAACATGTACGGCATTGAGTGCGACAAGAAACTGGGCAAGGGCGCCTGCAGTAACAAACGCTGCCTCTATCCGGCAAAATGCAGGCAATTGAAGGTGGACCATACGCGGCAGAGAGAACTCCTGCGGCTGCTCAGGAATGCGCCGGGGATCAGGAAGGTCTTTATCGCATCGGGGATCAGGTACGATATGGTCCTGGAAGATGCGGTGTGCGGGGCCGCCTATTTGAGGGACCTTGTGGAGCACCATGTCTCGGGGCAGCTCAAGATAGCGCCGGAGCATGCGGAGGACGCTGTCCTGAAGAGGATGGGAAAGCCGGGGCGAACGTATGTCCAGGCATTCAAGCAGGCCTTTGACGGGCTGAACAAAAAGATGGGGAAAAAACAGTTCCTCACCTACTACCTCATTGCCGCGCATCCGGGGTGCGATGAAAAGGCCATGCGCAGGCTCAGGGAATTCACCTCGCGGGAGCTGAACATCCGTCCCGAGCAGGTGCAGATATTCACGCCCCTGCCATCCACCTACTCCACGTTGATGTATTACACGGAAAAAGACCCCTTCACCGGGGAGAGGATTTTCGTGGAAAAAGACAATGGAAAGAAAAAACGCCAGAAGGACCTGGTGGTTGCCGGTCCTCCGCACCGGGGGCGATCAGTGGCGCGGGTGAAGTCCTGAGGCCTGTCCGACAGGTTGCGTGCCCGGCTTTTATGGTACAGTAACCGTACTATTTTCCAACAAGGAGCACTCTATGGCAAAGTATACAGCGCCTATTGACGAAGATACCCGTCAGAGGATTCATGCATTACCGGGCAAGGTGAAGTTCGCAGCTTTTATGCGCAAGGCGATCTCCGTCTTTGTCGAGGAGCTTGAGAAAGATCCCGGCCTGGAGCCCGATAATTTCATCATCACGGTCACAGCCCGGAAAGATGCCTCAGACAAAAAGAGAAAATAACGACATGAAAAAAAGCAGTATATTGATTACCTGTGCAAAGGGGATAGCGCCTTTTCTGAAGGAGGAGGTCCTTGCCCTGGGCTTCCCTGTGCTTGATGAAACCATTGCAGGCGTAGCGACAGAGGGGACCCTTGATGATACCCAAAGACTCAATCTCCTGCTCCGCACAGGGCACCGCGTCCTCTTTCTCATCAGGGAATTCACTGCCCCTGATGCCGAAGCCCTTTATCGCGGGGTGTCGCAGATACCCTGGGAGGATTACATAGCGGAAGATGGATATCTCTCCGTCACTTCGAGCGTGGACAACCCGACGATCAGGGACTCGCGTTTCGCGAATGTGAAGTGCAAGGACGCCATTGTGGACAGGATAAAGGAAAAGTGCGGGCAGCGCCCTGATTCAGGTCCTGCCCAGGACAGGGTTGTGGTCAACCTCTACTGGAAGGGCGATAATTGCTCCCTGTATTTTGACACTTCAGGGGAACCCCTCTCCCGGCGCGGATACAGGAAAATCCCCATGAATGCGCCCATGCAGGAGACCCTTGCCGCGGCCGTCATCATGGCAATGGGATGGACCGGCAGCGGCCATTTCATCAACCCCATGTGCGGCAGCGGCACCCTTGCCGTTGAAGCGGCATTGCGGGGACTGAACAGGGCTTCCGGGCTGTTACGGGGCAATTTCGGGTTCATGCATCTCAAGGGATTCAACAACCAGTTGTGGGACAGCCTGCGTGAGCAGGCAAAGAAAGAGGCAAAAAAGACACTGGATTGCCGCATCATCGCCGGCGACATCAGGAGAGAGGCGGTGGAGGCGGCAAAGAAAAACGCTGCCGCAGCAGGGGTGGAGGACCTGATCGAATTCGCTGTGTGCGACTATTCCGAAACCCCGGTCCCCGCAGGCGGAGGGGCCGTGATCCTCAACCCGGAATACGGGGAGCGGATGGGAAAGATCAGGGAACTTGAGGGTGTGTACAAGGGGATCGGCGACTTTTTCAAGCAGAAGTGCAGGGGCTATACGGGGTATCTTTTCACCGGCAATCTTGACCTTGCAAAAAAAGTCGGACTGAGGCCAAAGCGGAAGATTCCCTTCTTCAACGGCGGGATAGAATGCAGGCTCCTCGAATTCGAGCTGTACGAGGGCAGCAGGAAGAGCAAATACGCGGGGGGGTAGTAATATTCCTCACCTGTCTCCGGCAGTGGGGCAATTTGCCGGAAAGCCTTTCATTGGATCGTACCAGGGGAGGGAGGCGTGGATCAGAGTCTTTGGGAAGCGATTCCTTAGAGCCGATCCCTCACGCCATTTGAAGGCAATTACCGCACCACCTCTGTCTTGTACAGATGAAACAGGCAATCTAATAATTCTTCTATCGCATTTTCCCAAAGACTCTGAGTCATGCCTTCCTTCCCTGTACCACCTCTATCTTCCAGTATGGGGCAGACTGCCCCACTACCGTTTCCCCCGCTGCTATTTTTTCTGCCGTTTGAAAACGCCGCTTTTCACGAAGAGCCAGAAAAGGCTCCTCATGCTTTTTGCCGCAACCGCTACATCATGGAGGCTCCTCAGTTCGAGGATCCTCTTCAGGATGAAGGAGGGCCGGGAGTAAAACTTTCTGAATGCGATCTGGCGGAGCGTCAGGATCTCCTCCCGTGTCATGGTGTGGGGAATGAAGGCCGCGCCCTGGTATGTGAAGTCTGCGAGGTCCTCCGATATGATCCCGTATTTGTCGAGGTTGTCGTAGAGGTACGTTCCCGGGAAAGGCGTTATGGCATGGAAATTCGCTATGTCGGGATTGAGGTCAACGGCAAAGTCGATGGTCTGCAGCCCCTCTTCGAAGGTCTCCCCGGGAATGCCGAACATAAAGGGAGTGCTTACGCGGATGCCCACCTCCTGCGCGGCCTTTACCGCCTTCCTGATCTGCTCCGGCGTCGTGCCTTTCCGTATGGTGTTGAGGTTTTTCTGGACGCCGCTTTCCGCTCCGAAGAGTATTGCCCAGCAGCCTGCATCCCTGAACGCCTGGAGCAGCGGCTTGTCTACCTGGTTTACGCATGCCGAGGCAAACCAGGTGAAATCGAGGTTCCTTTCCTTTATCCCCCGGGCAATGCGCATGGCACGGTCGTAATCAGCGGCAAGGGTGTCGTCGATGAATTTTATCTCCCTGTATCCCCGGCTTATGCAGTGCTCTATCTCGTCCAGCACACTCTCAACGCTGCGGTAGCGTATGCCGCTCTTCCGCGTCTTGTCGATCTGGAAGCAATAAATGCATTGCCTGTTGCATCCCCGGGAGGTCATCAGGACAGCCACGGGCTTTCTTTTGTAGGTAGCGGGAGGCGGGATATACAGCATTGCATCTCCCAGGAGATCTCTTGCAGGAAAGGGGAGAGAGTCGAGGTCGGTGATGAGGGGCCGGGGCGGGTTTATTATTATGTCCTTCCCTTGCCGGTAAGCGATTCCCCGGATCCCGTCGAGGCCTTTTCCTGCCTGCAGTCTTTCAACCATCTCAAGGGCCGGGAACTCCCCCTCGCCGGTGACGACTGCATCGATGCATTCCCCTGCATCCTGCAGGCAGCGCTCCCGGACAGCAATGGGATAGGGGCCTCCTGAGCAGATAAAGACATGCCCTTTCAGCGCCTGCCTGCAATCGGCAGCGGTTTTCTTTGCCTTGCTCCAGCCGAAGGTGGTCGAATAGATGCCGATGAATTCGGGCCTGAAGGCCGTTACCCTGCCGAGCAGTTCCTCATGGGTAAGGAATGCGCCGTTCAGGAATATGACTTCGTGGCCCGCCTCCCTGAGAACGGCTGCCACATACAATGTGCCCAGCGGCTGCCAGTAGTTGATCTGGGAACTTGCGGTTTTCGAGGAGAAGATGTCTTCCGGCACCCACGAAGGAATGAGCAATGCGCATTTCATCGGTGGGACTGCCCCTCCACTAGTTCTTTCTTACCCATGTGAGCGGGACCTTTCCTTTATGCGGTGAATCGTTGCTTCTTTTCATTATCTCTTCTGCCGCGCTCATGCCGGATTCCATCGCATGGTCCATATTGTAATAGCGGAATTTGCCGACCCTGCCCGCGATATGCAGGTTGCTGAACTTGTTGAGATAATTGTAGATGCTTTCGCAGATCCCGGCGTATCCGATCTCAAAGAGGGGATATGCCTTCGGCGCCCTCACGACACAACTGTCGATCACCTCGCTCTGTTGAATAAACCCGAGTTGTTCAAGGGTTTTTGCCGCAATGCCCGCAAGGTCACCATCGCTTTTGTTCCAGATTGCATCACCCACGGTGCTGAAAAATTCCGCTACGATAAGCGTCTTGCCCGGGGGGGCCATTTTGGCGCTCCAGTTTGTCGGCTCGTGTATTCTTCCCAGGGGGATCTTCTGTTCGGGCAGGTATATCCAGGTCTGGTCAGTGACCCTCTCCCGGTCTATCATAAGTGTCACCACCACGAGGTCCCTGAATTTAAGGTGCGCCGCCGCTTCCAGGATATGCCTGGGCGGCGCCGGCCTGAGCACGCGGACCAGCTTAGTAATCGGTATGCTCGATATGAATTCATCTCCCCCGATGATGCTGCAGCCCGAGGGCCCCTTCACTTCGATGCTGTCGATATGGTATGCGGAGTGGTAGATCCGCTCGACTTCCGTGCCGGTAAAGACGGCATTATACTTTTCGATCTCTTCCTTGAACCTTTCCGAAATACGCCCGATCCCCAGCTCCGGGTAGTCGAACCTGTCTACAAGGCTCGGGATGTCCCTGCCGCTGAACTTGAAAAAGGCGTTCTTGACAGCTCCTGCCAGGGAGAGTCCCCGGATGCGCTGGGCCACCCAGTCCACGCTTATCCTGCTGCAGTCGATGCCCCATACTTTCTCGCTGTATTCCTTGAAATAGATGTTGAACATCGTCCTCCCGAAATTGCTGACCACCCAGTCTTCAAGGGAAAGCTGCTCAGGGCTTCCTTTTAACCTCCTGGCCCGCTCTGCGATATAATCGGAAATGATTTTCAGGGTGGTAGGTATACCGAGGCCGAACAGGGCGTTCAGGGGTTTCAGCGGGTAGTCGAAATACCTGTTCCGCAGGAAGATCTTGCTCTTCCTCGGCACGGAGACCATCTCTCCGTCCATCAGTTCCTTTACAAGCTTGTTGGTCTCTTCATTCTTGGTGAAAAAGCGGTGTCCTCCCAGGTCAAACCGGAACCCGTTATGGACAACCGTCCTGGAAAGGCCTCCCACAAAGGCGTCCCGTTCGATTACTTTTACCCTGAACCCGGCTTTTGTAAGGGAGTATCCTGCGGAGAGCCCTGTAAGGCCGCCCCCTGCGACTATGATGGTTTTTTCTCTTTCAGTTGGATGGTCCATAAATATTACCGGGATTATTGCACAGGGGAAAGCTATCAGTCAAAAACCGCATTTGCAGGAAGTGCCCGATATCTTTAAAAGACAAAATCCCTCCTTCTCCTCAATGGCTGCCCTGAGCCCGCACATCGCAACATAGGCCTTTGCCCTTTTTGCATCCCGCCTTGTCCTGAGCAGCACCTCCAGGGAGACCTCCCTGTTGCAGTGCTGCGCGAATATGTCCCTGAGCTTTATCAAAAGCTCTTTGGCTCCGGTCTCGCGGCCATCAATATTCATTGTATAATCTTTTCGGCAGTCCAAAGATTTTTCCCGTGAAGTAAAAAAAACGGGAGAATCGTAGAATATCCTCCCGTTTTTTTTATTGAAAGGAACCCCTTAATCCTGCATCGGTTTAATGAATCTGAAGTACACCATGGTCCAGTTGCCCAGGATCATGGCTATCAGCGCGCTGATGCTTCCCAGGGAGAGCGTAGACGCCCCGGTGAGGCCCTGTCCGATATTACATCCGCCTGCCACGACAGCGCTGAACCCCATCAAAAGGCTTCCGAGAAAGATGGGAACCAGTTCCTGCGCTGAGCAGAGCTTCCAGGTGAACTCCTTTAATATCTTGGCGCTGATGAAAGATCCCAGGGGAACCCCGATAATGAAAAATTCGGCCCAGGTCACTTTAAAGGGTCCGATATCAGCCATGGGGAAGAATTTAGACTGTGCGTCCCCGGTGAGGATGCTGTAGAAAAGCTCTCCGGTCGGGGTGGTGAAGTTCATCCCCCTTGCAAAGCCGCCGCCCCAGTATTGGGATGCCCAGAAGGTAAGCACGCCGGCCAGGCCGAGGAAAAGGCCTGTTACGGACCAGTAAAGACCTTTCTGCTTGCCAAGGGAGAACGGTTTATCTTTCAGTACGGAAATGAATATCACAACGGCTATCACCGCGATCACGGCCCACTTGATGGTCATGCCGTCGCCGATGATCTGCCATAGAGTAGTATTCGTTTTCCCTGCTATCGGGAATGTAACGCTCCTCATGGCCGCATTGACAGGGGCAAGGACGCCGTGGGTAGTTGCGCCGATGCCGACGAAAAAGCCGAGGATGGCGACTCCTGCCGGAAGCTCCCCCTGCCCGAACTTGAAGACGATCCCGCTTCCGCATCCGCTGGCGAGCACCATGCCGAGCCCGAAGAGATAGCCGCCGACAATATTGGCTATCGGATAGAACGTCTGGCTTTTCAACTCCATAAAGCCCATATCGCCAAGAAGGTTGGCGCCAACGATCATGACCCCGAGGGCGATCAGGAAACTACGGAACAGAGTTAAGTCCTGAATGAAAATAGTGTCTCTAAAAGCAGAATTCATGCAGAACCTGCCGCGCTGCAGGACAAGTCCTACAATGCCCCCACAGATCAAACCGGAAATGATAAACCCGAAGGTCACACTGTTTACTATACTCTCTTCCATGCTTTTTACCTCCCCAGTAAGGTTTTTATCGATAGTATAGGAATATGCCTTTTAATTTGTCAATTAGACGTTAGATGTAATTATAGGCATATATAGCGTTCCGGCTGGTGGAATGTTCACTAATAATAGACAGTAACCAGTATCTGGCTTATGAACAGGTCATCGGAAAGGGAGAAGTCCTTTACGGCAGGTAAATTCTTAATTCTCTCCCTGGCGGCAGCAGGAAACCCTCTGCCGGGCTTATCCGATATGATTACGACTGCCGGGCTATACTTGCCGGCGGGAGCCGGTCTGTAATAGGCAGGATTCCTGTATTCCCAGGTAAAGCGCAGGGGAGATTTCTCCCGCTCTTCCCTGGTAGGACGAGAGGGCGGATGGTAGTCATAACGAATGGTCTTTTTGGTAAAAATATCGAGAAGGGGCACGGATACGGCTGAGTTCAGCACGGGGTCTTCCAGGGGAAGGACAAAGACCTCGCAGGTATCTGCTCCCAGGGTGTCCAGGAATTCTCCTGCGGATTTTATGTTTGCGCTGCTCATTTTCTCCACTAAAGGAAGGTATGCGAACACTGCCACCACCAGCGAGCAGGCCATGGCGCAGAGGGCCGCGAACTGCCCTGTTTTTTTGTCGCCCAGCTCATTGAACCCGTAGGCCGCCATCAGCGCGAACATCGGGAACACCGGCATGGTATACCGTATCCTCTTGATCTGAAACACTAAGATTAGCAATACCGGCCAGATTGCGATCGCGTATTTCAGGTCTTTTTTCCGGAAGGCGCGATAGGTGGCGTAGAGTGCTGCAATTGTAATGAACGGGTGTGCCTGGAAAAAGAAGGTCGACAGGAAACTCTCTCCCCATCGCTTCAGTCCGGGTTTCTGGTAGGTTATCAAAAAGCGTATCTGCTCCGAAAAGACATCGAATTTATACCATAGGACTATTCCAATGAACAGTGAGGAAATGAAAGCAACTGCAAACCCCCTGAATAGTATTGTCTTCCGTCTGTTTCCTGACTCCTGAACTATATAAACAAAAAATATGATGACGATACCGGAGAGCATCAGCCAGGCAGAGTACTTGGAGAAAAATGCCAGGAACAGGGAAAAAGATGAAGCAGGGACCCACAGCCTGCCGTGTTTCAGCGCCATGATCGACGTGTAGACCGAGAGCGTGAGCAGGAACATTGTGGGCACATCAACCAGCATCAGCGGCGCCTGGGACAGAATGTACGGCATGCTGAGGAGGGAAAGTCCTGCATATATGCCAACCTCCTTGCCCCAGAGTTCTTTTCCGAGAAAATACGTTGCCACAATGGTCAGGGAGAAAAGAGAAGTGGTGAAAATCTGGATGTATATCCGTGCCTCTCCGAAAAAGGCAAAGATCAGCCCGTAGAGAAAGGGGATAAGCGGCATGTCGGTCCAGGCAGGGATGTCCCTGCCCCATTCCCTCAGGAAATAGCCGGCCCCATAAACGGCAAGGTGCTTTGCCTGGATGAAATACCGTGAAGCGTCCACTATGGTTTCTGATTCCCTCCAGAAGAGCGCAGCAACCGCAAAAGACAGGATAAAGAGAAATGCCGCGGGCGACCTTTCCGGGAGTTGGGCCTTTGCCGCCAGGTATGCGAGAATGATCCCGGCTGCAAGCAGGATGAAAATGCGGGACAAGGCAACACTATCGGCTGCGCCGGAGAATGCCCAGTCCCAGCTGGTAAGGCGGTTGTCGTCGAGCGAGCGGAAGGTAAGCAGGAGTGCAAAGAATAGGAGCGCCAGGAAAGAAACGAACAGGATATTTTTATTTTCCAGGAGCTTTTTCAGTTGTCTGCCTTTTCCGGATGCGCCCCTTTTGCCGGGCGGTTTTCTGCCCTCTTTACCATGAGATCACCCGGTCGCAGAGGAAAACAGCATCGATAATGTCCTCGTAGGAGGAATCCCTTTTGGCAAGGTCGATGATCCTGATTTCGTTCAGCCCTGCCTGAACGCCTGTTATCTCATCAGATAAGTGCGTCGGCCCGTCGTTCAATATATGGAGGATTTTCACCGGATAACCTTTTTCTTACAGCACGATGACCCTGTCCGCTTTATTTACCATGACCGCATTGTCATACTGGCTCCCCCGGGTGATGGTCCGGGGAATTTGATCGGCAGGGATGTTCAGGGCTTTTGCATTATAGTCGCAAAAGCTCGCAGTGACGCCCTCCGATGCGCAGAGATCGCAGAAGGAGGAGGCCCCGAGTATTTTCGTGCCGGCGTCCATAAGGAAAATTATGACCTTGTGCCCCCTGGAGAGGGCCGCCCTGGATAAGCCGATTACTTCATCGGAGTGCCTGTCTGTATTGACAAGAATGCCGAGTACCATGGTTTGTGCTCTAGTTTCTCCCGAATAAAGGAGAAATGTCAATTTCACCCCCCCTCTGCACTATGAGTCGCATGGACCTGCGCCTTTCCGGGGAGGTTGGGAGGGGTTACTACGGAATTCTTTAATTTCATCGTTGACGGACCACTAGTTGGTAACAGTGGGGGTGGTACTGACCCCTCAACAATAAGACTTCGCTTGGTATAATGCGAATATAACAGTCCGCTTGCTATTTTGATGCAATTGCCCTGTATTCAGGCCAGTACGCCATTATGGCAACACAGAAAGGTGTTACAATAGACGAAGTATGAGCTCTCTGCATAAACGCCTCTTTTCTTTGGTGGCCTATGCGGCTGCTACAGGGTTTGTGGTGGCCGGTTGCTCCCTCATTACTGCGCCGTATCATGCCGTTAAAGGCGTGACACAGGGAGGGGTATGGATTGTAAAAACAACCTATAAGGTTACCGCGGGGACCACAAAAACCATCTATAAAATTGGTGAATACACATACGAAGTAGTGAAGGCTCCCATCAATTGGGCATTGACACACAAAGAAATTGAGAGCATCGATGGCCTTCCGGTGAAAGAGGCTATACGGCAGGGTGAAGTCAAAACTGCGCCGTATGTTGTCTCAGGGAAAAGATACGTCCCGATGTCGCCGGAAAATGCCGCGAGTTATAAGGAAGAGGGGATTGCATCGTGGTATGGATATGAGAGCGGCAGGATGACTGCAAACGGCGAGGCTTTCAATCCGGGCGGCTTGTCGGCAGCGCACAAATATCTGCCCATTCCCATGTTTGTGAAGGTGACAAACCTTGAAAACAGCAAATTCATTGTCGTGAGGGTAAATGATCGCGGACCTTTTCCGAGCAAGTATAATTCCAGGTCAGGGGAAAGGATCATTGATCTCAGCATGGGGGCTGCCAAGCAGCTGGATTTTTACGGCAGGGGCGTTGCCTGCGTGCGGGTTGAAGCAATACAGGTTAAAGATGAATCCCATTTGTAAAGCGATAAGGGGACCTTAGTGCGGCAAACGCATCAGAGCGCCCGGCGCATGAGTAACTTCCTGAGATTGCCGCTCGCCAATGTTAATCGGCAGTTAAGAATGACCCACAATAAGCGTCTAATTATGACCCATGCTCCCGCAAACAAAAAGATATTCATACAAAAGCTTATCATCATCCGGACCGGAGCAAAATTCAGTGCCGATCATGCCCTAAGGCGGGTCAAACGCCCATGCCTGTTAACAAAATGAAGGATTAACGGTAGGAATGGTGCATAATCACACCCTGCTTATACTCAGATATAAAGTAAGAATATTATCTTGCTGTGCTATGTAGTTCTTCCTCGATCTTTTCAGCTAAGAGCATCTTCAAAAGTGATTGATAGGGTATGTCCTTTTTATTTGCAAGGAGTTTGAGGTGTTCGATAAGAGATTCCGGCAGCCGGATTGAGATAGTTCTTGTGGAAGGTTTCAGATTTGCAAAGACCACAGGCTTAGCCTTTGAATAGTCCACATACTCAGTAGAATCGTGTGTTGACCAGAATTCCGCTTCCTCCTCTTCGTTCTTAAATTTCGGTATTTTCTTTAACTTGCTCATATGCTTTCCTCTCTCTTCGGTTCATATCCCGTGCTGAGATCACTCTGATTCTCTTCCCTCGTAAGGTAAAGACAACAAAAAGCAACCTGTGAGTATCTGTTTTGCCTAATGCAAAATATCTATTCTCCTGTATCGAATGGAGTTCATCTTTATTGACGATGATCGGTTCGTTGAAAAACACCTCTTCACATCCGATATGAGAGACTCTATGTTTTTCCCAGTTCTTGCTGACATTCCCTTCGTTCCATTCAAAGCCCTGGGCAAGCGCTAAAATCCTGGTCCAATCTTCCATTTCTGTATATATCCAATATATACGATAAACGTGCTTTTGTCAATTGATTCAAAATTTTAAGATGATTATCGGTGATTGAAACAGTTCGCTCTGTGAGAGCTCGGGGTCACTGTAAAGCTAATCTACTGCAAAACTTTTTTGTCTTATTCAGTATACAGCTTTATTATCTGAGCATACGATTTTATTCTTTTTGGACACTGTTGTTCACTCCTTGCCCAGCTTTCGGTCGATCTGGCTGCAGATGCCGTGCAGCATTTTCAGCTCCCAGTCGGTGATCCCCGATCTGCCGACAAAGTGCTTCAGGTTTTCCATGATCTGCCTTTGAATGTCCCTGTCGCCCCGTGGAAGATAATCAAGGAGGATAAGCGTTTCGGCTATTCTTTCAAATAGGAACGTCAGTTCCCCATGTCCGATAAGTCGCTCTCTTTTTCTTGTTTTGCCCTGCGCTGCACCCAGCCCCTCTTCGCTGCAGTGTAGTTTTGAAAGCTCGTAGGCCACCACCATTACCGCATGTGACAGGTTCAGCGACGGATGCGCTTTGTTGGCCGGAATGGTGAGAAGGAGACCGCATTCGCCGACCTCATCATTGTAAAGCCCCCTGTCCTCTCTTCCGAACAGGAGCGCAATCTTGTTCTCAGGAAGCGCATCGCACAGCTTTTCCACTCCTTTGTCCAGGGGAAGGCTCAACCCGCGCCTCTTGCCTGCCCTTCGCGCCACTCCCACCACCAGCGTTTTGTCCTCAAGCGCATCGGCAAGGCTGTTGTAAACCTTTGCCCCTTCAAGCACATCTAGGGAGTTGTGGGCAAAGCGCTGTGCCTCATCCGTAATCACGGGAGGGGGGTTAACCAGGCAAAGATTTTTAAAACCCATGTTTTTCATAGCGCGTGCCGACGCGCCGATATTGCCCGATTCCTTCGGCTCGACAAGCACAAAATGTATTTTATCTTTCCAGGTTTTCATAGTTAGTTTCTGTTGCTAAAGCCTATTTTCCCGTTGAATTTGTTTCCACTCAAGTATCCTGAGTGCTTTTTTCTCTGACCGAGTTGTCTGATCATGAAATTCCC
>JAJZPZ010000123.1 GCA_021847795.1 Nitrospirota bacterium
GATTCTGGCAAAAGGGGAGACGGAAGAGGTCATTAACTTTCTGGAGAAGAGCTTTGAGCAGCTCAATTCGGTGATAATTCTTGCCAGGCTTGAGGACCTCCTTATCAGCGTGGGAGAACCGGGGAGGTTGATACGGTTCTATAAGAGCGCCATCCTGAGCCATCCCCAGGATAACGGCCTGAAGTTCCTCCTCGGCAAACTCTACTACCGGCTTGAAATGGTTGATGACGCTATCGAAAGCCTGAACTCTATTGATACCAGCGTGTTCTCCCCTCCTGAATTTTACAGCCTCAAGGGAGAATTGTACCTGAAGAGGAACCAGGCTTCAAAGGCAATGGATGAGTTCAGAAGGGCCTGCGGCATACGGCAGGCTGTGGTGATCCATTATTGCTGCTCCAATTGCGGGCATAAATCTGCCGACTGGTCCGGAAGATGCTTTGACTGCAGCGAGTGGAATACGTACCGACTCGACCTGCATGGCACGTGCAAGGCATAGAGGTCTATCGATATCCTACCGTGGCAGCCGACAGTATGAAACATAGCGAGAAGAGCTCAGAAGCCCTTGTGCCCGGGGAGTCCCACGGGAGTTCCCTCAAGAGGAATCCCCGCAAGCTGAAGAAGGTTGTTCTGGATACAAGCCTCTTCGTGAACCCTGATGTAAGGATGAGCCTGGGGCCAACCCCGACAGAGGCCCTGGAGACATTTCTTTTCCTTGCGTCTCAGATACATATACTCGAATTCTACATGCCCCCCTCTATCTTTGAGGAACTGCTCCACTTCGTCGACAGGGACAAAATTCCGGGCGACCTCCTTGTCGTCCTGCACCAGAAGCCCCCGAAGAAACATGAGCTCAAGACCCCTGCCTTTCTCCTGTATGAGCTCATTGAGGACATCCGGGAGCGGATAAACAAAGGGCTGCGGCTTGCTGAAAAGGCTGTCAGGAACGCGGAATACAAAAAGGCCGACGAGATTGTTCAGGACCTGAGGAAAAAGTACCGTGAGGCCCTGCGGGAAGGCATCATTGACAGCAAGGAGGATGTGGACCTTCTGCTGCTTGCCATGGAACTGGATGCCATGCTCATTACTGCGGACCAGGGCCTTGTCAAATGGGCTGAAAAGCTGGGTGTGCAGTGGCTCTTCCCTGAAAAGTTCAAAGACTACCTGCTGGGCGCGATAAAAAGGACAGAACTTTTGTCGAAGAAAACAAGAACGCCTAAAAAGAACCTGTCCTGATCAGGGAGAATCTCTTTCCTGTTTCATGGCCCGGGCAGCGGGGCAGTCTGCCGAAAAGCCCTGGAGGCAGTAACAAGTGACAAGTTACGAGTAACGAGTTGAAGATTAAAGAAAAAGACCCAGTACACATCACTGTCTTTGCTGCTCTTTTCTCCCCTTTATCTCTCCTTAGCTAAATTGGACGGACAAATAGGACAAAATACCTGGGGGAAATAGGAAGACCTTCCAATTGTCCCGCAAAGGGGTATTTGTTATGCTGAAATCAAGAGAAGGGAAAATAAAAGAAAGAGGCAAGGAGGTCAGCCATGTTACACCTGAAATACATAGGCGGATCAGACGTAGAGAGGGGGACATACTGGAATCTTTCCACAGGCGAGAGACTCACCATTGAAGGCAGGGGCATTCTTCCGGGAGGAAAAGGGGCAACCTATTACAAGGCAAATCCTCTGGCAATTCTGGCAGCAGGGCCGTTTCTGGGGCTTCTGTATGCGGCGTTTCTGCCCTTCATCGGGATAGCGATGCTGGTGAAGCTGGTCAGCGCACGGGCACTGGGCGGGGCCATGGAGACGGTGACGCGTGGAGCGTCCTTCGGGTGGAGACCGGTTGAGGCCTATCTCACAGGGAAGAGGGGCGGCAAGGCAGGGAAAGAGAACGAGGGCAAAGACAATAAAACAAGCTGACCCGGACTTACAACCGGCAGGGAATTGGCATCAATCCCCTGCCGGTCCATTTTTTCTCCCCTCTGAGCAATACTTAAGAACATTACCCTGCCCGGGCGCTATCATTTCTGCAAGGTTTGCCTGAGGCTGTTTTCGAGTATCACGAGCCTGACTGCCTTTATATTCATATCGGTATTGAAAAACTGGTAATTGTTTATCCCTGTCTCCTTTGCATGATACATGGCGATATCGGCATTCTTGAGCAGGGCGTCTCTGCTCTTGCCGTCATCAGGGGAAATGCTGATCCCTATGCTGGAAGATATCTGAAGTATCTGACTCCCCACGGTAAAGGGAAGCCGGAAACCTGCCATGATCTTTCCGGCTATTACAGCCGCATCCTCTGCATGGATGACATCGGCAAGCAGCAGATTGAACTCATCTTTAACAGGTATTCAGAGGCGAGTCAAGAAGCGCAGAAAGGAAAAGGCTGCGTGGAGGTCAGATAAGAAAAAATGCCGAAGGCGGGACTCGAACCCGCACAGCCTTGCGACCACTAGACCCTGAACCTAGCGCGTCTGCCAGTTCCGCCACTTCGGCAACCTTTGAAAACCGTGATGAGTGATCCGTGATGAGTAATGAGTTAAAAGACTGAAAGTCCGGAGACCCGTTACGGTCTTATTATTGTACCATAATGTACCTTCCGAGAGCATGCAATTTTGCCGGGTGGTCTCTTCCGCAGTATTAGGACAATCCCCGGCAGCGAGTATGGTAAAATAGAAATCAGCAATGTATGCAATAAATTCACGATAAATCAATTAAATTTTGAGGAAAATACATGATGAAAACACCAACACCCGACAATACGAAAAAAGAGACGCCCGGCGAGGGAAAGTCCGGGGCCGGCCCTGCGCCTGTCCCTAATTTCATCCGTTCCATGATTGCGGAAGACATGGCGGCAGGGAGGTCCGGTGGCCGCCTGATGACCCGGTTCCCGCCTGAGCCGAACGGCTATCTGCATATCGGGCATGCCAAGTCGATATGCCTGAATTTCGGGCTGGCCGCGGAATTCGGGGGCCTGTGCAATTTCCGTTTTGACGATACCAATCCGGCAAAAGAGGAGGTCGAGTATGTGGAGTCGATCGAATCCGATGTCCGCTGGCTGGGCTTTGACTGGGATGACCGCCTGTACTATGCGTCCGACTATTTCGAGAGGCTTTACGACTATGCCGGGCAGCTCATCAAAGAGGGGAAAGCCTATGTATGCGATCTGACTGCGGACCAGATCAGGGAGTACCGCGGCACCCTTACGGCCCCGGGAAAGGCCAGCCCCTACCGCGACCGTTCGGTGGAAGAAAATCTCGACCTGTTCCGGCGCATGCGTGCGGGGGAGTTCGGGGACGGTTCCCGCGTGCTCCGTGCGAAGATAGATATGGCCTCGGGCAATATCAACATGCGCGACCCGGTTATGTACCGGATCAAAAAGGAGGCGCACCACCGGACAGGCGACAGATGGTGCATCTATCCCATGTACGATTACGCCCACGGCATTTCCGATTCAATCGAAGGGGTCACCCATTCCCTCTGCACGATGGAGTATGAAGACCACCGCCCGCTTTATGATTGGTTCCTTGATGAGCTGAAGATATACCACCCGCAGCAGATCGAGTTTGCGCGCCTCAACCTCAGCTATACCGTGTTGAGCAAGCGAAGGCTTCTCAAGCTGGTAAACGAAAAGCATGTGAACGGCTGGAATGACCCGCGCATGCCGACCCTGGCCGGTATGCGCAGGCGCGGCTATACGCCTGAGGCGATCAGGAATTTCTGCGAGCGTATCGGAGTGGGGAAAAAGGAAAGCCTTGTGGACCTGGCCCTGCTCGAATACTGTCTCCGTGAGGACCTGAACAAACACGCTCTCCGCGTCATGGGAGTGCTGCGCCCCCTTAAGGTGGTTATCGACAACTATCCTGAAGGCGGCGAAGAGTACCTGGATGCAGTCAACAATCCCGAAGACCCCGGGGCAGGCACACGGAAAGTCCCCTTTTCCCGGGAGCTTTACATTGAGCGGGAAGATTTTATGGAGGACCCGCCGAAGCAGTTTTTCCGCCTTGCGCCCGGACGCGAGGTGCGGCTGAGGTACGCCTATTTCATCAAATGCGAAAGCGTGGTCAGGGATGAACGGACCGGCGAGGTGATGGAACTGCACTGCACCTACGATCCTGCTACGCGGGGCGGTGATTCGCCTGACGGGCGCAAGGTCAAGGCAACGCTGCATTGGGTTTCTGCGCCGCACTCGCTTGAGGCCGAGGTCCGCCTCTATAACACCCTCTTTACAAAAGAAAACCCGAATGATACGGAGGAGGGCAGGGACTTTACCGATTACCTGAACCCGAAATCACTGGAAGTGCTCACTGACTGCCGCCTTGAGCCCGGGCTGAAAGATGCAAGGGCAGGGGCTGGATACCAGTTCGAGAGAATGGGCTATTTCTGTGTTGACTCCGTTGATTCTGCTCCGGGCAAACCTGTTTTTAACCGGACGGTTACGCTCAAGGACGAGTGGGCCAAGCTCCAGAAGGCGGGGAAGAAGTAAGGGCAATTCCACTCCGGCTTATGTGAGAATATCCCGACCAGGCGGGTTTGCTAGCTTTTGGAATGCTTGCGGCCGGGGAGGCCCGTGTTGATTTCAGAGCTGTAGTGGAATTCGATTTCAGGGTACTCTTCCTTTACCCGCCTGAGGACCCAGTCGGCATCGGAGAAATAGACGATATTGCCGTCTTTGTCCGTGCCCAGCCGGTCGGACCGGTACTTGCAGAATTCCGCCAGCTTCTCCTTATTCTCCGAGGTGATCCAGCAGGCCCTGGTGTAATTGAGGGGATTGAAACGGCAGGACGCCCCGTACTCGTGAAGCAAACGGTACTGTATGACATCAAACTGCAGCTCGCCGACAGTGCCGATTATCTTCTTGTTGCCCTGCTTGTGGACAAAGAGCTGGGCAACTCCTTCATCGGTAAGCTGTTCTATGCCCTTTTCCAGCTGCTTGGACTTCATGGGATCGGCATTTATGACCTCCTTGAATATCTCGGGAGAAAAGCTGGGGATTCCCTGGAACATGATCTTTTCGCCTTCAGTGAGCGTATCGCCGATCTTGAAGTTGCCGGTATCGTATAGGCCGATCACATCCCCGGGGTAGGCCTCCTCGATAATGCTCTTCTCCTGTGCCAGGAAGCTCGCAGGGCTGCGGAACCTGAGGTCTTTTCCCAGGCGCACATGGTGAAAGAACTTATTTCTCTCGAACCTGCCCGAGCAGATGCGAAGGAAAGCGATCCTGTCCCTGTGCCGTGGGTCGATATTGGCGTGGATCTTGAAAACAAACCCGCTGAAACTCTCCTCATGGGGATCAATGGCGCGCACATCGGCAGGCCTGCTGCGCGGGGTCGGGGCAATCTCAACGAAGGTGTCCAGCAATTCCTTCACCCCGAAGTTGTTGATGGCGCTCCCGAAAAATACCGGGGCCGACTCGCCTTCAAGATAGCTTTCACGATCAAAGGGCCCATAGACGCCCTCTATCAGGGCCACGTCTTCGCGCAGCTGCGCTGCATGGTCCCCTAACTGCTTATCGAGAATGTCCTCTTCAAGATCGTTGACGGCAAGCACCTCCTCAGCAATGGTTGTTCGCCCCGGGTTGAAGAGATAGAGGCTCTTATCATAGAGGTTATACACGCCTTTAAAGGAATACCCCATGCTGATGGGCCAGCTCAGAGGACGCACTTTGATGCGCAGCTTTACCTCGATCTCATCCAGCAGGTCAAAGGGCTTTTTCCCTTCACGGTCCAGCTTGTTGATAAAAACAATGACCGGGGTCTTCCGCATCCGGCATACTTCCATGAGCTTCTCTGTCTGCTCCTCAACTCCCTTTACGCAATCAACGACGATAATGACACTGTCCACTGCCGTGAGGGTCCGGTACACATCTTCTGCAAAGTCTTTGTGCCCGGGCGTGTCCAGGAGGTTTATCTTCAGCCCCTTGTAATTGAAGGCCATAACGGAAGTGGCAACGGAAATGCCCCTCTGCTTCTCGATTTCCATAAAATCCGAGGCAGCGCTTTTCTTGATCTTGTTGGATTTCACCGCTCCTGCGGTCTGGATGGCGCCGCCGAAGAGCAGGAGTTTTTCGGTAAGAGTGGTCTTCCCTGCATCGGGGTGACTGATAATTGCAAAGGCCCTTCTTTTGTTTATTTCATCTACATAACTCATATACGCACCCGTTGGTTTCAAAGCAAACTAACATTATAATTCAAAAGCTGCAGATGAGGCAACTTCAACCGGGTATCTGAAGAAAATCAGGAAGGCGCCACAGGGGCGAGCGCTGAAGCCCATATCTAAATCAGGCGGTCGCGGAGGCCGGATGCGCAGCCGGGTCCAGGTCAGCGTACTTGAACTCTTTTGGATGGAAAAGGCGCCCGGACTTCTTTCCCCCGGGGGCAGACAGGTCCTTGGCCTTCAGTTTCCGGACAAGTTCTTCGTAGGAACCGGAACGTATGATCTGGTTGAATTGTGTCCTGTAATTATTGATAAGGCTTACTCCTTCGATGTAAACGTCATAAGCCTTCCATGTTCCGCCCCTGTCCAGGAGCTTGTACTCTACCGGGATCTCCCTGCCCGTAGTGGTAATGACCCTGGTCTGTACCGAGGCGTACGAGCCATCTCTCTTTTCGCCCAGGTAGACAACCTTATCGTCCTCGTGCTTTTTTATTTCGTGCTCATGCCGCTGTATCTGCTTTAAATAGACATTCCGGAGCAGGTCGGAGTAGAGCGAGACGAACTCCTTTCTTTCTTCCGGCGTCCTGTCCTTCCAGTAGAGCGCAAGTGAGCGTTTTGCCATTTCCTCGAAATCAAACCTGCCGCCGACAATCTCGCGCAGCCTTGCATTCCTCTGCGCTCTTTTTTCCGGTCTCCTGAGGTCCTCATTCTTAAAGACTTTCCGGACTTCTTCTATCGTCTGCTTTACCTGCTCGGTCGGCTCACCAGCGAATGCCTTCAATGGAAGGAGGGAGCAAAGGGAAAGAAATAAGATAATAAATACTTTGATCCCGGGGCTTTTACATCTCATGCGTCTGTTTCTCCTGTTTCGCGGCTTTATACGTGTAAGCGGCAAGCCATGATCCAGGGAGGATAAAACATCTTTCACAGTATTTGCCGGCCATCTCATAAACCGTCTTGATATTGATACGTATAGTTTAACATGTGCTGCCGGTAAATAGATAAGCTTTTATCGCGCGCTTCGATTTTCGCCATGATGTTGTCCGGATAGTTCAAGGCGGCGCTCCCGGGCGAACGAAAAAGCCTGTAAGGCTGCTTTAAACACAAGCCGCATGCAGGAATTGCCGGGCCGGGGATGTTACAATAGTCCATGGATCAGCAATTACAGAAAAAATTGATTATCAGGACCACAGCCGGTTCCGGTCCCCCTGGAAAAGTGAGTGATTTCCTTGCCGCTCAATCCGGGCTCTCCAAAGGGAAGGTAAAGGACGCAATGAACAAGGGCGCAGTCTGGATCAAAAAGAAAAAAGGCGGACTGAGGAGGTTGCGCGGAGCTACTGCAACATTCACCACAGGGGACCTCCTGGAGTTTTATTACGACGAGCGGGTGCTGGCAATAAAACCTCCCGAGGCAAAATGCCTGAGCGACCAGGACCATTACAGCGTCTGGCACAAACCCGCAGGCCTTATGGCCCAGGGGACCATGTATGGCGACCATTGCTCTTTGATGCGGCAGGCGGAATTATTTTTCAAGCCGTCACGGGAGGTGTTTCTCATCCACCGCCTTGACCGGGAAGCTTCCGGGATCATGCTTCTCGCCCACAACAAAAATGCAGCGGCAAGGCTTTCAGAGCTTTTTCAAAAGAACCGGATCATCAAAACATATTACACCGAGGTGCTCGGCAATCTCGGGGGGAAAGGAAGGCAGGGCACAGTGGAGCTGCCGCTCGACGGAAAGTCCGCTATTACTGAATATGAGGTCGAGTCCTGGGACCCCGGGCGCAATGCCTCTGTTGTCCATGTTGTCATCAAAACAGGACGGCTCCATCAGATACGCCGGCATTTTGATATGCTCGGCTTTCCGGTAATAGGAGACCCGAAGTACGGGAAGGGAAACAAGAACACCGAAGGCATGAAACTTACTGCCGTATCTCTGCGCTTTTACTGCCCGTTCCGGAACAAAGAGGTTGAATTTACGCTCCCTGTATCCTGAATCCCGCCTAATCCCGCAATATGCGCCGGCCTGCCTTTTCTCCTGCAAACATATGTAGTGTATATCACACATGCGGTGTAGGGAATCCCATACACGGAGAAAAGTGGCTGCTTTTAACCCTTTAGGTATGCTGCCCCTCATATCGGCGGGATGTCTGTCGCCGATTCCCCTCCTGCAGCTGACATCCTGAAAATGATTTATACCGTTAGATCAAAGAGTTGTGAAACGCTTTGCATGTGGCGTGCTTTTTGCACTCATATAGCGGACCGCGTGCAGCGGCGCGCCGTACAGTAAATAACAGGGTGTTTTGTATAAAGGAGGTTTCAGATGGTAGGAGAAGAGTTTTTGATTTCGGCAATGTTACTGGGGATGCTGGCCGGCGCCCATCCCGGCGATGCAGCAGCTGCTGTGAATATAAATATAGGAATCGGGGCCCCGCTCCCTGCTGTGGTCCTTGCTGCGCCCCCTCAGGTTGTGCTGATCCCCGGGTCCCCGGTGTATTATGCTCCCGATGCCGGCATCAATCTTTTCTTCTATTCAGGACGCTGGTACAGGAGACACAACAACGGCTGGTACAGGGCCTCTTACTATAACGGCCCATGGGCTTATATGCCCCCCTCCCGGGTGCCGGCGGCCTTTGTCCGTATCCCTGGAAACTATTACCGGCCTATGCCCTATGGCCTGCAGAAAAAGAGATGGAGAGAGGAGGAGAGAGAGCACCACGAGCACGGGGAAAGGCATCACAGGCATGATGAGGATTGATGAGGGTCCCTAAACATATTCAGGAGTGAGTAAAGATGTTCAAGAGATGTATCGCGGTATTGTGTAGTGTTTTTCTTTTTGCCGGATGTGCAAAAACGACCCAGGTGATGTTTAATGACCGTGGGGTCGCGCACCAAAAGAGCGGCAAGTATGATCAGGCTATTGCCGATTACGGCAAGGCGGTTGCGATCAATCTTGCCCTTGCGGATTATGACAAGGCCCTCCGGATCGACCCGAGAAATTACAGGATCTTTTTAAACAAGGCGCTTGCCTGCGACGAATCAGGCCGCGTGAAGGACGCTGCCGAAGCATACAGAAACGTCCTCAAGTACGCCCCCAGCAAGGAGTCTTATTACGGGTATGTCCTGCAGAGGGTGAAGGAGATCGAAAAAACGAACTAAGCAAAAAAAAATGCCGAAGGCGGGACTCGAACCCGCATGCTACCCGCATAACCTACCGGAATAGCGGCGCATGAAATAAAACGACGCGAGGGGACTGCCCCCGGCGATATCAGAATGGTGACATACTGGTTTATCCTGCCTATCTTCTGAAGGATCCGTTCTATCATATGCCCATCACCGCCGACCTCTGGTCCTTGAAGTCAAGGGCGGAGTGGATAATATCAAGCTTGAACACCGCTCTATTTTCAGGATTTCCATCGAAAATAACCATGCCGTGCCGTACGATATTATCGAGGAGGATGATATTCGTGGCGCTGTTAAGCACGACGACGTCTATATCGTTTCTCTTCAAGGCCCTGCAGAAATCTGCGTATAGGTCAAGCTTGAAATCGAAACGGAGTCCGGGATCGGAAATCGAAAGGAATACCGCGATATCGATGTCGCTTGAAGGCATGACCTCGTTGCTTACGGAAGACCCGAAGAGATAGGCGAAGGAGACTTTGTCCCTGTACTTTTCAAAGACAGGCAACAGGGCGAGCTTTATATGTTCAGCGCAGTAAACGGGCATACCGCCATCCCCCCCTTCTTTTTCAATTATTGTACCAGACTTTTGCCGGGCATTGCACTGTTATTGAAGAGGAAGAGGCGTGAGCAAACGGGGCCAGGCTGGTTTAACAGTTTGCACTTCCCGTGTCCTTCACCGCCTTGCTCCCCCAGGGCAATTGCATGATAAGGTCGGGTGAACTTATAAGTCCTTGAGATTGCCGCGCGGAGTTTATCCCGGTGCGTGTCGGGACTCGCAATGACTGTCATTCTACCCCGTCATTGCGAAGGGTCGTATCCTG
>JAJZPZ010000124.1 GCA_021847795.1 Nitrospirota bacterium
TCATATCAGGCCAGGTTTTGTAGTACCGGAATTCCCCAGGTGGTTTCAAATCAGGCCATAAGCCTGGTATGAAATACTTTTAAAGGGATCGCCACAAAGCCTTTGGGGCAAACTGAGACACTACCTGAATTGTCTGCCCTGTCCATTTCACCGGAATTTTATTTATAATGAAAGATGGCAGTAAAAACAAAGAAACAATCGGCGCCGGAGGCGCCGTCATGCGACTGGAGCGCTCCGGTGGGAAAGATGAGTGAAACGATGAGAGATGAGAACAAAAACAGGATATTCAAACATAAAGGCGCCTTCAGGTGGAGCGGCATTAAAACCGAACAATACAAACCCGCAGATGCGGGGTGGTCGTCGATTGTCAGGAACGTGCTGATAGGCAACAAAGGCGAGAGCGCGAAATTCCATCTCCGGTATTTCGAAATCGCCCCCGGCGGCAACAGCAGCCTCGAACATCACCGGCATGAGCATGTCGTGGTATGCATCCGGGGAGAAGGGAAGGTATTACTCGGCAAAAAGCATCACCGGGTAGGCTATCTCGATACGGTTTATATCGCTCCCGACACTGTTCATGAACTTACGAATCCCTTTGATGAACCCTTCGGGTTCTTCTGCATTGTAAATGCAAAAAGGGACAAGCCCAAACTGGTAAAACGCGGCAAGCGGCACAGCGCGGCCCGTTCCCGTTCATAAAAGGTCCGGAGGTCCGGACACCGGGAATAAAACCGTCCCTTGCGCTGACCCCGGAATTTCCGTTATTATCACCAGCATGACGGGTGTGGTCTTCTTTTCTCATAAAAGCACCTCAGCATATCACAGAATCTCCATTGCGCTCCTCCGAGAGAGAAAAGAAAAAACTGCCGGGTTCACAAGACCTCTTCTGAAATTATTTTTCACCCTCCTGGTTACAGGACTACTCATACAGTCACCCGTTCTTGCAGCTGAAAAAGTCATTAAAATCGGAGGCGGCAGCACCGCAAGCGGCGCAATCCAAATACTTGCCGCAGCATTCCGGAAGTCCCATCCCGGCATAGGAATCCGGATTTTTCCCGATGTGGGCAGCACTGTATGTCGGCGCCGATATTGACGCAATTGCTATAGGGTAGAAGAATATTGGAAAAATCGGGGAACGAAACCGGGAGCTTTTAAAAAAGTCGTCCGATGGGGTCCCTACCCTGGCAGGGTTATGGTCCCGATTACCTTCACCCCTTCACCGGGCACAGGGACGAACATGAGTTTGCCGTGGTTCTTCCTTACCGCAAGCTTTGCTATAGGCAGGCCGAACCCTGTCCCGGTGGGCTTTGTCGTGAAGAAGGGTGAATAGAGCTTGTCCAGGTCACCCGCTTTCGGCGGCTTGCCTGTGTTGAACAACTCAATTGCCAGGCCTTTATTCGACATGCCTTCAGGATATGAGGATATCCTTACCCGCGCATTGTCAGGCTCAACGGCATCCAGGCTGTTCTGGAGCAGGTGGTAAAACATATGGCCCAGGTCCTTGCGGTCACCCAGGACACGGGGATAGCGGGGATCGAGATCGATATTTATCTGCACGCCCCTCAAATCCCTTTCCAGGCGCAATCTCTCGAGCGTGCTGATAATCAGCTCCTCCAGGAGGAGGGTGTGCAGCTCGGGCTCGGTATTAAGCATTTCAATGTACACTTTTATGTCCTTCACCATACGCTCAAGCCGCATATTCTCGGAGATCAGGGATTCATAGGTACTGTAAAGGGGATCACCGGGATCGACTTTCCGCTGGAGCCTTTTTATATTTCCGCCGATGACCGTTACCGGGTTCCTTATCATGTCCGCGATTCCATTGATAACCTCAAGATCGCATTGCGTCGTGGCATCAATGTAGGCGCTTGTCTCGATAAGAAGACAGAGGTCCAGGAGCTTGTCTATTACAACCAGGACCGGCCGCACCTTCTCCACGGGTATGCTTGAAAATACGATGTGATAGCAATATTGCCTGACCATGGAGAAGCCGAGATTGGTATACCGCTGATCAAGGGCAACCTCGACATGCCGCAGGCCCACTTTCCATAAGCGTGAAAAGAACTCCGGTCCGGGTCTTTCCCTGAAAAGCAATTCAAACCAACGGGACCACGCTTCCGGGAAAAAGCCCGGTCTTTGCGCGCGATCGAGGATAATGCGTGTTTCGGGAATGGCGGAAAAAAACTGATATAAATACAGGGCGAACTCGTCCTTTTTCTCTATAAAAAGGTCCCGGAACGGTTCGATGCTCTTGAGTTCCTCTTCGCTGAGGGCAAGGCTTTCACGCAGTGAGCTGAGCTTGTCATAAGGGACAGGCAGTTTCAGCATACGGGGGCGCCTCTCGGTGCTGTAAGGGATTATTGTTCAGGTACGGAAATGACCGCCGCCTACTTCGCCCCGCAACACTTCTTGTACTTCTTGCCGCTTCCGCAGGGACACGGGTCATTTCTTCCGATCTTCCTGTCCTTGTGAACAGGCTGCTGCGCGCCGTCTCCATCTCCCCGGTTGTACACAAGCGGCGCCTGCCGGGCTTTCACCTTTATTTCGGCCTCTTCCTGCTTTACCTGTATCCTGAAGAACCTGCTGAGGGATTCCGAGATGATCCGCTTCGACATATCGGCAAAGAGTTCAAAGGCCTCTTTCTTATATTCTACCAGAGGATCTCTCTGGGCGTAACCCCTCAGCCCTATCCCCTCCTTTATATGGTCTATGCCGAGCAAGTGATCTTTCCACTGGACGTCAATCACCTGCAGGGGGATCATTCTTTCCAGGTAGTGGATCACTTCCGGTCCTGCATCCTTTTCCTTGGCCTCATATGCCTGTTTTGCGGCCTCCATGACCGAGGCCCTTATATCGTCGACTGTCTTTAATTCCTCCGGCTGCAATTTAAAGGAAAACTGGCCGTAGAGGGCATCTTTCAGGCCCTTCAGGTCCCACTCGTCACCGGCCTTATCCTGAGGGCAATAGACAGCGAGCAGATCGTCTGTCTCATCTTCAAGCATCTCGAAGAGCCTGTCCTTCAGGGACTCGCTCTGCAGCACCTCCCGCCTGAAGGAATAGATCTCCGAACGCTGTTTGTTCATGACATCGTCGTACTCAAGCAGGTGCTTCCTGATATCGAAGTTGTGCGCCTCGACCCGCTTCTGCGCGTTCTCGATAGCCTTGGTGACCATCTTGTTCTCAATGGGTATGTCTTCGTCCATTCCCAGGAGATTCATCAGGCCGTTGATCCTGTCTGAGCCGAATATGCGCATTAAATCATCTTCAAGGGAAAGGAAAAATCTCGAAGCCCCCGGGTCTCCCTGCCTGCCCGACCTTCCCCTGAGCTGGTTGTCGATTCTCCGTGCCTCATGCCGCTCTGTGCCTATGATTTTAAGGCCCCCGGCATCTATGACCTGCTGTTTCTCCTTTTCGCAAATGGCTTTTGCCTTTTCCATGGCGGCCTTGAAATCCTCATCCGTAAACTCAGAGCCTTTTTCTTTCAGGAACTCCCGTGCAAGGCCGTCGGGGTTCCCGCCGAGAACAATGTCGGTGCCGCGGCCGGCCATGTTCGTTGCAATGGTCACGGCGCCGAGGCGTCCTGTCTGCGCAACGATCTCGGCTTCCCGCTCATGGTACTTGGCATTCAGGACCGAATGCCTGATCCCTTTTTTCTTCAGGAGACTGCTGAGGGTTTCGGACTTCTCAATCGAGGTCGTGCCGACAAGCACGGGCTGGCCTTTCTGATGGGACGCCTCGATCTCGCCGATTACCGCATGAAACTTCGCCCGTTCCGTCTTATAGATGAGGTCCGGTGAGTCATCCCTGATCATGGGTTTGTTTGTAGGGATCACGACCACATCGAGTTTATATATCTGCCCAAACTCCGCTGCCTCGGTATCGGCGGTGCCGGTCATGCCGGCCAGCTTGTTATACATCCTGAAATAGTTCTGGAAGGTTATGGTGGCAAGGGTCTGGTTCTCACTCTCTATCCTGACACCCTCTTTTGCCTCGATTGCCTGGTGCAGCCCGTCGCTCCAGCGCCTTCCGGGCATAAGCCTTCCGGTAAATTCATCGACGATGATGACCTCGCCGTCATTTACGACATAATCGACATCTTTTTTATACAGGTGGTGCGCCCTCAGCGCCTGCAGAACGTGATGGACCAGTTCTATGTTTGCAGGATCGTAAAGGTTGCCTACCCCGAGGTGCTTTTCGACTTTTTCACTGCCCGATTCGGTGAGGATGACATTCTTGAGCTTTTCATCCACCTTGAAATCCTCTTCGTTCCTGAAGTTCGGGATAATGCGGTTTACCTTGAAATATTTATCGGTTGATTCCTCCGAGGGTCCGGATATTATAAGAGGGGTCCTGGCCTCGTCTATGAGAATACTGTCGACCTCGTCCACAATCGCATAGTTCTGCTCGCGCTGGGAATACTCGGAAAGATCGTATTTCATATTGTCTCTCAGGTAGTCAAAGCCGTATTCATTGTTCGTGCCGTATGTCACGTCTGCAAGGTACGCCTCCTGCCGCGTGCAGGGCCTGAGATTGTTGATCCTTTTGTCATTGGAAACATATGCCGGATCGAAAAGAAAAGAATTGTCGTGCTGTATCACGCCCACCGAGAGGCCGAGGAAGTGATAGATATTGCCCATCCATTGGGCGTCCCTTTTGGCAAGATAATCATTGACGGTTACAACATGAACGCCCCTGCCGTCGAGGGCGTTCAGGTACACAGGCAGGGTGGCGACAAGGGTCTTGCCCTCTCCCGTCTTCATCTCGGAGATCTTGCCCTCGTGGAGCACCATGCCGCCGACAAGCTGCATGTCGAAATGCCTCATGCCCAGGATGCGCTTCGAGGCCTCCCTGACCGTGGCAAAGGCGTCGGGCAGCATATCGTCCAGGGCTTCACCCTTTTCGATCCTGGCCCTGAACTCCCCTGTCCTGGCCTTCAGCTGCTCATCGCTCAATGCGGAAACAGACGGTTCAAGAGCATTGATGTCATCTACTTTATCGAGTAATTTCTTTATTTCCCGGTCGTTCTTCGTACCGAATATCTTCTTTAAAATACCAACCATAATTTTTAGTCCCTTCTTTTATAGTAACCGACATATGGAATTTATGCAAGAAAACTCCCTTATTATTCTAACAGAAAATCAATGACCACTGCTATGGATACAGGGCAATGCATCAAAGCGGCAAAGACGAGATTGCCGCGCTCCGCCCGCAATGACAAAAAAGAAAAGATGTCATTGCGAGCCCGGCATTATCGGGCGCGGCAATCTCAGGAGGGCATTCATTCACCCGGCCTCTTCATGCGTTTGCTCCGGATACGGAAGCCGCAGGCAGCGTCGGAGTCTGCCGGAAGCCGGTTATCTCCGGCACTATACAACCTCCCTGCTTCTCAGGCAGCGCATCACTGCCTTTATCACGAACAGGGATTTCTGTTATGATTACCCCGACCGGTACTTGTCCATAATGATATACGAGAGACTGAAAGCAATCGTAATAGCCCTGGTGGTTGTTTTTTTCGCCGGGGTAATAGGCTACGAGTCCATAGAAGGATGGCCCCTGCTCGACGCCCTGTACATGACGGTCATCACCCTTGCATCCGTAGGCTATATGGAAGTGCACCCCCTCTCGAATACCGGCAGGATATTCACGATGTTTCTCATACTCGGCGGGACAGGCGTGCTTGTCTACGGGGTCTCGACCGTCACAGCTTTCATTGTAGAGGGCGAACTCACAGATGCTTTAAGGAGGAAAAAAATGCAGAAAACAATCGACCGGCTGAAGGGGCACTATATCGTATGCGGTGCGGACCAGACCGGCAGATATGTGGTCGAAGAATTTGCGAGGACAAAGAGGGACTTTGTAGTCATAGAAAAGGACATGGAAAAAATCAAATACCTGAAAGAGCGCGGCCTCCTCTACGCCGAAGGAGACGCAACCCACAACGCAATACTCCAGTCCGCCGGCATAGAGAGGGCCAAAGGGCTTGTTACCACCCTTCATTCGGATGCGGAAAACCTCTTTGTAGTGTTTACCGCAAAAAAGCTGAACCCGGCGATCAGGGTCATTTCAAAGGCCATTGAAGAAGAGTCGGAGCAGAAGCTCAGGATGGCGGGGGCCGACGGAGTGGTCATGCCGAACTCCATAGGCGGGCTCCGGATGGTGTCCGAAATGATACGGCCCTCGGTCGTCACCTTCCTTGATGTCATGCTCAGATCAAAGGACAGGACCATACGGGTGGAAGAGGTCGGGATCGCTGCCGGCTCGCCTTTTGCGAAAAAGGCCCTCGAGGCAACCGGCATACTTTCAATGGAAGGGGTGACCGTAGTGGCGCTCAGGGGAAAGGAGCAGGACACCTACAGGTTCAACCCACCTCCGGAAACCATTCTCTATGAAGGGGATATCATAATCGCCATGGGAAATGTCGAGGTTATCAGCGGGATCATGGAGCGTGCAAAACCTCCTGTTTCGCCTTGACAAAACCGCCCGGTGTTTGATATAAGAGTCACTACTTTCTGATTAAAATTTTTTCTACAGGAGTTGCAGAATGGCAAAAATCGATGCCTTTTTCAAGCTGATGCATGACCAGGGGGCTTCCGACCTGCACCTGGTATCAGGATCACAGCCCATCCTCCGTGTCAGGGGAGAGATGGAAAGGGTGCAGTACAAGGAACTGGAGAATGATGAACTAAAGGCCATGCTGTATGAAATCGCGCCTGAAGATAAGGTAAAGCTCTTTGAGGAAACAGGTGATGTGGACTTCGGCTATGAGATACCCGGGCTGGCCAGGTACCGTGCCAATTTCTTCCGCCAGAAATACGGAGTGGCAGCGGTGTTCAGGGAAATTCCCAGCGACGTCCTGACCACTGAACAGCTCGGCCTGCCCCCGACATGCAAAAAGTTTGCAATGCTCCAGAAAGGCCTGGTCCTGGTAACAGGACCAACGGGCAGCGGCAAATCCACGACCCTTGCAGCAATCATTGACTACGCGAACAAGATGCGGAAAGACCACATAATCACAGTGGAAGACCCCATAGAATTCGTCCACAAGAGCCAGGGCTGCATTGTCAACCACCGTGAAATCGGCGCCCACACCAAATCCTTTTCCGCAGCTTTGCGGGGCGCCCTCCGTGAAGACCCGGATATCATCCTGGTGGGTGAAATGAGAGACCTCGAAACCATACAGCTGGCCCTTGAGGCGGCGTCCACAGGTCACCTCGTCTTCGGCACCCTGCACACTACCAGCGCACCGAAGACGGTCGACAGGGTGGTTGACGTGTTCCCGGCGAACCAGCAGGCGCAGATCAGGACGACCCTGTCGGAATCGCTGAAGGGAGTCATTGCGCAGAACCTGTTCAAGAGAATCGACAAAAAGGGAAGATGCGCCGCACTCGAAGTCCTTGTAGTCACCTATGCAGTGTCTAACCTCATAAGAGAGGCGAAGACACACCAACTCCCTTCGGCCATGCAGACAGGGAAGAAATTCGGGATGCAGACCCTGGACGATGCCATTATGGAACTCCTTTTGAAGAAGTGGATAAGTCCTGAAGATGCTTACGACAAGTCTATCGACAAACAGAAATTCGTGCAGTTCCTGAAAGAACCGCCGCAGGAGTTTTAAACAGTTTAAATTAAGCGCCTATACGTAAATAAGCCTCACGAGGGGAATCCCCCTTTGCTAAAGGGGGATGAAGGGGGATTACTCAAAGGAATGATTCAGTAATCTCCCCTTGCCCCTCTTTAGAAAAGAGGGGGCACTAATTTACTGATGGGCTCTTAGAATGAATCAGAGGAGAAAATTATGAGAAGAGCGGAATTGGATTATATACTTGCCACAATGCTTGACAGCCACGGGAATGTTTCGGACCTGAACATTACCGTGGGGAAGCCCCCCCAGGTCGAAGCGTCGGGCCAGCTGACCCCGGTCACTTTTTCGGAAGCAACGATTGAAAACCTTACTCCCTTTCAGACCGAAATTCTGTCAATGAACCTTATCAATTCAGACCGCCGGCTTACCGAGGTACTGATAAAAGAAGGTTCCTGCGACCTCTCCTATTTCCTGCCCGATAAGGCGCGCTTCAGGGTGAACATATTTTCCCAGCGCGGCGCCTACTCCATTGTCCTGAGGAGGTTGTCGACGGTTATCCCCACCCTCGCAGAACTGAAAGTGCCGGAGGTCCTGTCCCAGATCGCTGAAGAGAAAAACGGAATGGTCCTCGTAACCGGGTCTACGGGAAGCGGTAAATCAACCACGCTCGCCGCCGTTCTGAGGCTCATAAACGAAAACAAATCGGTTCATGTCCTCACCCTGGAAGACCCTGTTGAATTTGCCCATCCCCACATCAAGGCGACCTTTAACCAGAGAGAGATGGGCATCGATTTCGACACCTTTGCAACCGGGCTGCGGGCCGCACTCCGGCAGGCCCCGAAGGTAATCCTCGTCGGTGAAATGAGAGACAGGGAGACCGTGGAAATAGGCTTGTCGGCGGCGGAAACAGGCCATCTCGTGCTTTCTACGCTCCACACGATCGATGCAGGCCAGACCATTAACAGGATAGTCGGCATGTTCGACCAGGAGGAGGAGAAGCAGATAAGGATCCGCCTCTCCGATACCATCCGGTGGGTTGTGAGCCAGAGATTGCTGCCCAAAGTAGGCGGAGGCAGGGTGGCGGTCATCGAGATACTGAAGACAAACCTCAGGGTAAAAGAATCCATCCTGAACGGCGAGTCTGAGGGAAAGACGTTCTACGAGATTATCGAGGCCGGAGACGCATACGGCATGCAGACCTTCGACAAGGCGATCCTCAAGCTTTATCAGGACGGCCTGATCACCGAGGAAACCGCCATGGCTTATGCCTCCAAGAAAGCGATTGTCGGCAGGGGCGTCGATATGCTGAAAAGCTCCAAGGGAGAAAAGACAACCGACATAGAGGGCCTGAGCATGGACACGGATTACGACAAAAAGATCAAGACAACCAAGTAGGAGGACGGGCACGCATGGAAATAAATACAGAGGAATATGAGGAAGCAGTAAAAAGCGCGTTGATCTGCGAGGACAGTTCCGATACCAGGAACAGCATTGTTTCCGCACTCGACAGTCTGGGATATAGATATGAAATCGCCGCAAGCCCCGACGATACCTTCGAAAAGCTGAGATTCAACCAATACGACCTGATTGTCATGAATGAGAAATTCGGGGGGAGCGCTCCTGAAACCAACACCGTATACAAGCATATACAATTCATGCCCATGATGACCAGGCGGCATATCTTTTTCGCACTTATCGGCCAGGGCTTCAAGACCGGAGACTATATGACGGCCTTCTCCAAAAGCGCCAACATCGTCATCAATGAGAAAGAAATCCCGAATCTGAGGCCCCTTCTGAAGGTGGCCATCGCGGACAACGACCAGTTTTACAAGGTTTACAAAGAGAGCCTGGTCAAGATGGGGAAACGGTAGGCAAAAAAACAGCGGCGCCCGGCCAAAGGTTTACCTGTATGGCCCCTGCGCCGCCGCTACTCTATGGTATAGGAAAAAGACTTTCCGGCGCCGAGCGTCCGGCGTATGATATCTCCCCGGCCGTTGGATTTTACAATGGTGATCACATAATCATCGGGTTCTATGTTCTTTATGGTTGCAGCGGCCCCGGGCTTTATCTCGGAAGAATATACTTCCTTCCCCACATTGGGGGTCCCCTTTACCGCCAGCCTGGACGCTTCAGAAACAGTCTGCAGGTAAACGCCGATAACCGGGAGGCGCGATTTATTGACAACCGTCAATGAGGCAGAGTTGTTTTCACCCCGGACAGCCTCACCCGCATTGCCTTCCCCATACGCCGCGGTCACCAGCAAAGAGAAGCAAAAAGACAGAACCAGCAGCCACCTTCCCCATCTGAACATAGTCACCCTCCTCTGTTTCAATCTTTCCCTTCCCGCCATGGGCTCCCCTGCATCCGCATTGTTTATAGCAAACGCCATAAAAAAAGATACACAGCTTTACAACCCCCGGCCCCCTTTTCTAAGTCAACTATAAAGGGTGAGCAAAAAGTGTCTTATGCTTAAGCATAGAGAATATGACCCGAATAAGCTTATGAGCCGTAGCAAGGACAGCCTTCTTATAGGGCAGCCCCTCTTTTCTGCGCCTTT
>JAJZPZ010000125.1 GCA_021847795.1 Nitrospirota bacterium
GAAAAGTCCCTGCTCGAAAACAACCTGCGGCAGATGATCCAGCGCAGGGAATTGCTGGTGTACTATATGCCCCAGCTTAACATTGATACCCGTAAGATGGTCTGCGCCGAGGCGCTGGTCCGCTGGCAGCACCCTGAATTGGGGTTGCTGGAGCCGAAGCAATTCATGCGCCAGGCAGAAGAGCTGGGTTTCATAATGCCCATTGATGAGCTGGTCCTGCGCACCGCCTGCGCCCAGAACAGGCTATGGCAGGCCTCCGGGTATCCTCCTATGGGTATTACGGTAAACCTCTCTGCCAGCCAGTTCCATCAAACTGATTTTGTGCATACGATATCCGGAGTGCTCAGCGATACCGGCATGGATTCCCGGCTTCTGGAAATAGAAATCACCGAGGACACGGTTATGCAGAATGTGGACTCCGCTATTTCCAATCTGGGCAAATTGGCTGATATGGGGGTCCGGGCCTGCATCGATGATTTCGGAGCAGGACTCGCGTGCATGAGCACCCTTAAGAAATTACCGGTCCGGAAGCTCAAGATCGACAGGTCTTTCATTCAGGGCATTAAAGCAGATCCCGCTTTCCGTGACATCATCAGCAAAGTGATAACCATGGCGCACGGCCTGAACCTCGAAGTCGTTGCCGAAGGCGTGGAGACCAATGACCAGCTGGTGTTCCTGAGCCACAGCCGTTGCGACGGCATGCAGGGATATCTTTTCAGTGAGCCCCTGCCGGCAGGGAGATTTGAAAAGCTGCGAATGGTGCACAAGTAAGGCGGTCCGGCAGCGGCCCCGCGTCCCAAAATCCTGAATACCGGACTGCTATGTCGTTTCTTCCGGGTTGACCGTTGAGCTGACGGCTTCAGGCACTTCCTGGGCCTCGGTTTTAACTTCAGTGATCTCGACCCTTGTGGTCTCGATCTCCGTAGTCTCAACCCCTGCGGCCCCAGATGCGCCGGTCCCGGGTTCAGTGGTCATTGGCTTGTCGCCGGCAGCACGGCGCGGCGACCGGCGCGACCGGCGGCGCTTTGTACTCCTTCCCGTCGCAGCGGCAGCAGTGCCGTCAGGCGTAGCGGCAGCAGGCGCAACGGCAGGGCTTTGCTTTTCCTGTTTCTCGGCTTTTTCGAGTTTTTCGTGGCTTTCCACATCAAGGGTGTATTGCCCGGGCAGCAGTTTGGTGTCTCCGACAATGGTGACCTTTAAGTCGAATGCCTTTTCCAGCGCTATTATATCATCCCTTTTCATATTCATCAGGTAATTCGAGCTTTCAACAGGAAGCCGGCAGGTGATGCTTTTCACTCCCCCGGAAGACAGCCTGGAATGGATGCTCCTGAGGGCCGAAATAGCGACTATCTCGTCTGATTTTACAATGCCTGAGCCGCTGCAGGTTGTGCATTTCCTGTTTATGGAATCCACATAGGTAGGCCTCAGCCTTTCCCTGGTCATCTCTACTATGCCGAATTTCGATATGCCGCTGATCTCCGTGTGCGCCTTGTCGGGAACCAGCGCCTCTTTCAGGACGTTCTCAACCTCTCTCCGGTTTTTGGAGGACTCCATGTCGATAAAATCTATGACGACCAGCCCGCCGAGGTCCCTGAGCCTGAGCTGCCGCGCTATCTCCTGGGCAGCCTCAACGTTTGTCTTCAGCGCTGTTGACTCGACATCTTCTTCTTTGCGGCTCTTCCCGGAATTGACATCTATGGCAGTGAGCGCCTCTGTCCTGTCAAATACCAGGTATCCCCGCGAGGGGAGCGATACAAACCTGTCGTTCATTTTCGCTATCTGTTCCTCAATGCCGCTATTGGCGAAAACAGGTTTTTTGTCCCTGTAGTATTTGATATTGATCTTGCGCCAGGGGAGTGTCTTCCTCAGGAACTCCTTGGTGTTCCGGTATGCATCCTCACTGTCGATAAGCACTTCCTCCACATCGGAGGTCAGGTAGTCCCTGACTGTTCTCACTGCTATGTCCTGCTCTTTGTAGATGAGCGCAGGCGCGGAGACCTTTTTTGACTCTGCCTGTATTTTATTCCAGAGCTTGGTGAGGTACTTCAGGTCATTGGACAATTCCTCGCCTGTCCTGTCACTGCACGCGGTCCTGAGGATGAAACCCATGTCGGCCGGGAGCTTGAGTGAATTGAAAAGCTCCTTCAGGCGATCCCTGTCTTCCCTGCTCTCGATCTTCCTCGATATGCCGACCCTTGTCTGGCCCGGCATCATGACAATATACCTGCCCGGCAGGGAAAGATAGGTGGTCAGGCTTGCGCCCTTCGTGTCCCTTTCATCCTTTTCGACCTGTACGATGACTTCCTGGCCCTTGGTAAGGACATCCTGCACCCGCGCCCTTTTGCCCTGCTTCTTGTTCTGGAAATACTCGGACTGTATTTCCCTCATCTGGAGAAAGCCCTGCTTTTTCGGCCCGAAATCTACGAACACTGCCTGCAGGCCCGGCTCTATCCTGGCGATGACGCCCTTGTAGATGTTTCCCTTGAGGTTTTCCTTTGATGCTACTTCGACGTAGAAGTCTACAAGCTTGTCTCCTTCGACAATAGCTACTCTCTTTTCCTCCGGGTACTTTGCGTTGATGAATATCTTTTTTTTCATGAATTATCTGTGTTCCTCTTTATCATTGGTGTTTTCAAATGTCTCCTCGTCCGTCTCTTTCTGCAGCAGGTCAAAGGCCTTGCTCAGCAAGAGCTCAGGATACCTGATGGTCGCCTCGATTGCTTTTGCAAGGGGGTGATCAATGTAATGTCCATCAGGGTATGCTATCCGTATAAACCTTCTTTTCAGAAGAAAACAACGTCTTGCCCGGCCATCCTTGCCGGGAATAGGTATTATTACATGCTCAAGGTCTTTTCCGAGACCATAGCGTCTTATGAGTTCGTTAACCTCTTCCACTGAATCTCACAGCCATTCCTCAGGACATCGGAACTATCAGCAGCTTCCCCCGAATGCTTCATCAGTATTGTTTACGGGTTAATTAAAGAGGACATCCTTTATATTACGGTGTTTACGCCTTATAATTCAATGCATAAATGATGGCGCAAACAGAAAATGAAATCTGCGGCTTACCTCGGGGCCAGCGAAATGGCTCCGGAACTGCACGCGCGGCGGCAGAGCCCGCAGCCGAAACACGCCTGAGCATCGATTACCGCTATGTCCCTGCCCTTTACCTCTGTGCTGCCGATTGCATCGAACCGGCAGGCTTCCCTGCAGGAGCCGCAGCCCTCGCACAGGTCCCGGTGCACTGTTGCGGCATATTCAGCCCTTGCCATGGTTTCGACACGGATGCCCGAAAGGGTCTTCATGGCAAGGCAGTCGTGGGCTGTACAGTTGCAGACAGCGCCGATAAAGGGAGTGATCATGGTCCAGATGGTGTGTATCGCGCCGTGCTCTTCCATTTTTTCCATTTGCTTTACAGCGTCTTCCCGTCGCAGGGACTCCAGCCCTTCATCGGATGCCGTGCCGAAATAGCTCATATCGATGTCCCTGTACCAGGCGTCAGGGCCGTAGCTGACCCCGTAGCAGCACCGGAGCTCCTTTTTCTGTGAGGTCCAGCGGCAGGCACAGGGCATCCTGACGATGGTTTTTGCCTTAAGCACCAGTTCCCTGATCTCCTCTATCGGTAACACCTGGCCGAAATGTTCTTTCCTGGCCCTGTTTACCATGTTCGTGACAAGGGAGTCGGGCAGTCTGCCCCTTTTCCTGAAAAGCGTCTCCAGCCTGCCAAGGGTATGGAAACCATCTTTGATGGTGGTCTCAAGAAAACCCCTGATATATTGCCTGCGGTCCAGGTCGGAAACAAGATCCCGGGCATAGTTTGCGGCGTTCTTATACCAGATCTTCCCGTCCCCGTGCTTTGTACAGAATTCACACATTATATTTGCTCCTGTGATTAGACTTGTTACAGCAAACGACAGAACTAAGGCGACGAATTGCCGTCATTGCGAGCCCGGTCTCATCGGGCGCGGCAATCTCAGTCCTCAACGACGAGATTGCTTCACTTCGTTCGCAATGACAGGCCCCCGGAGTCGAAGACTTTTGGGACGCGAATGATATCCTTTTTTGTCGTTTGCCGTCATGGCCACAATAATTATTTTACCTTCATTTCCTTTTCCCTTGTTCCGCCACTTTCTGCATTGCCTTCTTTGCTTCTTCCGGGTTTCCCAGGTAGTAATGCCGGAGGGGCTTAAGATGTTCATCGAGTTCATAGACGAGCGGTATCCCTGTCGGTATGTTCATGGCCACGATCTCTTCATCCGAAATGCCGTCAAGGTATTTTACAAGCGCCCTTAAGGAATTCCCGTGAGCAGCTATCAGCACTTTTTTGCCGGACCTGACAGCAGGCGCTATTGCCTCATGCCAGTATGGAAGGAACCTGGCAATGGTGTCTTTCAGGCTTTCCGTAAGCGGCAGTTCCTTTTCTGTAAGGTCATGATAGCGGGGGTCATGTCCCGGGTACCTTTCATCCGACTTTTCAAGGGGAGGAGGGGGTATGTCAAAACTCCTCCTCCATATATGCACCTGCTCCTCGCCGAAACGGGCTGCAGTCTCTGCTTTGTTCAACCCCTGCAAAGCGCCGTAATGGCGCTCGTTCAAACGCCATGAGCGGTGGACAGGAAGCCACATCTGGTCCATTTCATCCAGTACAATCCATAAGGTCCGTATCGCCCGCTTCAGCACAGACGTATAGGCTGCATCGAAGCTAAAGGCGCTGCCCCTGAGGAGCAGCCCGGCTTTCCCTGCTTCCTCTCTCCCCTGTTCGGATAAATCCACATCGGTCCACCCGGTGAATCTGTTCTCTTTGTTCCAGGCGCTTTCCCCATGTCTCAGAAGGACCAGCTTTATCACAACGACCTCCCTGCTTGCGTGCGGATATTTTGGGCGAATATTTAGATTTAACCAGAAAAACGGAATAAATGCAATTATCCCGGGTATTCGGTAGTGTCTCAATTCACCCCAAAGCCTTTCTGATGCTATGACAATTGACAAGGTGCGGGTTGACATCAAGACCCACTGTGCTAAACTGAGGATAAATAGTCCATCGAAAGTTACCCGGATTCATTGCCCATCGAACTCTCTAATAACCTACTGAAGAAATACCCATGACAGGAGGTTGCCATGCCTGATATTCTTTACGAGGAAAAAATAAAAACTGCAGATGTCCTCTCCCCGGAGCAGCTGAAAAAAATAAACGCGTACTGGAGAGCGGCAAATTATCTCTCGGTAGGGCAAATTTACCTTTATAACAACCCACTGCTCAGGGCGCCCCTGAAGCTGGAGGACATAAAGCCCAGGCTGCTCGGACACTGGGGGACCACTCCAGGGCTCAATTTTATTTATGTACACCTTAACCGGGTGATCAAAGAACAGGACCTCAACGTAATATATGTCACCGGCCCCGGCCACGGCGGGCCGTGGCTGGTTGCCAACACTTACCTGGAAGGAACATACAGCGAGGTCTATCCTGATATCAGCCGGGATGCAGAGGGTATGAAGAAGCTCTTCAAACAGTTCTCATTCCCCGGCGGCATACCGAGTCACACGGCCCCTGAAACTCCGGGGTCCATCAATGAAGGGGGAGAACTCGGGTATTCAGTGTCCCACGCCTATGGCGCTGCCTTTGACAATCCTGACCTCATAGTTGCCTGTGTCGTGGGGGACGGAGAGGCCGAAACCGGCCCCCTTGCCGCTGCATGGCACTCGGATAAATTCCTCAATCCAGTTCGCGACGGGGCCGTGCTGCCCATCCTGCACCTTAACGGCTACAAGATCGCAAACCCGACAGTGCTCGCACGGATCAGCCGCGAGGAACTGGAGGACCTGTTCATCGGCTATGGGTACACGCCTTATTTTGTCGAGGGCTCAGATCCCGAAACAATGCACCGTAAGATGGCTGCTACCCTGGACGCGGTTATCGCTGAAATAAGATCAATCCAGCGGAAGGCGCGCGACAGCGGCAGGGCCGTGCGCCCCAGATGGCCCATGATCATCCTGCGCATTCCCAAGGGCTGGACAGGGCCGAAGGAAGTCGACGGGCTCAGGACAGAGGGCTTCTGGAGATCACACCAGGTGCCCATTGCGAATATGGCAGCGCGTCCGGACCACGTGAAGCTGCTCGAAGAATGGATGAAGAGCTACAAGCCCGAAGAGCTTTTTGACGGGCAGGGAAAGCTGGTTCCCGAACTTGCGGAACTCGCGCCGGAAGGCGCCCGCCGCATGGGCGCCAACCCCCATGCCAATGGCGGACTGCTGCTCAAAGATCTGAGGATACCCGATTTCCGCGACTATGCAGTAGATGTGACCGGCCCCGGTCAGGTAGTTGCAGAGGCCACGCGGGTTATGGGCCGCCTTTTAAGGGATGTCATGGTGCAGAACAGGGACAATAAAAACTTCCGGGTCATGGGTCCTGATGAGACCAGCTCTAACCGTCTTGATGCGCTCTTTGAAGTAACAGCTCGGGCCTGGATGGGCGAGACGATTCCCGAGGACACCAATCTCTCGCCGGATGGGCGCATTATGGAAATCCTAAGTGAACATACCTGCCAGGGCTGGCTCGAAGGTTACCTCCTTACCGGGAGACACGGGGTCTTTTCCTGTTATGAAGCTTTCATTCATATTGTAGACTCAATGTTCAACCAGCATGCCAAATGGCTCAAGGTAACCAGGGATATCCCCTGGAGGAGGCCCATTGCCTCGCTCAACTACCTTCTGACCTCCCATGTCTGGCAGCAGGACCACAACGGCTTCAGCCACCAGGACCCCGGTTTTATCGATCTCGCCGTGAATAAAGGGGAAATTGTCCGGGTTTACTTCCCTCCTGATGCCAATACCCTGCTCTGCATATCCGACAAATGCCTGAGAAGCAAAAATCATATAAACATCATTGTGTCGGGTAAGCAGCCCCAGCCGCAATGGCTCGGCATGGACGCAGCCATTAAACATTGCGCCCACGGCATCGGGATATGGGAGTGGGCGAGCAATGATAAAGGCGCGGAGCCGGATGTGGTGATGGCCTGCGCCGGCGATGTGCCTACAATAGAAACCCTTGCTGCCGTTGAACTGCTCCGCGCCTATGCCCCGGATCTGAAAGTCCGGGTGGTCAACGTGGTCGATCTCATGACACTCCAGCCCCCAGAGGAGCATCCCCACGGCATTTCCAATAAGGAATTCGACAGCCTCTTTACCACGGACAAGCCGATTATCTTTGCCTACCACGGCTACCCCTGGCTCATCCATCGCCTGACTTATCGCAGGACAAACCACGGCAACCTCCATGTGCGCGGATTCAAGGAACAGGGGACAACTACCACGCTTTTCGATATGGTGGTGCTCAATGACCTTGACCGTTTTCACCTTGTGGAAGATGTGATCGATCGTGTGCCGAAGCTTGAACCTATTGCCGCCTATGCCAAGCAGGACATCCGCGATAAACTGATCGAGCACAAGGAGTACATCACAAAATACGGGCAGGATATGCCCGAGATCAGGGAGTGGTCATGGAAGAGTGTCCAGGGCCGGGGCGAAAGCTATGAATCTGAAGGCGCACCCTGAAACGGGCGTCTCGTGAACTCCGATATGTAGTCAGGGATGGAAGGAATGCCTCAAAGCCTTTCATCATGCGATAAAATTATTTAGAGTGCCTGTCTGCGGATCAGGAACCGGAGTTGAATCAGAGCAGCATGCGATATACAATTGTTATATAGATTGAGGCGTGTAGAGGTTCTGCATGGAAGCAGGCAGCAGCTTCCGGTTTCTTTTATTCACGGTTAAAAAGCAGGAGGTTACCATGATCGGGGAAAAAGACATAAACGGATATTGTGATTACGTCTTTCAGGAATTGACGGACATAAAACAAAGGATCAAAGCAATAGAAGAGAATGCAAAGGATCTTTCGGCTGAGGACAAAAGGGCGGCTTCTGATAACATCATCATTCTCCTGGATGAACTGTCAAACGATGTTGACTCCAAATTGCATTCCATTACCAACTATTGCCCTACCATAAAGGAGAGGGTAAAAGGCGCCGGCAAATGGGCTTCGGAATTTCACACAACCGCAAGATGATCGTCGCCTATTGAAGCATCTCTCGCCGGGGCGGAAACAGTTTCCGCCCCCCTCAAAAGGCAGTGAAGAGTAATGAGTGATCAGTGATGAGTTGAAGGATAAAGACCCGTTCCGTCTCACTGTCTTGGGACTCATCTGTACGAACACGGATCTAAACGGAAACCATGCAATCCGTAACAGAACTGCCGGACAGAAAGATACACTTCAAAAAGAGATTTTTCAAGGGTCTCTTTATTGCTTTCAGGATTATTCTCTCCTATAAATTCTTTTATTTTTTCTTCGGCTTTATGCCTGCAGAGTGGAAAGCGGAAAAGCTAAAAAAGCTCCACAGGGCAAATGCCGTGCTGTTGAGGGAAAAGGCCATTCAGATGAAAGGCGTTATGATAAAGGTCGGCCAGTTCCTGAGTTCCAGAGTTGATTTCCTTCCCGATGAATTTATCTCCGAGCTTTCCCAGTTGCAGGACAGGGTCCCTCCCCATGAATACAGCGGCATAAGGATGCAGCTGGTCAATGCCCTGGGCGCGCCGCCGGAAGATATTTTCCTGAGCTTCGACGAGGAGCCCATAGCTGCCGCATCCCTTGGGCAGGTACACAAGGCTGTTCTCAAAGACGGACAGACCGTTGCCGTGAAAGTGCAGTATCCCGAGATCGGGAGCATCATTGAAACGGACATAAAGATGCTGAAGGTCCTGGTCAAAATCATGGGCGGAGGGTACGGAAGGATAAACCTCAAAGTGCTTCATAAGGAGTTTTCGAGGATTGTAAGAAACGAGCTGGACTACATACAGGAAGGCAGGAGCGCCGAGAGGTTTGCGGAAAACTTCAAGGGTGACGAGCGGATAGTCATTCCCGCGGTAAAGTGGGATTACACAAAGGAAAGGGTGCTTACCCTGGAGTTTGTGGAAGGGACCAAAATTACCGAATGCAATGAAGCAGGCCCCCGGATATTTGATTGCAAGGAGGTGGCAAGCCTCCTTTCCGAGACCTATTCAAAGATGATCTTCATTCATGGTTTCTTTCACGGGGACCCGCATCCGGGAAATATATTCATCCAGGAGGGGCCGAAACTGGTATTCGTCGATTTCGGGACGGTGCAGGCTGTTCCCGAAAGAATGAAAAGGGAGCTGAGGAGATTTGCGTACGCAATTGTTGAAAGGAATACGCGGAGGATAATAGATTCCATGCAGGAGATGGGGTTTATCATTGCAGGCGCTGATTACGAAGCCCTGATGGAAACCGCCCAATCCCTGATAGACAGGTACAGGGACATAACTCCCTCGGAACTCAAGGCGCTCACGATTGACGATATTTCACGGGAGATCGACAGGATACTCGATATCATCGAATACATCCAGATACCGAACAACTTTATTCTCCTGGGGAGGACGATCAGCATGCTGAACGGGATTTCCTTCCAGTTGAACCCTGAAGTGAATATCATCGAAATCGGCAAGCCCTATATCAAGGAGTTCCTGAAGGGGAGCCGCGAGGAACAGACCGAACAGCTCCTGAGCGGCCTGAGGGAGAGGCTGCTGGACCTCTGGAAGCTGCCGGCGCAGCTCTCGGAATTCCTGTCCAAGGCCAACAGGGGAGAACTCTCCTTCAGGATGCCGGGATCTGAGCTGAAAGAGATCACCGGTAAATTCAAGACCATGACCAACATCATGATGCTTGTTATCCTGACCGTCACCACTGCCACCACATCGCTCTTCTTTATCCTTATGGACAGCAACCTCCTCGCGCTTGCCGCAGCAGCGGCCTCCATTCTGCTCGGCCTGCTCTCCGTGTTCAGGCTGATGAGGGGGTAGGGCGGGCTTTAATCCTGCCTATCCGCAAATACTTGCTTCATCCATTTTTAAAGATTTATAAAGAAAATGTGATAAATGGTTTGCGATGTATGT
>JAJZPZ010000126.1 GCA_021847795.1 Nitrospirota bacterium
TCCGATCTCGGAAGGAGTAAACCGGGCAATAGACAGCATCGAGCAGCTTTATAATGAGGAATTTGCTGAAGAGGCCCTTATCCTTTGTGAATATGCCCTTGAGCAGGCATCCCTTGCGGTTCTGAGCGTCGACGATTCCGCCGGTTTTTTTAGCGAATTCCGGGAGCGCCTGGAAAGCATCCATCTCGCCGCGTGCAAGGCCATCAAACCTGATCCGGTTGAGCTTGCGAAGCGTCTTTTCGCCTTTGAGATGATGGACAGCGATTTGGATATTTTCTATGGCGCTGCACAGAACTATAAGGCAGTACTTGGCAAAGCAGGGCTCGCGGAGTATCGCTGTCTTGCCGGGAAGGAATGGGCAACGGTTCCGGAAAAAAGACCGGGCAGCCGCGACACCGGATATTCCGGGAAACATTTTCACATCACCAGCATCATGGAATCCCTTGCAAGGGCGGACGGAGATGTCGATGCGGTGATAGAGGTCAAAAAGCGCGACCTGTCTCATTCCTATGCCTTCCTGAGTATTGCCGAAATATACAAAGAAGCGGGGCGCAATGATGATGCTCTCGCCTGGGCGGAAAAGGGGCTGACATCATTTTCCAAGGACCCGGACAACCGTCTGCGCGATTTTGTTGCAGAGGAATATCATCGCCGCAAGCGGTATGACGAGGCATACGAGCTGTACCGGATTCAATTCATTGAGCATCCCGGGCTTGAGCAGTACAAAAAGGTTATGGAATATGCAAAGAAGATCAACCGTGCAGAGCCGGCCCGCGAAGACGCCCTGTCCTTTCTACGGCAGGTGATCGGAAAAGAGAAGAAAAAACCGAAGACACGCTACTGGTTTGGAAAGCCGGACCATTCACGATTTGTTGAGATTTTCCTATGGGAAAAAGATGCAGTGGCCGCATGGGCAGAGGCCAATACTGGCGGTTGCAATGATCGCCTCTGGCTTGAACTGGCTAAAACGAGAGAGAAAGAACATCCCGCTGATGCAGTAGAGGTCTATAAGCGCCTTGTCGAGCCGGTTATCGAGCAGAAAAACAACTATGCCTATGAAGAAGCATACCGTATGATTATAAAAATCCGTGAGCTGATGGAGCGCATGGGCCAATCGGGAGAATTCCTGACCTATCTGGCAGACCTCCGCCTTCGCCACAAACCGAAGCGGAATATGATGAAGTTACTGGCGGGATTGTAGGAAAACAAAATGCAAGGTAACGCTTCTGCTTAATATGGGGAAGTTTGATGATTTGATCCCAGCGCCTGTGCTCGGTAATAACTTGCGCCTCGCATATCGTTACCCTCTGAAGAAAAACCATTCGTAAAATTGTTAAATATCATAAAGATTTGTGTTAAACTCAACTGCCCAAAAGTTTTATGAAAAGTCCTTGCTCGTAAGAGGAAAAACATACGCGAGTAATTGGGAGCAAAGATGAAAAGAATCCGCCGCTCAATGAAGAGGGGTATTTGAATTCATGAAATTGACCGAGTTGATTGAAAAGAGAAAGTCATGGGTAAAAAGCTCACAGGAAAATAAATTTGATTTTGACAGCATCCTCGCCGGCCTATATAACGACCCATCTCATTTTATTTATGAAATACTTCAGAATGCCGAAGATGCTTTTGCAAGAGTGATACGTTTTGACCTTTTTGAGGACAGACTTGATATTCAGCATGATGGAAGAGATTTTAATTTTGCTGATATTGAGGGAATCACTGGTATCGGGATTTCCTCAAAAAAGAGTGATCTGACCTCAATAGGGAAATTCGGGGTTGGCTTTAAATCGGTTTTTGCTATTACAGAGGCGCCATCTGTTTTTTCCGGAGAATATAATATAAAAATCGAAGATTTTGTTGTTCCTATTGAAATAATAACGGGTGCCCCCAGGCAAGAGACACTCATCAGTTTGCCGTTTAATCACAAGTTCCGCTCTAAAGAGGCCATTTACGATCTTGTGTATAAGAAATTAGAAAATATTGGCCTAAAAACATTACTGTTCTTGAGAAACATTGAAGAAATCAAATGGTCATCTGGGCATGGGCGAGGTCATTATTATATGAAAGAGGCCAAGGACTTAGAAGGGGCCAAAAGAGTAACGGTAATATCTGAAAAGAATTCAGAGGAGTACATTGTCATTGAGAGGCCGATAGAGATAGATGGCAAGACTCTGAAAGTTGAAGTCGCATACAAGCTTGGGAGAGACAAGGAAGGTAAAGAAATACTCGTTCAAGAGGCCGATTCAAAGCTTATTGTATATTTCCCTACAGAAAAAATTACCTTCTTGAATTTTCTGCTTCAAGGTCCATATAAAACTACCCCAAACCGTGAGAACATACCCTTAGCTGATGAGCAGAACAAAAGGATTATTGAAGAGACGGGAAAGCTAATTGCTGAAAGTCTGGCAGTAGTTAAAAGATTAGGATACCTCGATACTAATTTCCTGAGCCTGATGCCTATTTATCCGGAGCACAGAGAAAAGGAATTCGTTCTTCCTAAATATTATTCAGGAGAGTTTCAGATCAATGAGATTTATTACGATGACTTCGAAAAATTGCTTACTGTATATGAAACTATTTCTTCAAACAAGAAGAAGGAATACGTCTCACAACTAAAAAATACTCCCTTATCGTATCCGCACTATAGTACTTGGCAAACCACATCTCCGCGACCGCGAGGAGGAAGAAGTGCGAGGATATCGCAACGCACTCAAGCTTATTCATGAGCATGCCACAAAACTGCCGATTTCGGAGGATACGATTCTGAAGCTTCATAAGTTGTCAAAGGGGTTGGACAATTAAGCTCACCAAAGGGAGCTAAGACCGAACTGACCAAAGCTGCAATCGACTCCTTAACAGGTGAATTCTCCCTCTCTGATCTTGAGCGGGCATGCCCTGGTGTCAGTAGGGATATGATTCGCAGGGTGCTCCGGGAACTCCAGAGTCTCGGAAAGGTGGAGTGCCTTGGCCGGGGGCCGGGGGCGCTCTGGAGCAAAAGAGGTAATACCTCTAAAAGAGGGTAATAAAAAGGGCAATATTGTGAAATCCGAACTGCCTTGAGGGAGACACATCCCATTTTTTGTTGAGTCAGAATACTCACAGCCCGGACTTTTTGCTATTGGCAAATGACCTTTCAGCATTGTATTCTAAAGATAATGAGAAGAAGAGTTCTCTTGACGCTATATTTCACATCATGCCGGGATAGGAACGCTTAGAGTCAACATATGAAAAAACAGACAAAAATAGCGATAAACGAGATGGTCCGCAGGATTGTTGCGCAATTTCAGCCTGAAAAAATTATTCTGTTCGGCTCTTATGCGCGTGGGACCGCGGGACCCGACAGCGATGTGGACCTTCTGGTCGTAATGCCGGTGAAAGGGTCAAAGCGTAAAACTCAATTGCAGATACGCACGGCCCTTCATGATATTCGTATCCCCAAGGATGTTATAGTAAGCAATCCTAAAGAGTTCGCATGGCGAAAGGATGTGGTGGGCACTGTCGAGTGGCCTGCAACCCACGAAGGCAAGGTGCTTTATGCCAAGGCCTGAGCACGTCACGGAAGTTGTACGGGAATGGATTGTCAAAGCGGAGAACGATCTTAAAAATGCGCTGCATACACTGACGATGGAGGATAATTGTCCAACCGACACTGTTTGTTTTCATGCACAGCAGTGTATTGAAAAATATATAAAGGCTGTGCTGGTGTGGAAAGCTATCCCCTTTCCGAAGATACATGACATATCCTCTCTCCTGACCCTTTACCCACGGTACTCATGTTTGAAGTCCTTATCGTAAAGCTTCGACTCTTTTCCCATAGATATCTCGGATGCCTTCAGGGAATCTCCCACATAGATCAGGGCGGTTTTCCTGATCCCGGCGTCCCTGACCAGCGCAACGATATTTTTTAACGCCCCCCGGAGTATTCTTTGCTGGGGCCATGATGCCTTTTCGATAACAATGACCGGGGTGTCTTCAGGATATCCCTGGAGAAGCTCATCTCTAACTTTTTCAATCATACCCACGCTCAGGAAAATAGCCATTGTGGCCCTGTGTTTTGCAAGCTCACCCAGTCTTTCGCGGGCAGGAACAGGGGTCCTTCCTTCCATGCGCGTGAAAATTACTGTCTGGCTTATTTCGGGGATGGTAAGCTCCTGCCCGAGCGCGGCTGCTCCTGCCAGTGCGGAAGACACGCCGGGAATGACTTCATAGGGGATGCCCAACTCTCTGAGCTGTTCAATCTGTTCGGATATGGCACTGTAAAAGGCGGTATCCCCTGTATGCAGCCTCACTACGGTCTTGCCTTTGTCCGTGTAGGTTGTAATGACCTTTATTATTTCTTCCAGATCCATATGTGCGGAGTCAAATACATCTGCCCTTATCCCTTGCAAGAGTTCGGGATTTACAAGGCTGCCGGCATAGATTACGGCATCGGCGTTGTCAAGAAGCCTTCTCCCCTTCAGGGTTATCAATTCAGGGTCGCCCGGTCCGGCTCCTATGAAATAAACTTTAGACATGGATGTCCCCTTTCAACCTCTCATGAACATACTCGTTCAGCAAGATTATTAATTTTTTTATTTCTTCGGTTTGGGGCAGTGTTTCGGCAATCCTCTCAATATAGCTGTTCTCCAGGATCATTCTCAGGGATGTCGGAAAATTCAAATCATACATCCAGGACAGCTTTGTCAGTTTGAAGTCATTCAGTGTTCTGAGCATGGTAAGCTCTATGAGTTGTTTGTTGAAAACGCGGGCCAATACCTCAGGGGAGTATTCAGGGGTGTCGGGCAGGCCGATCCCGGCAGCTGAGGGACGTTCTTCTGCCGGTTTCCCGTAATACTCAAAAAACACCCGCCAGATATCCAGTTTGTCGGCGTCCCGAATCAGCTTGAGAAAAAGCAGCACTCTCTGATCTTTCAGGTCAGGTATCTTAAAGGCATTGTGGAACTTGACCGCTGTTGTGATTACTTCCTGCTCATCAGCAGGAAGGCTGCCCAGGACTCCCTTTTCCCGGAGTGTCCTGGCCCCGAGTTCCCCGTGGTTTATGGAAAGGCTGTCCCGGAAGGTCTTATATTGAGCGTACTGGGGGAACCGGCCGATATCATGGAAGAGCCCTATTGCCTCGGCAATCATGACATCGTTCCGGGTAAGGGACTGGTCGGCTGCAATGCGGACGATGTTTCTGCATACCTCAAGGGTATGGTGTTCTTTGAGCAGGATGTTCTTCTGGTCTTCCCCATGCGTGGAGTAAAAGGATTTGCAATAGCCGGAGAACCACTGTTTGAAGTGATCGAGGTTGTTTTGATTCATTTCCTGATTATCACCAGGGAGAAATAGTTGAGGTCCTCGCTTTTGACCTCCCGTACATTCATGAAAACTTTCTCATCGTCCATGCCCGCCCGCACAATATAGTGCGCATTGCCTGTCAGTCCCGTTTCCTCGAGCATTTCCAGCACCCTGTCGAATACCTTATGCACTTTCATGAGAACTATCGTGTCAAATTCCCCGATGATCTCCTTTATGCCTTCCGTGTAGGTTGCGGGGAGGACCGCTATCTTGTCATCAGCAAGCCCCAATGAAATGCCTGCCCTGGCTGCAGAGGCATTAATGGAGGATATGCCGGGTATGATCTCAATGCGCAACTCCGGTTTGAGTTCAAGGAGCCTTTCATGAAGGTAAAAATAGGTGCTGTAGATCGAAGGGTCTCCAATGGTTATGAAAGCCAGGTCAGAACCCCTGCTCAATATGCCCAGCACGGTTTCTACGGTCTCGTTCCATTTAGTGTCCAGTTCGCAGGATGCGGAAGCAGCGATGCCTTTCTCCGCGCCCTGTGTTTTTGTTTTTCTCATCGGGAAATATGCCTCGATGATCTCCTTGCCTTCCATGTCCACTACTTTCCTGATAATGGACAATGCCAGACTGCTGCCCTCTTCCCGGCCTTTGGGCACGCAGATATGCTTCACTTCCCGGAGAATTCTTGCTGCCCTGAGCGTCAATAATTCCGGGTCCCCGGGCCCGACTCCGACGACATAAAGAGTTCCAGCCATTTAGTCTCTCTCTCCTGTGATGATAAATACCGGATTCAGTGCGCTCATATGCATCCTGCCATTGATAATCTTAGAGCGTGACAGGGAAACCTGCGAGACCTCGGTGGAGAATCCGGCGCTCTCAAGCTGCTGAATTGCAGCATGTAAAGTATCTATTGTAGCTGCATTTATGACAATAATTCCAGAATGCATCCTCTCACCGATGCGATGCACTATGCCTTTAAGCTGCCCGCTGCTGCCCCCTATGAAGACCCTGTCCGGGGAGGGCGCGCCCTTTAACGCTTCAGGCGCTGCCCCCTCAATGATCTCGATGCGGGGAGTGCCGAACCTGGTCCTGTTTTGCTTGATGTTCTCGACCTGTTCCTTGTCCTTTTCGAAGGCGAAAATCCTGAGCCCCGGACAAAGCCCTGCCGCCTCTATGGATACCGAGCCCGACCCGGCCCCTATATCCCAGAGCACCCCTTCGGCAGGAAGCCTTAATTTATGGAGCGTGACTGCCCTGACCTCGTCTTTTGTTATGAGTCCCCGTGAATGGAGGATCTCCTTTTCCGTAAGTCCGAACCCGGGCGCGGAAGTCCGGGTCTCTGTGTCCTTTATTATAATGACTACATTGGGCTCCGGAAACGACATCGCTGCAATCTCTCCAGGAGCGGCCTGGGTAATCTTCTCGTCCTGGTAGCCGAGTCTTTCGCATACGAACATAGTGAGCCCGGAAGAGTTCATAATGGTACGCGCAATGGCTGCCGGATTATTTTCCCTGTCGGTGAGGATGGCTACTTTCCTATGGATTTGCAAGAGAGCGGGGATGCCGGTCATTTCGTAGGGCAATTTTCTTCTCTTTTCGGGGTCGGGCCCCCCGTGAAGGCTCATCAGGAAGGCATCATCCCAGGGCTCCTTGATTTTCGAGAACGCCGCCTGGATGCTCGAAAGTTCGGGGAATATTTCAACCGCTTCCTTCCCGAGTTCATTGATGGTCATTCTCCCTATGCCGGAAAAGAGGGGATCGCCTGACGCAAGGAGAACGATCATCTCCTTCTGATGATTGTCCCGGATATATGCAAGGGTTTCCGCTATATTGCCGGGCACGCGTATTTTATCCCTGACTGCCCCGAACTCGGCATATTTTTCAAAGACCTCAAGAATTCTCCGGGAGGCAAGTATTACATCGGCGCTGCTGATCACCTCATGGGCGTTGCTGTCGAGGGGTTTGTATCCTATGCCGATAATATAAACCTTATTCGCTGCGCGCAATTATATCTCCTTCATACGACACGAGGTGGGCGACAACGGGCGGGCCTGTGATTATCCCTTCAGTATACCTTTGCGCGGCAGAGCAGACCTTTGAAAAAAAAGCTGCAGGCTGCAGGCTGAAGGTTGAGTTGATAAGGTTGAAAATTTCTCTAGCTGTATTGAATTCGTAATCTGCACGCTGCAGGGGGCAGCCCAGGTCTTCCAGAAATTTCAGCGCCTTTCTGATATCTATGGCGCCGTGCCTTACATGTGTCTGCGGTGTTGCCATTGCTATTTTGAGCATTTTGGCCCATTGGGCACAGAGATGTATTTCCCTGAACCCGTGCCTTCCTGCCTCAAGGAGCGAGAATTCAAGATAGTCCCCCATCATTACATAGGACTCCTCGGAAAAGCTGAATTTCCGCATATGCGCTTTTTCGGAGACCCTTCCTGCTGAGAGCACCACTTCCTCATGCCCCATGGCCCGTGCGACATCCATGGATGCAGAGATGGTTGCGGTCCATGCTGCGGCAGAGAGGGGCCTTACGATGCCTGTTGTGCCGAGGATCGATATCCCGCCGGCTATGCCCAGCCTTGAATTCAGAGTTTTCTTTGCAAGGACCTCCCCTTCGGGAACGGAAATGGTTACTTCAAGGCTAAGTAACGGGTGAGGAGTAACTAACAACGAGTCTTTATCTTTAGTCTTTAACTCGTTACTGTCTTTAACCGCTTCCATAACAGCTTCTGTTATCATTCTCCTCGGCGCCGGGTTTATGGCTGCCTCTCCGACGGCCATTGCCAGGCCGGGCTTTGTGACAACCCCGACCCCCTTGCCGCCCTTGATAACAAGTGACAAGTGACGAGTAACCTCATCAGTAACGAGTGACGAGTAACGAGTGACAAGTAAAGGATCTGAAGACAGTGACAAGTCTTTGTCGTTAGTCTTTAACTTGTTACTGTCTTTATAGTTGCTTGTTACTGACAACTCGTTACTGTATTTTAACGTGACTTCCGCCGCTATTGCCGCCCCATTGGTGACATCAGGATCGTCCCCGGCATCTTTGATGACCGAGGCCCATGCTGTGTTCCCCTGATCTCTCATCCCTGAAGCATGGACCTTAAAGACTGCCCTGCTGCCGTCCGGAAAGGGAATCTCAACAAAGGCTGTAGGCTGAGGGCTGAAGGCTGGATTCCCCCCGCTCTTCACGCATAATGCATTGCGCATGATGAGTTCCGCTGCAGCTTTTGCTGCAGCCGCTGCGCAGGCGCCGGTCGTATAGCCGGAACGGAGCATTTTCCTCCTCTCTGCTACCATTCTATTCCCTGCCTTGCCTTTACGCCCTTCTTTGCATAATGCTTTATTTCCAGCATCTCCGTTACGAGATCGGCTTTCCTGATGACTCTTGCATCGGCATGCCTGCCGGTGAGTACCAGCTCAACCGGCACAGGTTTTTCATCGAGCAGGCCCAGGAGTTCTTCCACGCTGAAAAGATTATTGTGCGTTGCGACATTTACTTCATCGAGTATCACGACATCATATTCCCCGGACTGGATTACCTCTCTGACCTCTTCAAGTCCCTTCCGTGCCGAGTCAACGGCAGCTTTGGGCCTTTTGCCCTTTAAAAAGCCCGTGCCATACTGCTTCACCGTTATCAGATCGTCGAACCTCTCGAGGGCCTTGTGCTCGCTGCATCTTCTTTTTTTTATGAACTGCGCAATGAACACCCTGAGCCCTGCGCCTGCGGCCCTTAATGCGAGTCCCAGTGCGGCAGTTGTCTTGCCTTTGCAGTTGCCCGTATATACCTGTATATATCCTTTACGCATAAAAACCGCAATCCGTAACGCGTGATGGGTAAGGGGTAAAAACAAAAGTGCAAATAACATTTATCCTGTATCTTTTCACATCACTCATTACACATTACCCATCACGGCCTTTATTATTTCCCTCCGCGCCTCTCCTACAGTAAGCGGGACTTTCCCGAAAGGGACATTATCTTCATGCTTCAGCCTGTAAATCAATTCCGCGATCTGGGGGAGCCTGAGTTTTATGTGCGCCATGTCGTCGGGAGCAGTGAAAACTTCTTCGGGAGTGCCGCTTCTCATAATGCTGCCCTTGCTCAGGATATAGAGCCTGTGGAGAAAAAGCGGGACCATATCGACACTGTGAGTAGCCATCGCGATAGTTACCCCTCTTTCCTTGTTCAGCCGTGTCAGGAGGTGCATCATCTTGTATTCGCCCATGGGGTCCAGTCCTGCGGTCGGTTCGTCCAGGAGCAGTATCTCATGCCCCATTGCAAGGAGCCCTGCGATGCAGACCCTCTTTTTTTGCCCGTAACTCAGATTGTGAATGGATTTTTTTGCAAAACCGTCCATTTCAACATCCTTAAGCGCATCGTTTATCCTCTGTGCCACTTCTTTTTCAGCAAACCCCATGTTTATGGGACCGAAGGCCACGTCCTCGTATACGGTGGGGGCAAAAAGCTGGTCGTCGGGGTTCTGGAAAATAAGGCCGACCTTCCGGTAAATCTCCTTTGGCGAGAGTCTCCTGATGTCCGCCCCGTCAAGATGCACACTGCCCCTGAAGTCTTTGACCAATCCGTCCATCACTTTGAGGAGCGTTGTCTTCCCCGACCCGTTTGAGCCCAGTATGCCGATGA
>JAJZPZ010000127.1 GCA_021847795.1 Nitrospirota bacterium
CCGATCTGCCGTCCATCTCTCCGCTATAGAGTGTGCCGTCAGCCTTCCACGCTTCGGTATCCTTGGTGGTCACCAAGGCATTGATGTTTTGTTTCATGTAAAAGATCTCCATAACAGCCCTTCCCACTCCGGCCTCCGCAATAAATTTTCTCTCCATCCCCTCTTTAAAAGAAAGTGTCGAACGGGCCTCGGTCCGTGCCATAAAGGAAAATGAAAGGACCGTGACCATGAGAACGGTCACCACCCATATCACCATGAGGAGGACAACGCCTTGCCGGTCTCTCATATGAGTCATACCTGCTCCTACAGGTCTTTGGCTTTCACTGCCTGATCGGCCGGAGAGTTTCCGATCCTGACCGGTACAATAAGTGCAAGCTTTCCATATTTGTCAACAAGGGTTATCCTCACCATCTTCGGCACTGATCCCTGATCAGTCCATTGATCGACCCACTTGCCCTTTTCCTCAAAAGGATCTTTGGAAAAGTATTCGAAATATATACTATCAACCGAAGTAAGGAGTTTCGCATCCGCTCTCCTCTCCACACCGATAAAGCCCTCTGAAATGCCGAGCGACTTTTTCCCACAGCAGTCCGCTTCGACAGTATAGGCAACCACAACATATCCCTTCTGTTCGCCCCAGATCGAGCGGTTAGTCGGAAACTCCATCGACTCCCGATCTCCCCGAAAGGAATATTTCTTCTCCAGGGTGCCGGGCCCGCCCTCTTTCATGGAGAACGCCGATTGAAGCTGAGAATCCAGGATGTCCAGCGATGCCTTGTACCTCTCAAGAGAATCTATCTTCTTTTCTCCGGAATCCACTGAACGGAACCCGAGTCTCATGGCGCCGCCTACGATCAGGAGAATAACCGCAATCAGGGTAATCGATATCAGCAATTCCAGGAGCGTGTAGCCTTCGCTGAACGACGAGCCTTCGGATTCTTTTTTATCCTTCAACTCGTTACTTGCTACTTGTAACTTGTTACTGTCTTTAGAGTTACTCGTTACTGACAACTTGCTGCTGACCTCCACGTCGCTAAATCTTTCTTTCCACCAGCTTGAGAGTTCTCAATGTGAGGGATTTATCTTTGTGTCCCCGCATCCATGAGACTTTCACGTCGACCTCAAGCAGTTTCACCTGCAAGTTTGCCGTTCTCTCTTTCAGTGTCTCCCTTACAGCGCTCTCAATCCTGTACCCATCGGCATCTTCGGTCCATACTGCTTCGGGAAGGGCATCGTCAGCCAGCGCCTCCCTCATCTTCGCTTCTGCCCTGGATGCCGCGGCAACATGGTCTTCCGATACGGATATCCCCCTCAGGTTGGCCGAAAAGAGCCGTATTATAACCAAAAGCGCAATACTGAGCAACGTGAGAGCGACAAGCACCTCAAGGAGGGTAAAGCCCTCATTCAGTGATAAGTAACGAGTTACGAGTGACGAGTTATTTCTTACTGCCTTACCCTGTATTGTTTTCCCCATTATTCTTTTAACCGGTCTTTTGTTGTTACTTTATTTGATCACTGCTGCCCCGATTACGGGATCGAGCGTTATCCTTACTTCTCTTTTTTTGTTCCACAAGACAACCGTTCCCCCCGGCATGCCGCCATCCGGTTCAAACGCGATCCGGTAGATCCCTTGATGGACATCTCCGTATAGGGGGTCGATCACCTTCATATCTATTCCGGAAGAAAGCTCTCTGGAGCGGCCTCCCTCGAAACCGAACCGTTTTGCATCAATATTGAGTGCTATAGTCTTTTGCTGTCCGCTGGTTATGGAGAGGTTCCTGGCATAGCGCAGGGTCGCAGACAGGTCCCGCGCCGCTGCATTGATCCTGTTCGAGGGTGAGGTGCCCGCAAAAAAGATCGCCGACAGGCCCAGGATGAGGGTAATCATGAACAGCACGATTATCAGCTCAAGAAGGGTGAAACCCTTTTCAAGTAACGAGTCTCCGGACTCTTCTTTAGTCTTTAACCTGTCACTCGTTACTTGTGACTTGTCACTGCCTTTAGGGTTACTTGTTGCTATCAGCTTTCTCCTGTTTTTCATGTCACTCGTTACTGTCGTTAGAGCGGAAGATCGGTTATGCTGAAAATAGCCATCAGCATCGATATCACGATAAATCCGATGACCAGCCCCATGCCTAAAATCATTGCCGGCTCAAAAAAGCCGATGAGTTTTTTGATCGCCGCTCTCAGGCTTTTCTCGTAGGTCGATGCGACTTTAAGCAGCATCACATCCAGCTGCCCCGTCTCTTCGCCGATCTTGATCATCGAGAGCGCCAACTGCGGAAACACACCGGTAGCAGCAAGCGGTCCCGCGATGCCTTTTCCCTCTTTGGCCCCCGTGGAAACCGCTGTAACAGCCTGGGCAATTACCCGGTTGCTGATAACATCCCTAGAATTGTTCAGCGCCTGCAGAAGGGGCACCCCGCTTTTCAAAAGCGTGCCCAACGTCCTTGCAAACTGCGCTATCTCTATTTTGGTGATAACGCCACGCATCAATCTGAGTTTGAGAGCATCCAGCTTATACCTCCCCGCTTCAGACCTCGTGTAATTTTTCAAGGCAATCCATCCTGCCGCTGCAAGGGCAGCAAATACCCACCAATACGATTGCAATGCGTTGCTCACTGCAAGAAGTATCCTGGTCGGCAGAGGCAGCGATGTGCCCAGTTCCGCAAATATGACCGTAAACTTCGGCAGGACATAGGTCAGAAGGACAATCACCGAGACTCCGCCGGTAAAGAGCAGGATAACGGGATAGATCATTGCGGAGAAGATATGCTCTTTGAGCTCTTGAGAAGACTCCAGGAATTCATTGAGCTTATCGAGCACCGTATCAAGCACGCCGCCGGTCTCACCTGCCCTGACCATGTTCACATAGAGCTTGGGGAAAACATTTGGTTGTTTCTGGAGCGCATCGGAAAATGAGCTGCCCTCCCGTATGGCACGCAGGATCGACTGCACCACTCCCTTCATCTCTTTGTGTTCCAGGGTCTCGACAAGCACCCCTAAACTCCTGTCCAGAGGCAGGCCCGCGCCCAGCAGCGCTGAAAGCTCCGTGGTGAAGACCAAAAGGTCACCCTTTGAAGACTTCAGGGAAAACCGCTTGCGGCCGTCCTCTTTGTGGGCGCCGACCTCAATGGGAATAACGCCCGATGCCTTGATCCTGTTTATTGCAGCGGTCTCGTCGGCAGCCTCGATAAAACCCTCGATAACCGCACCGTCCATCGAGGCCGCCTTGTAGGAAAAAACAGCCACTTATACCTCCTGTGTCACTCTGAGCAGTTCGTTCAGTGTGGTAAGGCCGGCCTTGATTTTTTGGACCCCGTCTTCAAGCAGAGTGTTCATCCCATTCTTCCGGGCGGCTTCCCTGATCTCGTTGGCATCGGCATTTTTTAATATAAGTCTCCTGATATCATCATCAATGGAGATAAGCTCGTAGATGCCCGTCCTGCCGTGATAGCCGGTCCATGCACACTCCTCACATCCGGCCCCCCGGTAAAACGTGAACGGCTTGCCGTTGCCGATGAGGCGAATTTCCTCTTTGTCCGCAGCCGATGAATCCACCTCTTTGCAGTGGGGACAGATGACCCTGACCAGCCTCTGGGCAAGAATACCCCGCACCGTTGAAGAGAGGAGGAAGTTCTCGACACCCATGTCGAGGAGTCTTGTGATAGCGCTCGACGCGTCATTGGTATGCAGTGTCGAAAACACGAGATGCCCGGTAAGTGCGGACTGTATGGCGATCTCGGCTGTTTCCAGATCACGAATCTCCCCGATCATGATAACGTCCGGGTCCTGCCTGACGATATGCCTCAGGGTGTTTGCGAAGTTCAGGCCTATCTGGGGCTTCACCTGTATCTGGTTTACCCCTTTGAGCTGGTACTCGATAGGGTCCTCGACAGTGATGATCTTTTTATCGGGAAAATTTATCTTGTCCAACGCTCCGTAAAGGGTCGTAGTCTTTCCGCTTCCCGTAGGACCGGTGACAAAGACTATGCCGTTCGGTTTTCCTATCAGTTGCCCAAGTACCGAGAGGGTGTCCGATGAAAAACCCAGGCGCTCCAGGTCTATGACAATGCCCTCCTTGTCGAGTATTCTCATCACCACGCTCTCTCCGTACAGCACCGGGATGGTTGATACTCTCAAATCGATTTCCTTATCAGAGACCTTGAGCCTGATGCGCCCATCCTGGGGCAGCCTCCTTTCAGCGATATTCAGCTTCGCGGTAAGCTTTATCCTCGACACAATCGCGGCCTGCAGCTTTTTCGGCACTGACTCTATATCGTGCAGTATGCCGTCTATACGATATCTGACCTTTAATTCATCTTCAAAAGGCTCGATATGGATATCGCTCGCCCTGCCCTCTACCGCGCGGACGATGAACATATTGACCAGCTTGATGATAGGGGCCTCTGAGGCAAGGTCCTTGAGATGTCCGATATCTTCCTCATCGTCCTTGAGAATTTCCAGTCCCTCGCTGCCTGCGCCGATCTCCTCGATAATCCTGTTCATGTTCTGCGACCCGGCACCGTAGAATTTGGAGAGGTATTCATCAATCGTATCGATACCGGCGCTCAGAACTCTCACCTTAGCCGCTGTGGCCACCTTGAGCGCATCAATCGCTTCCCAGTTATCTCCGCAGTCAGGCATAACCACGCTCAGAACATTGTTTTTCAGTTCAATAGGAATGATTTTGCTTTCCCTGATAAAGCGGGATGATATGCCGTCAACGACAAAGGGGACCTTCGGCAGCTGCTCCATCTTCAAACAATCCTGTTTCTTACTCATAAAACATCACACATCCTCAGAAAGCTCCGCTATGGACACCGGGAGCGGGCGATAGTCCGGCCCATAACCTGATCACAGCTCTCACTCCCAATTGGTAACATCCTTGTCCTCGCCATCGCCTCCGGATGCGCCGTCCCTTCCATATGAAAACAGGTCGTATTCTCCGTGCGTGCCAGGATTCTGATAATTATAAGGCTTCCCCCATGGATCGTTCGGCAGGCCTTTCTTGAGGTACGGCCCATCCCAACGCTCTATGCCAGGGTTTACCAGGAGGGCGCTCAGTCCTTCCTGCGTTGTCGGATATCTCCCGATATCGAGCCTCATCTGGTCCAGCGCCTGCTCCAGCAGTTCGATCTGCGCTTTGGCAGCAGCCTGCTTGCCTTTGCCGAGTTTCGGGAAGAGCTTTGGACCGACAAGCGCAGCCAGCAGACCGATGATCACGATGACAACGAGAAGCTCTACAAGAGTGAATCCCTTTTTATCGAACAGATGCATACGTTTCCTCATATTTATTATCCCTGGAAATGTAAAATTGAAAGCAAAACAAATTTTAGAAGAAAGGACATTTCTCATGCTGCCGGCTTTTGCAGTACTCCATAAGCTGAAAAAGACTCGGCGCATAGAGGGTTTCGTTCGCCCCGCAAACATGTACACGGGCTTTCTTCAGATGGGGGCATCTCAAAAGCTCCCTGCAACGTTCTGTTGCCCTCAATACCTTTTCTCTCACTGCTCCTTCTACCATACCTGTTCTCTCTCACTTGGCGATTGTATTCATGATTGTCCTGCTTGACGCCATATCCTTTACATACTCTATAACGTCGACCAATCTCGGGTCGTATTCGATAACAAGGCTGTACGTTAACGGATTCACCCTGATGCCTTTTATCCCGATGGGAACAGGGAGACTCGACAGAACAATAAACAGACCTTTCAGTTTATTGACGGACAGCCTCTTTATTGACGGCACCTCAATCCTGATACGTCCTGAGATATGGTGAACTACTTTGTATGAGACCATACAGTTCCTCTTTTCATCTTGTAGTAAACCATTCCTTCCTTTACAGAAGGATGAAATCAGGATTACATTTCTGCGAAATTCATTCATTTCAGCGGCAGGTAATGGAAAAAAGAGTGGACTATATTTCCCCTTTCATGAGAGAAACAAGCATATCTTCAAAAGCTTAACCTGACCTTAACCGGATTTTCACAATCAGGCAATAAGATTTCGGCATACTAATTTTCATCATAAACTCCGGCAAGCTCTCAAGACTTTTCACACGACAGGAAGGGCGGGACTTGGCCGATGGATTTGAAGATATTCGATGTCCAAACGCAAGCAATCACAACGAAATAAGAAGAAAACCAGCGATCGAGTCCCATCGGACACTTCGACAACTTCGACCACTTCGAATAGAGCCGCTGTATGGAGCATTGTTCATTCCAGGCGTTTTTACTTTGCAGCAGCCTTCGTTCTTTCCTGCACCGGACTCTATGCGCTCATCCACGTACTGCCGGATTCATTTACACGACCTCTCAACGAGCATACTGCTTCGACTCTGGGCCTGGTCCTCAATTTCTTCGGCATCTCTGTTTCAACCGTCAGCGACATAGTTTCGGGCGGCGGAGTCGCATTCAAGATCGTCCCCGAGTGTACGCCGCTCTTCACAGCAGGTCTTTTCCTGTGCTTCGTAATCTTCTATCCTGCTACTGTACGGCAGAAGGCAGCGGGTTTCCTAATGGGAATCCCCGCATTGTATCTGGGCAACCTGGTCCGGCTTGCAGCGATCTTTATGGTCAGCCGGTATGACCGGAGGCTTTTTGAGGTGGTCCACGTCTATTTAGGGCAGGTGTTTACCATATTTCTGGTCATCATATCCTGCTTGCTATGGCTAAAATGGCTCGATAGGGAAACGTCGAAACAAGGCATTATCATGCAAGCAGCGGGTTTTCTTGCCCGTTTTGCCCTCTTATCCGCGTGTCTGTTCCTTGTGTGGATGAAGGTTCACCACTGGTATATCTGGCTTCTGGATAGATTCATGCTCTTCGGGTTCTTCCTGTTCGGCTACCGCGTCCCCCTCGCGCATGATACGGTCGTCTACTATGAAACCTTCAGCATTGTCGTCTTTACCTCCCTCGTCCTTGCCGCACGGTCACTGCCGCGGGGAATTAAAATCAAGGGGCTCGCCGCCGGACTTGGGTTCCTGTTTTTCACCCATCTTTTCCACAGAATAGATAACGCTCTCACGGCATACTTCAATTTCACTGCTGCCTTAACTGTGGACTTGACGCTATTGCTCATCGGGCAATATCTGCTCCCCGTGCTGTTTTTGATATACTTGATTCGCATCCAAAAAATACAAACCATCCGGAAAGCTGAAAGGATTCTCAATTCATGAATTCCAGACCCCATTTTCCCCTGCTGTTTAACGTAATTCCCCCATCCCCTGCCTAAGCCGTAATTTTTCATTACTCGCCGCTAATGAAAGATTCTTGGAAATGTAATCTTAAATTCATAACGATGTAAAAAGAGCCGTGGTTTACTATTTTTGAGAGTAAAAGGCTGAAGTGGTCCCCAAAACGTCTCCAGGATGTGTAGGCCTTGAGATGCCATCTATACGCAAGAGTAAACGACATAAGATGCCCTTTCTTTTTGATGTCTCATCATGAATAGAGGGCACGATAAGGAGGTGATACCGGTTATAAAAGAAAGTCATACTCAGAAGCAGGAGATTTGAGGAGTTTTTGTTGCAGACAATGTTTTGCTGTTGATTATGTATACGCCCACATGGTGCGGCGAAAGTAATGCCAGAAGTTAAAAGGGAGATACTCGAATGAAAAGGTATGTAAGTCTAGTAACTATTTTAATCGTTGTGTTATTCGCGTCATCCTCTTTTTCCGCAGAGCGGATGCTTGAGGAGCGCAAGGAGGTAAAGAACATAATCTTCATGGTGCCAGACGGTATGGGGCTGGCCGATGTGACCGCAGCCCGTATCACCAAAAACGGGATCGACGGAGCTTCTCTTTCTTTCGAAACCCTTGAGCGGATCGGATACCAGAGGACATATTCCGAAGACAACACGATAACCGATTCGGCGGCAGCGGCCTCAGCCTGGGCATGTGGAGAGAAGTTCAAAAACGGCGAGATCTGTCTCCATTCCGATGGACACCTCTACAAGCCCACCATCCTTGAGTTGGCAAAATCATCCGGGAAAGCTACCGGACTTGTCGCCACCTCGACTATCACCCATGCGACTCCAGCAGTTTTCGGCGCACATGTGAAATCCCGCAGCTGCGAACAGGAGATCGCAAGACAGTATATTGAGGTCACCAGACCCGACGTGATGCTCGGCGGAGGTCTCGCGAAGTTCACCGCCGCCAAACCCGATAAATGCGGTACTGCGGGAAACTTCATTGTGGAAGCGATGAAAGAGGGATATGCAGTGGCGTATACCAAACAGGATATGGACTATGCTGTGTCGAATGGAGCAAGAAGGCTGCTCGGGCTTTTCAACAACAGCGGAATGACGCCGGAATATCAGAGAACTCCCGGTATTACAGAGCCGAGGCTCCCGGAGATGACAAAAGCCGCGCTCGATATTCTCGAAAGGAGTGAGGGCGGCTTCTTTGTGATGATAGAGGGTTCCCAGATCGACTGGGGAAATCACGCGAACGACCTTCAGTACCAGACCGGCGAGACCCTTGCATTCGATGAGGCGGTAAAGGTAGTCCTGGATTGGATCAATGCGAGCCCCGAGAGGAAACAGCATACGCTTCTTATCGTTGTTGCCGACCATGAGACCGGCGGGTTCTCGGTAAACGGCAATGAGGACGGCGGGGTGCTGGGCCAATTCGTTCCTGGTTGGACCTCGACGGGCCACACCGGAGTGGATACCTTAATCTGGAGCCAGGGCCCCGGCAGCAAGGCACTGGGGAGAGCTATTGATAATACGGATATTTACCGGATCATGAAAGAGGCATTGAAAGACGAACCTGAAGAGCATAGGAAATAGTCGGCTGATGGGAAGGGGGCGTCCAAGCGCCCCCCTACTTTTTTCATATCGATATTGGGTTCCTTCCCTCTTTGAAAGCGCTCAAACGTCGTCAGTTGCATAAACTGCCTAGGCCTATTATCCTCCAGAAGTTCCAAATATTCATATAGAAGGCATGAAAATGGCTGTTTCTTATCTGTTCCTCCTCTCGTTTCCAGAAGAAGAGATCGCTGACAGGGTAGAGATAGCCGAAATGATAGGCAGTAAAATCTTTTCGTTGTCTTGCGATAAGTTCGATAGGGTACCGGTAAAGCCCTTCCTGCGCCAGCACCAGGGCTTGCGCCTCCTGCCGTATGCACGCCGCCTTGTTTAATAATGCTTCGGCCTCAAGTGCCACCGTTTGCCACCAGTGCCGCTTTCTCTTGGCGATTAATGCCCTTATGGTTAAAGCTCTGTGTTTAGCCCCCAGTTCAGTAACGTGCAGGCCTCTGGTCAGTTCCAGGGATACAAGAAAAGCTTCAGACGACATATTCTGATTGTTTCCATATAACCTTTCCGCCGCACGTTCAATGTCTCTCACCGTAAGGTAAGGGCCTTGTGCCATAACCGCCGGATACGTGCATCGGGAAACAAATCCACAAGGACGCTGAGTATTATCATTACCTCTGCACTGGAACTGTTCAGCGCAACACGAGTATTGGGGAACCCCTTTTTCAAGAGCGTCAGCACATCGTCTATCGCTGCTCTTGTAATGGTATTATCGAGGAGCCCGGAGGGGGCGCTGATCGTGATGGAGCGGAGCTGAGATTGTTCAGAGAGGGCGAAACTCTTGCGGGGAAGAGACAAAATTATCAGCAGAACAAGAAACGCAAGCGCGAGGAATCCGGCATAACTGCGTTCTAAAGAGGAGCGTTCATTGCTCATGGATGCATTATAACCTAAATTTTGGCTATTCGGAAGGAAAGAAGGCGCTCCGTAACTTTCACAAAAATTTAATACGGTTTTCATTCTCTTGTAACAAAGAATCT
>JAJZPZ010000009.1 GCA_021847795.1 Nitrospirota bacterium
CCGCGTATGCCGATGAGGTCAACGCAAGAGCAGCTGTTGTTATTGACGGCGCAACTGAAAAGATATTATATGCAAAAAATCCCCACTGGAAGCTTCAGCCCGCCAGCACAACAAAGCTTGTTACCGCCATGGTTGCCCTGGACAGGCTGAACCCCGATTCGACCATCACCATCAGCGAGAATGCTGCAAATACCCCTTCCGTCTCTCCGCACCTGAGGGCCGGGGAGAAGTTCACGGTAAGGGATGTCCTGCACCTTGCCCTGATGCGGTCCATCAACGGCGCGGCGGTTGCGCTGGCAGAAGCCGTTGCGGGCTCTGAAGACAGGTTCGCCACCATGATGAACGAGAAGGCTTCGCTCCTGGGAGCTGAAAATACCTGGTTTGTAAATGCAACCGGGCTGCCGGGGCCGGGACAGTACATTACGGCCTTTGACCTTGCGAAGGTCATGAGGGAAGCACTTAAATATCCCATGATCAGGGATATTATCGGCACAAAAGTCAAGGAGGTCTCCTCGGAAGGCGGGAGGCGGATGGTCATCAAGAACACAGACCATCTCTTGTGGTCCGACGATGAGCTTATAGGCGGAAAGACAGGTTATACAAGGGCTGCCGGGCACTGCTTTGTCTGCGCTGCGAAGAGGGGGCAGAGCACGCTTATTACCGCTGTCCTGGGAGAGCATGTAAGGGATTACCTGTGGCAGGATTCGAGCGGGCTCATTGCACGGGGCTATGATGTCATTACCCATAAATCCGAGCCCATGATTTACCTGAGTGCCGTTAAGGAAAACCCGGTCGTGTTCGCGTCATACAAGGCAAAGCCGAAAAAGAGACACAGGGCGCATAAATATAAGGGTGCCCGGAAATCCGCCAGAAATTCCGGTAATGGTAAGAAGATTCTGGCCGTCAAAAAGAAGCACAAAAAGACAAAGAGCGCCCACGTCAGGATGGCCAAGAACAGGAAAGGAAAAAAGTCCTCACCGAAAAAGCATTTGTCGGCCGGAAATCATGAATCGGTAAAGAGGTCTTAACCTCCTTGGTCACGGCGCTTACGGATCTGGGGGGGAGGCCGGTTACTGTCGTCGGTCTTGCAAGGAGCGGGGTCTGCGCGGCCAATCTGCTCGTTTGTCTAGGGGCTGTTGTGACAGTAACGGACAGGAAGAAATCACAGGAACTTCAGGCATACCTTGATAAACTCAATCCTGCTGTAAGGCTCGCGCTCGGAAGCCATCCGCCCGAACTCTTTGAGCGGGCATCCCTGATTATCGTAAGCCCGGGAGTTCCGCTGGGTATCGCACCGCTGAAGCCGGCCTCGGGCAAAGGTATACCGGTAATCGGGGAACTGGAGCTTGCCTACCAGGTCATAAAGCAGAACGCGGAAGACGGGAAGCCCGGAACGGATTTTTTTGCGATAACCGGGACCAACGGGAAATCGACAACCACTGCCCTGCTGTACGAGGTATTCAAAAACAGCGGATTCAGCACAGCCGTAGGCGGCAACACAGGCGATGCGCTGACAGGCGTGCTTTTCGATACTTCGTCCTGTGCTGTCCGCATTCCCCCCGTCCAATCCGTTGTGACGGAAGTATCCAGCTTCCAGCTGGAAGCTATCCGGGAGTTCAGGCCCAAAGGCGCTGCGATTCTCAATATCACACCGGACCACCTGGACAGGTATGCCTCCATGGAAGATTACTTTGAAGCGAAATGCAGGGTCTTTTTAAATCAGAGGGCAGGAGATTTCCTGGTGCTGAACGCCGATGACCCGGAGACTGCAGAGGCGCTGAAACGCGTCAGCGGGCCGGAGGTCTTCTTTTTCAGCAGGAAGAAAGAGGTGGCAGGAGCGTACTTCAAAGGCGGGTCAATCTGTTTCAATCTCCCCGGTGTGCCTTCAGCCTTCAGCCTTCAGCCTTCGACCTTTAAAATTAAGGGTGTTCACAACATAGAAAACGCTATGGCGGCGGCCGCGATGGCGCTCCTGGCGGGGTGCAGCGCTGATGCCATGGCAGATACCCTGGAGAGCTTTACCGGCCTTGAGCACAGGCTTGAGTTTGTGCGCGAACTGGACGGGGTGCGGTATATCAACGATTCCAAAGGGACCAATGTGGGCGCTGTGATGAAATCCCTTGAGAGCTTTCGCGAGCCGGTGATCCTGATTGCAGGCGGCAGGGACAAAGACAGCGACTTTACGGAACTGGGGCCCCTGGTAAAGGACAGGGTCAAAGCGCTCGTTCTCATCGGAGAGGCGCGGGACAAAATCAGGAAGGCCCTAGGCGATGTGAAGGAGACGTTTATGGCGGATGACCTGCAGGATGCGATAACCAGGGCGAGGGACATTGCCTCTCCCGGCGATGTTGTCCTGCTCTCCCCCGCATGCGCCAGCTTTGATATGTTCAGGGATTTTGAAGACAGGGGCGGAAAATTCAAGGAAGCGGTCATGGGCCTGTGAAACAATCCTACGATAAATGGCTACTGTTCATTGTCCTCCTGCTCATCCTGGTCGGCCTGACAGCCGTGTACAGCTCGACTTCGGTCATCTCCCCGGACGTCGTGGAAAAATTCAGGAGAAAAGGGGTGGCGCTGAGCCAGTTCGGGTTTGTCAAAAAACAGCTCTTCACGGTCCTGCTCGGCGCCATGGCCCTGCTCATTGCTTATAAGACACCTCTTGAGCGCCTGAAAAAACTCTCCATTCCCCTGCTGGTTATCTCCCTTGCCTGCCTCGGCCTGGTCTTCACGAAGTTCGGCATCACTGCTGGAGGCGCGCGGCGATGGATAAGGGTGTGGCCGTCTACGTTCCAGCCTTCGGAGCTTGTCAAACTCGCCATGGTGATTTTCCTTGCGAAGTACGTGACCATGCCGGATTTCAAAAAGGACAAATTCTCCTCCTTTGTTGTTCCCATTGTCATCATGGGGATGTTCCAGGTCGTGTTTTTAAAGCAGCCCGACTTCGGGGCTGTGATGAGCCTGGCGCTCCTCACCATGTGCATGCTCTTTTTATCGGGCATCAGGCTGCGCTACCTGCTCTCCCTCGGCGCCCTGGGAATCCCGGTCGTCATTAAGCTGATATCGGAGCCCTACAGATGGAGGAGGGTGGCGGCTTTTCTCGATCCCTGGAAAGATGCGCAGGGCAGCGGGTTCCAGCTTGTCCAGTCCTTCATAGCCCTCGGGAGCGGGGGGCTGACAGGAGTGGGCCTTGGCCAGGGGAAACAGAAACTCTCCTTCCTGCCCGAGGTGCATACGGACTTCATATTTTCCCTTATCGGGGAAGAGCTGGGTTTCATAGGGGCCGTATGTGTGGCGCTCCTTTTCTTCGCCCTGTTCATCAAAGGGATTCTCATTGCCCGGAAGGCTGCTGAACCTTTCCACTACTTCCTTGCCTTCGGGCTCTCCATGATGATCGCAATCCAGGCAATCATGAATTTTTCTGTGGTCACCGGGATGGTCCCTACAAAAGGACTGCCCCTGCCCTTTATCAGCTACGGGGGATCGTCGCTGATGATCAATATGACAGCTGCGGGATTGCTGCTGAATGTATCGGGCGCCCGGGGCCGCAGCATGCAGGGCGGTTACGGGCCGGCAGCTGCTCATGAAGCGCCGGCCGGAAAGGCCCCCCTTACCGTTGCGCGCGCCTCTGTGCCTGCTGAAAGCTGCCCGAACTGGAACAGGGGATACGGGTATAGTTACTATAAAAAGAAGCTCTCTAAAAACCAGAAGCCTTTCGGGCACAGGGGATGAGGATAATCATTGCAGGCGGCGGTACGGGGGGGCACCTTTTCCCCGGAATTGCCTTGGCCGACGAATTTAAAGAACAAGGCCTTTCCCGGGACATCGTTTTCGTCGGCACCGAGCACGGTATAGAGTCGAAGATTGTCCCCAGGGAGGGGTACCCCTTGAAGTTCCTGAGGGCTGAGGGAATTCTCGGGAAGTCCTTTTTCAAAAAGGTGAAGGCCCTTCTTGTATTCCTCCTCTCTTTTTTCGATTCCTACAAGATACTGAGGTTCATCAGGCCTGATATCGTGATCGGCGTCGGCGGCTACGCCTCAGCCGGCATCCTGCTGACCGCGCACTTCAGGGGAATTCCCACGATCATACTGGAACAGAACTCCGTTCCCGGTTTTGCGAACAGGCTTTTGGGAAAGTTCGTGGATGCAATCGCCGTCACCTACCAGGAGAGCATCGCCTTTTTCCCGCAGGACAGGACCTATCTGACCGGGAACCCCATACGGAAACATATCCTCAGGGCCGATGAGAACAAGGCCTACTCCCTTTTCCCCCTTGAGAGGGGCAAATTTACGGTCTTCGTCTTCGGGGGCAGCGCCGGGGCGCAAAGCATAAATCAGTCAATGACAGAGGCATTGAATTATTTGCTGGATTTAAGGCACAATATCCAGTTCCTCCATCAGACGGGTGAAAAGGACCATGCAAAGGTCACCGGGGCCTACAGGAACCTGGGGTTTTCCGGGATCGTGGTGCCTTTCATATACCAGATGGCGGAGGCATATTCGATAGCCGATATTGTTGTCTGCAGGGCAGGCGCAACGACCCTTGCTGAGATTACGGCCATAGGGAAACCTGCAATCCTGGTGCCGTACCCCTATGCGGCATCGAACCACCAGGAGCACAATGCCAGAAGGCTGGAAGATATGGGGGCTGCACGGCTGATACTGGACAGGGATTTGAGCGGCGAGGCGCTGGCCGGGGCCGTAAGGGATTTGTACAACGATGAAAAGGCAAGGAAGGATATGCAAAAGGTCGCTTCCGTGTTCGGCCGGAATGATGCGGCGGAAAGGGTCGTTGATATAGCAATGAGCCTGGTGAAAAAATAACGGTTCAAGCCGTTCGGACCGGTTAAGGAGCATCCATGTTTAATACATACAGGATTATTCATTTCGTCGGTATAGGCGGGATCGGCATGAGCGGTATTGCGGAGGTACTGCACAACCTCGGGTACGAGGTGACCGGGTCCGATGTCAGGGAATCGGATACAACTGCCAGATTGCGGGGGCTCGGGATAAAGGTGTACATCGGCCATTCGGGCGAGAACATAGATCATGCCCATGTGGTGGTCATTTCTTCAGCGGTTTCTCCGGACAACCCCGAGGTCGTTGAGGCCCGGCACAGGGCCGTCCCCGTGATCCCCCGTGCCGAGATGCTTGCCGAACTGGGCAGGCTGAAATACGGGGTGCTGGTGGCGGGCGCCCACGGAAAGACTACGACGACGTCCCTTATCGCAACGATACTCGGGGAAGGGGACCTGGACCCTACCGTTGTCATCGGCGGCAGGCTCAATGCGATCGGCAGCAATGCAAAGCTGGGGCAGGGGGACTACATTGTTGCAGAGGCCGATGAGAGCGACGGGTCTTTTCTCAAGCTGAACCCCACGATTGCAGTAATAACGAACATCGACAGGGAGCATATGGAATTCTTCAGGGATATGGAGACCCTGAAAAGCGCATTCCTGTCCTTTATAAACAAGATACCCTTTTACGGAATCGCCGTCCTCTGCATAGAGAATCCATACATCCGGGACCTGATCCCCTCGGTCCGTAGGAAAATACTGACCTACGGGCTGTCCGACAGTGCGGACATCTATGCCGGTAATATACGGCATTCCGGTACCAGGATGACCTTCGAGCCGGTCTACAAAGGGGAATCCCTCGGCGTCTTCAGCGTGCCCATGCCGGGAATGCACAATGTGCTGAACAGCCTTGCAGCCATAGCAGCGGCAATGGAGCTGCAGATCCCCGTGGCTGTTATAGCACGGGCGCTCAGCGGTTTCAGCGGCATTCACCGCAGGTTTGAATTAAAGGGAGAGACAAGGAACATAAAGGTGTTTGACGACTACGGCCACCACCCCTCTGAGATCTCGGCCACCCTGAAGGCAGCCAGGGAGTGCTTTGCCGGGAACCGGTTGTTTGTGCTGTTCCAACCGCACAGGTATACGAGGACAAGGGACCTTATGGACGAATTCGCCGTAAGTTTCGGCAAGGCTGACAGGCTGTTCCTGATGGACATATACCCGGCAGGGGAAAAGCCGATCGAGGGAGTTAATGCCCAGAGCCTTTTGAAGAGCATCGAGAGATCGGGTGTCAGGGACATCCACTACATCCCCGACAGGAAAGAAATGATCAGAACCATCCTGTCCGCATTGGAGCCGGGCGATGTCCTCGTTACACTCGGGGCGGGCGATGTGTATAAAATGGGAGAGGAAGTACTGAAGGGGCTGTAAGGGATGGCCATCTGTCCGTCCGGACCGCTCGGGACCTGCTGTACCTGCCAGTGTTTGAATCTGTTTGCGCCTCTGAACCCACCCCTCCCCCCTCACAAGAGGGGACTTCATAAAATAAACAGCGACTTCTCTCTAAGTACCCTCTTTGGAGGGGTGCAGGGGTGGGTTGCATACTCCGGTGATATATTTTTGCCACTTCTTTCCCCTGCATTGGACCAAAAGAAAAGATGGAGATATTATAAGCGTCCCTGATAAAATAGGGGGCATTAAAATTGGAAGTGGCGAGGTGTATTGAGACATGAAAACTAAGAAACGCATAGGAGTTATTGCCGGAGGGACGTCCGCCGAGCGGGAGGTCTCCCTGAAAAGCGGCAATGCCATACATAAATCATTACTGTCCATGGGATATCACGCGGTCTTTATCGATGCCGGAGCCGATCTCTGCGAAGCCCTCAGGGAAGAGAAGATTGAAATCGCCTTTATGGCGCTCCACGGAGGCTCGGGTGAAAACGGCGCGGTGCAGGGGCTTCTCGAGGTCATGGAAATCCCCTATACGGGATCGGGTATCCTTGCCTCGGCGCTTGCCATGGATAAAGAGATGTCGAAGAAGATGTTTCTCGCCCATGATGTGCCTGTTCCCGCCTTTGTCACTGTGGAGAGGGAGCAGGCAGGCGGGCAGGGGAGGATAAACACACAGCTGATTACCGCTATTGTTGATTTCCCGTTGCCCTGGGTGGTCAAGCCCGTTGCAGAGGGATCGAGCATAGGGGTCAGTATTGTAAAAAGCGACAGTGACATAGAGGAAGCGCTGAAAGAGGCCTTCTCATATGGCCGGAAAATCATCATAGAGCAGTACATAGCGGGAAAAGAGATCCAGATCGGGATCCTCGGGCAGAAGGCCCTTGGCGGGGTGGAAGTGAGGCCTTCAGCGGAATTTTACAGCTATGAGGCCAAATACACTCCCGGCCTTACGCAGTATATTTTACCCCCCGAGGTCGATGAGGCCGCCTATGATACGCTCCAAACCATGGCCCTGAACGCCCATAATGCCCTCGGCTGCAAGGGGGCCACGCGGGTCGATTTTATCCTCGATGATTCCAACAACCCCTACCTGCTCGAAGTGAATACGATCCCCGGTATGACTGAGACGAGCCTCCTGCCCAAGATCGCGAAACTCTCGGGTATGGAATTTTCCGATCTGATAGAGGAGATACTTGGTTCGGTATTGCAGGGCGAAGATTAAGATACGGGCTTTTTGATTGGCGGACACCGCGTATGAACAGAAGAAATCTCAGGACATTGAAGAGGAAAAAAGAGGGCAGACGGTTCAGGCTCGTTATTTTCATCCCCCTTTTTATTGTTTCTGTCTGCCTCGGTATTTTCTTCCTGGTCAGGCACTATGTTCTTCTGAGGGAGATAGTCTTTATCGGCAACAGCCATCTCAAGAACGAGGAGTTGAGGTCGCTTATCAGGATCAAAGAAAATGAAGGTATCTTCAGCGTGCCGGGCAGGACGATTTACAGCAGCCTCCGGCAGTCCCCGTGGATAAAGGACGCGGTAATACGCAAGGAGTTGTCGGGCAGGATGCTGATAAAAGTGACCGAAGGGGTTCCCGTGGCCATCCTGAGCCTGTCCGGTGTCCCCTATCTTGTAGACAAGGACGGATGTGTGCTGGAACAGATGCGGGACGGCACGGTCTTGTTTTTGCCTGTCATCAAGGATATCGATCCCGGTAAAAATGCGGGAACGTTTATGGAAGCGGTAAAGTTTGTAGACGTTCTCCACGATAAAAAGATTCTGGCCTATGACGGGGAAGTGGAAATAACAGGGCAAAGGCCTGAAGACATTTCGCTCAAGGTGGACAAGGTCGTCATCAAGGTCGGGACCGGGGATTACGATAAAAAGCTGACAAGGCTTGAGGATATCAGGGATGAGATACAGAAAAGGAACATGGTGATCGATTATATCGACCTCAGGTTCGCCAATAAGATAATCGTAAAGCCTGTCAGTACTGCCGGGGGGGAGGACGTGAAAGCGCAGGACGCGGAAAAACAGGACGTGAAAGCGCAGGACGTGAAAACGGCGGACAAAGCCCCTGCCAGGCATGAGAATAAGAAAGCCCGCAAGAGAAAGAGATGAGCTATGATGGCTGAGAAAAGAAAGAGCAGGGGCAGCATCATTGTCGGCCTGGATGTCGGCACCACTAAGATATGCGCGATCCTGGGCGAAGTGACCGGGGACGGCATCAGCATCCTTGCCGTAAGCTCCCACCTGTCCACAGGGCTTAAGAAGGGCATCGTTATCGATATAGAGGCCACTGCAAACTCCATAAAGAGGGCCGTCTCCGAGGTGGAGGAGCAGACGGGAATAGAGGTCAGGGAAGTCTACGTAGGGATAGCGGGAAGCCATATCAAGAGCTTCAACAGCTACGGCACTGTGGGCGTTAAGGGGAAGGAAGTGACCCGTGAAGACGTCGAAAGGGCAATAGATTCCGCGAGCGCAGTCTATGTGCCGCTGGACAGGGAAGTGCTCCATGTCATCCCCACGGATTTTACCCTCGACGGGCAGGACGGGATAAAGGACCCCGTGGGAATGGCAGGGGTCAGGCTTGAGGTGAAGGTCTTTATAGTCACCGGCGCGGTCACTTCCGTGCAGAACCTCCTGAAATGCTGCGAGAGAGCGGGGTTGGAGGTCATTGACATCGTTTTGCAGCCCCTTGCTTCCTCCGAAGCCACCCTGACTCCCTACGAACGGGAAATGGGGATAACCCTTATCGATATCGGCGGCGGAACCACCGACCTTGCCACCTACCAGGATGAATGGCTGAGGCACACGACAGTGCTGGGCATCGGGGGGAACCATTTTACCAACGACCTGTCCGTAGGTCTGCGCTTGCCCTTCCATGAGGCCGAGAGGGTGAAAAAGCAGCACGGGTCCATACTGACTTCTGAAATGAGCGATATGACCGAGGTTGATGTGGTCGCTATCGACGGACAGGTGCGGGGGATACCCAGAAAATATATTGCAGAGATATTGCAGCCGAGGAGCCAGGAACTTCTCGAACTCATCAGTCAGGAGATGCAGATGCTGCACGGCAACGGCATCGCCGTGTCGGGAATCGTGCTCACCGGGGGGGCTTCCCTTCTGATCGGGTTTGACAGAATGGCTGAAGCCATCCTCTCGATGCCTGTCCGGGTCGGGTATCCCGACCTGGCGCCGGGCAGCTTTTCCAGGGACCGGTCCCCATACTCCCATGCAGAGATACACCGGATAGACAAGCTGAAGGGCGAGTTCAACAATCCGATGTATGCAACCGGCATAGGGCTTGTGTTGTACGGCGCGGAATCTCTTGTGCCTGCCGAGAGGGGCATGTTCTCTTCAGATGTGTTCAGCCGGGTTATCACTAAAATGAACGGTTGGTTTAAGCGGGTGGTGAGGAGCAAATAAAAGGATGAAAATAAAGGATGAAGGCTGAAGGATGAAGATTGAAATGAAGAACAGCAGGAAGAATGGCCGGGAAAGCGCTGCCGTACCGTTTTTCAACCTTCATCCCTCGTCCTTCAATCTTACCGTATGAGGGAGGCCAATATGTTTGAGCTGGAAGATGCCGGAAGGCTGGTTGCAAAGATCAAAGTGATAGGTGTCGGAGGCGGCGGCGGGAATGCAATCAACAGCATGGTTGCCGCCGATATTTTCGGCATTGAATTTATATCGGTCAATACCGACAGCCAGCACCTTGATGCGTCCCTGGCTCCGGTGAAAGTGCAGATAGGCGCTGAACTGACAAAGGGCCTGGGCGCGGGCTCGAACCCCACGGTAGGAAAACAGGCCGCCCACGATGACCGGGACGCCTTGATCAGCAGCATTGAAGGCGCTGACATGGTTTTCATAACTGCCGGAATGGGCGGGGGAACGGGCACGGGGGCCGCTCCGGTCATTGCAAGCCTTGCAAAAGAGCTCGGCATCCTTACCGTCGGTGTTGTGACAAAACCCTTCTACTATGAGGGCAGGAAGAGATCGATAAACGCGGAAGACGGCCTGCGCGAACTCAAAAAGAATGTCGATACGCTTATAGTTATCCCCAATGACAGGATACACCTTGTCGTGGAGAAAGGCACCCCGCTGCTGAAGTCCTTCTCCATCGCGAATGATGTCCTGCGGCAGGCCATCCAGGGCATATCGGACCTGATCCTCATACCGGGGCTGATAAACCTTGATTTTGCCGATGTCAAGGCAGTCATGGAAAATGCGGGGAAGGCCGTGATCGGCATGGGAATCTGCAGCGGGGACAGCGGCGCGTATGAAGCCGCGAAGAGGGCCATATCCAATCCCCTTCTTGAAGAGTCGTCCATAGAGGGCGCCAAGGGCATTCTCATAAATATAACCGGCGGGATCAACATGTCTCTTGATGCGGTGCAGCAGGCAGCCTCGCTGATACATGATTCCGCACACGATGAGGCAAATATCATACTGGGGGCGGTCATCAACTCCGATATGGAAGATGATGTGCGGGTGACTGTAATTGCCACCGGGCTTGAGGACAGGATCGAAAAAGCGGAACTGCCGCAGATCAAAAAGTGGGCGCCTAAAAGAACGCCTATGAATCTCAAAGGCTCGGAGAGGGTATTGGCCAAAAGCATCGGCTCAACGATAAAGGAGCTTGGACGGCAGCCCGACGAGGTGCAGGAGATATTGCTGCACAAGGAATCAGGCGGCCCACCTGAAGATACACCGGACAAGATTCCCGGTTCCGAAGTCACGGGCAGCAAGGTTGCAGAGCCTGCAGCGCAGCAGTATGCAGTGGACCTTTCGGCATTACAGGAGGGTGGGCCGGGAGAGCCGCCCGCGAAAAAGCTGCCGGACAATCCTGATGATATTTACGATATCCCTACGTTCCTGAGGAAACAGATATGAAAGACAGTGACTCTAAAGACAGTAACAAGTTAATAGTAACAAGTAACGAGTTAAAGACTAACGACTCCAAAAACTCGTCACTCGTTACTCGTTACTGATAAGGTTAGTCGTTACTGTAGCCGTCATGGATCGTAAGCTGGTCGAAAAAGCAAAAGCACTCCTTTCAAAAGAACAGGGCACTGTCTATAAAGATCCCGGCGGAAAAATCAGCCTCTGCCTTGTTTATCCCAACACATACCATGTCGGCATGTCGAATCTCGGTTTCCAGGGTATATACGGGCTCCTCAATGCACGGGACGATGTGGTTTGCGAGAGGGCGTTTTTTCCTGACGGAGATGATGTCGAGATCTACCGGAGGACAGGGACCCCGGTCTTTTCGCTTGAATCAGGCAGGCCGCTGGACAGGTTCGACATAGTTGCTTTTTCCGTGTCCTTTGAAAATGATTATCCTAACATCCTCAAGATACTGGACATTGCCAGGGTCCCCGCGCTCCCGTCGAAGAGGAATGAATTCCACCCGCTGATTATAGGAGGCGGTGTTTGCCTGTCCTTCAACCCAGAGCCGGTCTCGCCCGTGTTCGACATGATTTTCATCGGGGAGGCGGAAGAGTCCCTGAACGAGTTCCTCGACATGTACGGACATGAGATGGGACAACAGGAGGTCCCCCCGGGAGCCCGGGGCGCAGGGGGCCGGGCCGGAGGGTTTCACGGGCGGCTTAAAAGAAGCGCAGTGCGTATCGAAGGCGTTTATGTGCCGGAATTTTATTCCGTGGACTACGATGCAGAAGGGAGAATATCAGGAAGGACCGCGTCTAACGGGGCCCCTGAAACGGTCAGGAGGCGCTTTATCAAGGACCTGGCGCAATCTCCGGTTACAACGGCAATAGTCACGCCTGAATCGGAATTCTCCGGTATGTATCTTGTCGAGGCAATGAGAGGCTGCCCGTGGAACTGCAGGTTTTGCCTGGTCGGGCATGTTTACAGCCCGCCAAGGAGAAAGCCCCTGGACAGCATCCTTGCAGAGATAAACAGGGCGAGGGAGACAACAACAAAGGTGGGCATAATAGGGCCTTCCCTTACGGACTACCCTTACATGGAAGATATACTATGCATCGAGGGCGTCGATTTTTCCATAACATCGCTGCGGGCGAGTGAAAAAAGCGCCGGGCTTGTCGAGCTTCTGAAGGGACACAAGAGCGTTTCCATTGCGCCTGAGGCAGGCACCGAGCGTATGCGCAGGATCATCAATAAAAGGATAACGGAGAAAGACATCCTGGACACTGCAAAGCTTATCCTGGATGCCGGGATCGAGAACCTGCGCCTTTATTTTATGATAGGCCTCCCTGCGGAAACCATGGAAGATGTTTCAGGCATTGTCGAGCTTGTAAAGAAAATAAGGGGGTTTTCAGGCAGGAACTCTCTCATATTGAGTGTCAGCACCTTTGTCCCCAAGCCCTTTACTCCTTTTCAGTGGCACTCCATGGAGCCTCTCAACAGCGTTAAAGAGAAGCTGCATTTCATCAAAAAGGCCCTCAGGAACCTCAGGGGCGTTAAAGTATTTCACGATGTGCCGAAATTCGCCCATATGCAGGGATTGTTTTCCCGGGGAGACAGGCGGGTCTTCAGTGTGCTGGAGTTCATGGCCGATACGGATGACTGGGTAAAGGCCTGCTCAGCAGCGGACGTGGACAGGGATTTTTACCTTTTCAGGAACAAAGAGTTCGGCGAGATGCTTCCCTGGGACTTTATCGATACCGGGATATCAAAACAAAAACTATGGGACGAATATACCGAAGCGCTTTCCCTCCAGGGGTAAGCTTTTTGTTCATTTCCTTGTATAATTAAAGCAGGAGAATACCCTTTCCCTATATTTAAATCCCGGTATATTTATAACCAATTGAAATATAAATAAAACTCGGCAGCTATAAAAATAATATATATAATTATAATGGAAACTGCGATAGGATATAAGTAGGAAGAGCTTGCAAGCGATTCAGCCCCCCCATTCCTGCCGGAGCGGGGAGTGCCTTAGTTGATGTATTCACTCCAACCCCATTGTGTGGGAGGTCTCTATGGATCATGAAGACAGAATAGGAGATTCCTCTACCCTGGTTTTGTGGACCGATTTAAGAAATCATCTTGCCGGCGAGAACTGGTGCTGCTCTGCCATCAAAGAGAGCGGGATAGAGTTCCTGCCCATAGAGGAAACATGCCCGGACTTTATTATGCACAGGATAAAAATAAACTTCTGCCCCCATTGCGGACAGAGGCTGCACAATGACTGGAACCGGCATAGTTTTTAGCGGGCCCGGAATGACTGTGACACGACCTGAAGGGACCGCCCCTGCCGCAATAGCAGATAAACCGCCTATGCAGGGAATTCAGGACGGAAATATCCAGGTGATTTTTCGCCGCTGAATTTTGTAGTATATCTGCACGGCAATGGGACAGATAAAAAAAGCGATAGGTGTTTTCCTTATTATCATGATGGCTGCCGTTTTTTTTCACCTGTTATCTCTCCCTGAGAGCGCATCGGCAGCAACGACCGGCGCCGACAGGGTATTTATCGTCAAGAGCAAGAGGATCATGCTCCTGATGAGAGACGGGGAAATCCTGAAGGCATACAGGATATCCCTGGGAATGCAGCCTGTAGGGCGCAAGGTCCGGGCAGGTGATAAAAGGACCCCTGAAGGAAGCTATGTCCTGGACTCGAGAAATCCGAACAGCAGGTTCCATCTCGCACTCCATGTATCCTACCCGAATGAATCCGATATGGCGAATGCGAGAAGACTCGGGGTATCTCCAGGCGGCGATATTATGATCCATGGACTGTCGGGCAACACGGCAGGGTTTGGGGAATTGTACGGGCATGAGGACTGGACAAACGGATGCATTGCCGTCACCAATGCCGAAATTGAAGAGATATGGAAGCTTGTGCCCGACGGGACGCCCATCGAGATAAAACCCTAAGCACGAAGCAAACGACAAATCCGAAATCCGAATATCTAAATCCTAAACAATATCTAAATTCAAAATGCTCCAAACACTTTGTCGATGTGGCGCCGGGCTGCATGCGTGCATTTGTGGAAACTGAGCTGAAGGCACGAATGCAAGCCCGGCACTATCTTCCCCCTATCTTCCCCATGACTCCGTCCAATCCCTTCCCCTTTATCACGTTAAACTTTAAACTGTCCCACGATCTCCGCAAGCTTTGTGGAGAGCCTTGCCAGGTCGGAGGCCGACTGGGCTATCTGTTCAGAACTGCTGTGCGTTTCTTTTGTAACATTTGCCACTGTCTCGATATCGCCGGTTATCTGTTCAGAAACCGTGGACATCTCTTCTGTTGCAGAGGCGATCTGCTGAACCATGGATTGCAGACCATTCACGCTGCTTACTATATTGTTCAAGGCGCTGCCGGCCTTGGTTGATAATTCCACGCCTACATTTACCCTCTTCGTCCCCTCTTCCATGGAGGCAACAGCCTTTTCGACTTCGTCCTGAATCGCGTTTATCATCCCGCCTATCTCGGAGGTCGCTGTGGCAGTCCTCTCCGCCAGTTTTCTCACCTCATCTGCTACTACGGCGAACCCTCTCCCCTGCTCCCCCGCTCTTGCCGCCTCTATTGCCGCATTCAGGGCGAGGAGATTCGTCTGGTCAGCGATATCATTAATTACACTCACTATCTTTCCAATCTGCTTTGAGCGCTCTCCAAGAGATTCCATAAGCGAAGCGGATTCCCCTACCGTAGTGGCAATTGCCTTGACCTCTTCTACTGCATTGTTGACTATGCTCCCTCCTTCTTGCGCCACATCAGTTGTTTCTTTTGCAGAAGACGCAATAGTTGAAGCATTCTTCGCTATGTCAATAACCGTCTGGGACATCTCTGCTGTTGAAGTGGCGATCTGTGATGCCCTGCCGGACTGCTCAGCGACACCCCTGCTCATCTGCTCCGAACTGGCACTCAGCTGCTCGCTCGCCGAGGCAGCGCTGTCGGCAGTGGACTTTATTTCTGCCACGATTCTCTTCAATTTATCCGCCATCTCCCCTATGGAGGAAAGCAATTGCCCTGTCTCATCCTTGCTATCCACCTTGATCTTTACCGTAAGGTCCCCCTTTGCGATGGTATCCGCCGCCTCAACCGCCCTGCTCAAAGGGGTATTGATCTTCCGGGACAGCCAGGTAAGGGTGATTGTGGTAAAAGCTGCAACTATCAGTCCGACAACGACGGCAAACATCCTGATGACCTCATTGCTGGAGACCACGCTGCCCAGATTTTTCCCCATTACCTGGACATGGATTTGAGTTATATCCGTTACGTCTTTTTCAAGTTCGGTCGTCATTTGGTCGAATTTATCCATCAATTTGTTGCCTTCGCTGCGGCTTTTTTCAAGGTAGACATTTGTCATCTCTTTCCCCAAACTGTAAAAGGCTTCGAACTGTGGCCCCAGTGTTTTTAATTTCCGGAGGTGCTCAGGAACCGTATCGGCCTGAATCGCATTCTCGAGGTGGCTTCTGAATTCGGCGGCGGCAAGATCCGCTTCCTTCAAAGACTCCCTATGGCCGGTCGCAGCAGCATCCGACAGATACTGCTGTACCTCTGCGAGGTAGAACCTCATCTCGTGCGTGTTGTTCAGCACGACGGAGATTTCCTTGTCCAGCCGTATCAATTGGCTGTTCTGATCAGTCAATTTCTTTACTATTATCCCGGCATATAAAACCATACAGAACAGAATGAAGACAGTTACAAACCTCAATGTCTTTTTAACGCTTAAGTTCTTTAGCATTTTACACCTCCTTAGCTGTTTTCATCAGCAATGTGCCCGGTTCTGCCAAATAACCCATCGATATCAAGCAATATAATCAACCTTTCTTCTTGCTTTGCTATTCCCTCGATAAACTCCGTGTTTATATCCGATGCCATCTGCGGCGCCGGCTCCACAACGCTCGATGGGATTCGCAAAACCTCCGATACCGAATCTACTACGAGTCCCGTGGTTATCTCCTGGATGTCCATTATCACTATCCTTGACTGCTCCTTGTTTTCACTTTCTGCCATTCCGAATTTCTTCCTCAGGTTTATAACAGGGATAACCTTGCCCCTGAGGTTAATGACTCCTTCCACATAGGGCGGGGAATTGGGCATTCGCGTAATCTCTTTTATCCTGTTTATCTCCTGGACTTTCAGAATATCAACTGCGTAGTCATTATTACCGAGTGTAAAGGTAACAAATTGCAAAAGCTGATCCGTTGCCGCCAAAGTGCTCATTTTAAGCCTCCTTTCTTTTGCAGATTTGTCCGCATCTCCTCAAAAAACCCGATCTGTTCAATACGTCCTCTCATTAAGATGAGGGGAAGCCTTTTTCATGCCTACACAGAATATCTCCAACACGTTTCACCAACTCCTGCGAATCAAACGGTTTGACCAGTAAGTCGAAGCAGCAGTTGCGCACCAGTTCGGTGATCAAAATCCTGTCTACATGGTTGGTGGTCACGAGAATCGGAATAGAAAGGCACTGCCTCTCGAGCTTATAAATCAACTCCACACCGTGTATCCCGGGCATTTTCACGTCTATCAGCAACAGATCAAAGGGTTCGCCTTTCTCCTGTGCATCGAGTATCGTTGAGAGCGCTGCAGCCTCATCCTCCGCTTCGCTGATTTTGTAACCGGCCTTTTGCAATGCGACAGCAGCTGCAAAACGGGAATTAGGCATTGTATCAATTACCAGAATATTGTTTTTCATGTCCTTTAACTCCTTCCTCAAAAAGAGGCTCGATTCTGCTATCCCTGAAGCATATGTAATGCCATTGCGTCTGGAATGCGTTTTTTTCTCGACAGATCAAATGGATCCGCAGACTCTCACAAAAATCCCGGTGGATGGATTGGTAAGACAATTATTAATAAGGCGACGGGGAAACAGTAAAAAGAGCTTTAATTAAAGCGGCTTATCAAGTTAAGAGAATTATTGCAGGTGCAAAAAATGTCTCAGGTATTTCTTTTTAACCTCTTATTAAGGGCCTGGCGCGTTATGCCCAGAAGTGATGCGGCAATACCCTGGTTCCCATTGGATCTCTTCAGCGCGTCCGATATGAGATGGTTTTCAGCTTCTTTCAATGTGGGGAAGCGCCCGGAATTGCCGGACAGTAGATTTGTCTCTTGCGCCGGCAGAGGGGAAATGTCCTGGTATGAAAGGCGTTCCTCTTCGATAATCTCTTTAAAGCTGTCCATTGACAGTATGCCGGACTTATGCCGCGCCACTGCATCAAAAACCATAGCTTGAAGCTCGCGTATATTGCCCGGGAAATCCGAAGTCGACAGAAATGTCATAAGCTCGGCAGGAGGCGTGGGTTTCTTTTTGTTCAAAGCCCCTGCCGCCTCTCTAAGGAAATGGTCTGTCAGGAGAGGGATATCCTCAAGTCTTTCTCTAAGAGGCGGGATATGGATTTGATGGGCGCGCAGGCGATAATAAAGGTCTTTGCGGAACTTTCCCATGGAAATCAGCTTATGGAGAGCCTGGTTGGTGGCGAAAATAATACGGGCATCACTTTGCTTCGGGATGTCGGATCCAAGGGGGTAATACTCATGTTCCTGGAGAAGGCGGAGAAGTTTCGCCTGAGAGGCTTCGCTTAAATCACCAATTTCATCAAGAAATAATGTTCCACCGGAAGCTTGGCTGATCAGCCCCTCTCTCGACTGCTCGGCTCCTGTAAATGAACCTTTCTTATGCCCGAATAATGTATCCGAAAACATGGTATCATCCAATCCCGCGATATTTATTGCAACAAAAGCCCCCTTACGTTTACTCAGGGAATGTATCGCCCTTGCAATCAATTCTTTACCTACTCCTGTTTCGCCGGTAATCAAAGCAGGCTGCTGGGAGGTGGCGATAACCTCTACGTATTTGAAAACAGCAAGCATTTTTTTGCTGCTCGTTATTATCGACGAAAAAACGGACTCATGTTCAAGCCGGTCTGTAAGGAGATATTGCTTTAAGGACGAGACCTCGTTGCGCAAAGAATAGATTTCCAGCGCCTTTGTAATTCTGGATATGAAAATACCATCATCCACCGGCTTTACAAGATAATCAAAAGCTCCTGCCTTCATACACTCCACTGCGATCTCGATCTCATTCACCGCAGTCATGACAATCACTGGGATGTGAGGGAAGTTGTGGCTGAGTTCGCCAAGCAACTCTTTCCCGGCGATGTGCGGCATCATGAGATCCAGTACGATCACCGCCACCTCCTGTTGTGCAAGGAGATGCATGACCTCCCTGCTGTCTTCGACGGTTACGATATTCTCCACGCCCCTGATATGCAACATCCTGCTGATACTGCGCAGGGCATTCGGCTCATCATCTATGAGAAGTATCGGTAAGGCAAAGTTGATCAACCGGTCCATTATTTATCCTTATTACGTTGAGCGTACTGTTGGTCCCGGCATAACGACCATACCTGCACTCAACCCCAACTGTATGCTGTTGCCAAGAGGACCAGGCACTTCATATTCTGCCATACTTGGAGCGCCCTCGCAGGACTTGCCGCTTGACTGGGCATGTCCCAGACCAACAAACGTTTTGTCGCTATTTTACTTTAAAACCTGTATCATAGTCGATAGTTATGAAAGAGGATATGGTTTTACCGCCCGCACGCCGGTTGACCGCTTTCCTCTGTAAAGAGTTCTTGTAGGGTGAGCGGCGCCTGGCTTGCAGATGTGCAAATGCATAAATGCAAGCCAGGCACTTTGAATGCTGACACGTTTTGGATTTGGGTCATTGGGATTTCGGATTTGTTTGGAATTTGGTGCTTGGGATTTGGCGCTTGCTTTAATAGATGAGGTCCAGCAGCCTGTCTGCACGCTCCCGGTCAAGGCCCTTCAGGACAATGTATTCCGCAATAGCTCCGTCCCTGTCGCCGCTCAGGATATAACCAACGCCGAGGCTGAAGTGCGCCGTCGGGTCTTCGGGCTTAAGCCCTACCGCCTTCCTGAGCATATTGAGGGCCTCCGGGTAATCTCCGAGAATCAGGGCAATGGCGCCGAGTTTGTTGTAGAGCGAAGGTTCCCCCGGCCTGAGGTCCAGGGCGCGCCGGTAAGAGTCCGCGGCTGCCCTGTACCTGCCGAGTTTGTAATATTCGGAGCCGAGACTGACATAGGCCTCGAAAAAAACAGGCGCTATTTTCAATGCCTGTTTATACTCTTCAACGGCTTTTTCATATTTTTTTGCCTTGTCATAAGCAGAACCGAGCAGAAAACAGATATGTGCATTATCCGGGTTTTCCTGTGGCAGTGCAGGTGATGCATGGGAAGGCAGTGTATTCATCTGCTTAAGCATGGCATCGGGCCTTTCTGTAAAGGCATGTGCAGGCGCCGCTATTAAGAGAGAGAGCAGGAGCAGGAAAGTGATGGGGGCGTAAGATTGTTTTTGTGCAGAGAGAACCACTTATGTTGTAATTTCAAAAATGAAGTCTATTTCCACCGGCGAATTCAGGGGCAGAATGGAAACCCCTACCGCAGCCCGCGCATGTCTGCCGGCTTCTCCGAATATCTCGAAAAGAAGTTCCGATGCCGCATTCAGTACCTTTGGCTGGTCCGTAAAGTCAGCGCCGGATGCCACATAGCCGTTTACTTTTACGCACCTGCGTACCCGGTCAAGACCGCCGGTATGGGCTTTCAGCACGGAAAGGGCATTGATTGCGGCCTGCCGCGCATCTTCCCGGGCCTCCTCAAGGGTAACAGTCTCTCCCACCCTGCCTGTTCGCGTCAGCTTGCCGCTCCGGAGTGGAAGCTGGCCGCTCAGGAACAGGAGATTGCCTGCCTGCACGCAGGGCACATAAGACCCGAGCGGCTTCGGGATTTCAAAAAGGGTGATGCCCAGTTCTTTTATTTTATCTTCAGGTGACATTGTTTAAATCCTTAACCACAGAGAACACAGAGATATCCTTAGGGTTTTCTCTGTGGTTTATTTAATCGTTTATCAATTATAACCCCAATTCCATGGGCGTGCCGATCTTGCCGAGCACTGCTGTAGCTGCGGCTACCGCAGGGTTTGCAAGGTATACCTCGCTTTCGGGGTGTCCCATCCTGCCTACAAAATTCCTGTTCGTAGTCGCCAGGGCCTTTTCGCCCTTTGCGAGTATGCCCATATGGCCGCCGAGACAGGGGCCGCACGTAGGTGTTGATACGACTGCTTCAGCATCTATGAATATATCCAGCAGGCCCTCGTGCATTGCCTCTTTATAGATTTTCTGGGTGGCCGGGATAACGATCAGCCTTACATTGGAATTGACCTTTCTGCCCTTGATCACTTCTGCAGCCTCCCTCAAGTCCTCGATCCGCCCGTTTGTGCACGAGCCGATCACCACCTGGTCTATGGTTATATGTGAAAGCTCTGCTGCGGGCTTCGTATTCGAAGGCAGGTGCGGGCAGGATACGGTCAGGGGTATTTTTGAACAGTCGTATTCCCTTACCTCGGCGTATTTCGCATCGGGGTCCGAGGAGTAGAATGTATAGGGTCTCCTGGTCCTGCCCTTTACATATTCCTCTGTTGTCCTGTCGGGAACGATGATGCCGTTTTTCCCTCCGGCTTCGATTGCCATATTGCACATGGTCAGCCTTCCATACATCGGGAGGGCCTTTATCGCCTCTCCTTCAAATTCCATGGCCTTGTATAACGCGCCGTCCACCCCTATGTCGCCTATGGTGTGCAGGATCAGGTCTTTCCCGCTCACCCACTTGTTCAGTTTCCCGAAGTAGATGAATTTCATCGATTCGGGCACCTTGAACCAGCACTCGCCTATTGCCATGGCAGCGGCTACATCCGTGGAACCGACCCCTGTTGCAAACGCGCCGAGGGCTCCGTAGGTGCAGGTGTGGCTGTCTGCCCCGATGACCAGATCACCGGGACCGACAAGGCCCTGCTCCGGCAGAAGCGCGTGCTCGACCCCCATCCTGCCCACCTCGAAATAAAGTCCGAGGCGGTATTCCTTGGAAAAGTCCTTCAGCAGTTTGCACTGTTCTGCTGCCTTTATGTCTTTTTGCGGTGCAAAGTGGTCCGGGATAAGCGCAACCCTGTTTTTGTCGAACACTTCTTTTGCACCGGTTTTTTTGAATTCCTGTATGGCGATGGGAGCAGTAATGTCATTGGCAAGGATGAGATCAACCTTTGCATTTATCAATTCACCGGGAGCTACCTCTTTCTTCCCGGCATGTGCTGCAAGAATCCTTTCTGTAATCGTCATGCGTCCTCCATAAAGGTAAACTTTCGAATAGTTATTATATCTCCACGGGGCAGGGATTGACAAGGGATGGTTGTCATCTAACTTTTCAGTTTATTGAAGCCCTCCGGCAGCCGGTGGGGCCTGCCGCTCCTGTCTATACAGGCAAAGGTGACGCAGGCCTCGGCGAGGAGGTCGGCCCCCCTGAAAACCCCGCTTTTCAAAGTAAGCGAAGCCTTCTTTGTTTCCGCGACTTCGGTGGTCACTTCAATGGTTTCACCAAGCCTGCCGGGCCGCTTGTAATGTATATCGACATGGGTTACGACGAAAAACAGGCCCCCGTTATGGAACTCCGAAACACTGATGCCGTGCTCCAGGAGAAATTCCGTTCTCGCCCGTTCAAGGTAACGCAGGTAATTGCCGTAGTAGACAACTCCCCCGGCATCGGTATCCTCGTAGTAGATCTTTACATGAAAGCGATGGACCATTTTATCTTCAGTAATTTTATATATAAACATTTTTAACCGGGGAAAGGGAAGAAAGGGTGACCGGAGGCGCCGGGCGCCTCCGAACAGGCTTACAGAACTTTGAATAGGACTTTATTAAGGTCGTTCATCTTATAGGGTTTCGCAACAACTCCTGAAAACCCGTATTGCCGGTAATTGGCCATGATGGGATCGCTCGAATAGCCGCTTGAAACAATTGCCTTTACGCCGGGATCGAACGCGAGCAGTTCCCTGATCGCATCCTTTCCGCCCATGCCCCCCGGAATGGTAAGGTCCAGTATTACGGCATCAAAGGGCTTGCCTGATTCTTTGGCTTTCCTGTAGAGTTGCAGCGCCTGTCTGCCGTCCAGGGCGCATTCAACGGAGTAGCCGATCCTGCCCAGCATTGTCCCCACAGTGTCCCTGATGAGTTCCTCATCGTCCATGAGAAGAATTTTCCCTTTGCCCGTTCCGGAAGGAATATCTTCCGCGATATTCTTCTTTATCTCTACCGGTCCCGTGAGCGCGGGAAGGTAAATGGAGAAAACTGTTCCCTTACCCTCATCGGACTCTACTTCGATATGCCCGCTGTGGCTCTTGACAATGGAATAGGTTGTGGCAAGCCCGAGGCCGTTGCCCGACTGTTTGGTGGTGAAATAGGGCTCGAATATCCTGTTGAGGTTTTCCTTCGGGATGCCGGTCCCCGAATCCTTGATCGTTATCTTCACAAAGTTCCCTTCGATCTGCAGGGGCATTTCCGACGGGCCGATCACCGCATTTTCAGCGCATATGCGGATAGGCCCCCCTTCAGGCATCGCCTGGACAGCGTTCATTACCAGGTTGTTGATGACCTGGCTTATCTGGCCCTCATCTATTTCAGCATACCAGAGATCTTCAGGCAGTGAAAATTCGCTTTTTATGTTTGTTCCGCCGAGAACGAAATCCGCAGTGTCTTTTATCAACTCCCGGATGGACGCAGCCTTTCTTATCGGGGCCCCGCCTTTTGAAAAGGTAAGCAGCCGGCTTGTAAGGTCCCGTGCCCTCAGAGTTGCTTTTTCAGCCTGCGACAACCTTCTGTAGACCTCGTCCCCGGGAGCGATCTTTGTCAGTGCGAGATCGATATTCCCCATAATGCCGTTCAGCAGGTTGTTGAAATCATGGGCAATGCCTCCTGCGATAATGCCAAGGGATTCAAGTTTCTCTTTTTTGAGGAGATCGTTTTCCATTTTTTGCCTGAGTGTAATATCGTGGAACACCAGGACATAGCCGATAACCGTGCTGTTCTTGTCGATAATAGGAGCTATACTGTCCGTGACGATCCTTTCGGACCCGTCCCTGCCTATGAGCACCGAGTGGCCTGCGATATCTGTAACTTTCCTGCCCTTCAAAACATTCCCGACAGGATTGTCGCAGCGCATACGGGTTGCTTCGTTTATGATATGGAATACTTCTGCGAGCGGCTTCCCCTCGGCCTCATTCTGTTTCCAGCCGGTCAGCTTCTCGGCAACTTTATTTACCAGGATGACTTTTCCCTTGGTATCGGTGGTGATGACGCCGTCGCCTATGCTCCGCAAGGTGACGGCAAGACGCTCTCTTTCAGAGGCTATCAGCTCCTCGGACTTCTTGCTTTCGGTGATGTCGCGGAATATGCCGCGTGTCCCGGCAAATTTACCCTTTTCATAGATGGTATTAACGTTTCCTTCCACGATGATTGTCCTGCCGTCTTTTGTGACAAACTGCGTCACGATGCGGCCTGTCCTCTCGCCATATACGATACTCTTGAATTCCACATTGCAGTCATCGCATTCGGGGTGAATAATGTCGAATATGGAAAGCCCGGGGATCTCGTCTTCGTGATACCCGAGTGTATCGCACCATGCGCGGTTTACATATAAGATGGAGCCGTCGGCGCCCACACTCTGGATAAGGTCATTGGCATTTTCAAAGAGATCGCGGTATTTCTCTTCGCTCTTGCGCAGTGTTTCCTCAGCACGAATCCTCCCGGTGATATCCATATAAACCAGCACCGCCCTCGTCATGTTTCCCTGGTCGTCCTTGATAGGGGTCCCGACAATGTTGTAGGAGCGGTTGCCTACTGTCCATTCCTGCTGGTGCAGGGGTTCTCCGGTCTTAAAAATCTTTTTGAACGGGCATTTATTGACCGGGATTTCGGAATTGCATATCGCTTTATAGCAGAAATGCCCGGTGATATTGTTCTTTTCCTTGAAAAAGGAATCTTTCAGTTTTTTGTTGTAGGCGAGAATATGCATTTTGCTGTCGAGGACCAGGATGCCCATCCCGGCTGAGTCGAATATCGCCTGAATTTCATGGTTTGTGATCTTGAGCCTCTGATTTGTCTTGTGAAGATGATCAAGAATCTGGACGAAGGAATCACTGATTATCCCGACGGGATCCAGCTCGAGCAGGGTTTTATCATCAAGCTCTTCGGGCTTGATGGGTAAGGTCCCCATCACGGTCAGGAGTTGGTTGACTTTGTCCCGGATATACCGGATGGCGGAGGAGTATTTCCCCCTGAGTTCTTCATTTTCGCTCCTCAGGAGTTCGAGCACCCTCTCATCTTTTTGTGGAGCATCTGCACGGACGCCCTTTTTTTTGCCGGACCCCATGCCTATCCCCCCATGCCCGGAAACGTGTTCCGCACCGGTATTATTGACCCCTGCCGATTTCTATGCAATAGTACCCCTTGGTCTTGATGACATGAGCAGCATATCCCATGTTTTTTGCCGACTCGGGGATTGTGGAAACCGAGTCCCGGTTGTCTGTTTTAAAGGAAAGTCTTGCAGTCCCCTTTTTCAACTGCTCGCTATGCTTGTTGATCTCCCGTAAAGCGGTGAGCAATGTGGAGGGACAAACCTGGCCGCGGATATCGAACTCTACGGTATTCAAACGGCAGTTCCTCCTTCCTTTTGCCGGTAGTCCCTTGTTGCCAGGGTTACGAGAAGTCTGCTGCCTGCCCATGCGCCCGGCAGCAGGCCGGCGGTGAAAAGCAGGCTTGATGCAGCAAGTATGGGTAATCCACCCATGAGATGCCATACATTGCAGGTCGGGGCCATTCTGGAAGCCAGCCCCATGATTATGCCGCCGCTGAATGCCGAAGCATGCTGCCTGAAAGGCGCCCTGAAATAGATCCTGAATTCCCGCAGCATGATTGCAGAGAAGCAGCTCCCCAGAATAATCCCGGCCGCCAGGGGATACTGAATGAGGGAGAAGGCATCAAACCTCGGGCCTGCCCCCCCTTGCAGACGGAGCCCGGTCAGCGGGTGTATATAATTCAACGAAACTGCGCGGAAGAAAGGCAGCCCCGCTACATGCCCCCTGAAAAGGAAACTCTCAAGATAGCCTGCTGTTTTCGCGTATGCGGAAGTAACGCCAAGGGGCATCCCCACAAGCACATAGGAAGACAAACTGATGAGCGAGAGGCAGATAGCTGCTTTCCAGGGCTGCAGGTATCCCTCGGCATAGGAGGGCCGCTGCAATAATTTCTTTTTGTGCCATGTGAAGAGAAAAAACATCCCGAAGGCTGCTGCCGGAAATATGACCAGTGACGGATCGACTCCCAGTATCTGGGGAATGGTTATTTTCCCCGGAAAGAATGTCGTGTTTTTGATAAAAAGCGCCCACAGCGGGTGCATTTCGGCATAGAGTGCGCTCCCTGCAATAAAGCCGCCGCAGGCCAGCATGCTCGGAAAATTGCCTGCCCCCATCTTATACAGGTTCCCTACAGCGCATCCGCCGGCCAGCACCATGCCCGTACCAAAAAGGAACCCCCCGAGAAGATTGGCCGGCGTCGGAGAATACAGGAGAGGAAATGGGAGAAGCGGGAGGAGCCCTGCCTGCCGCGCCAGTTCGAAAAGTATCATGCTGACTACGATGAGCAGTACGAGGGAGCGGATCATGACCGTATGCCTGAAGAGGAAAAGATTACGGAACATGCCTGCTATGCAGTAATCGGAACGGTGCATGACAAAACCGGCAAGAGATCCCAGCAGAAAACATACAAGTGAGATGCCTGCATAGAGTTCCATAAAGATTCCTCCACTATCCGATTCACTGTACTAAAACCACGGCATCTGCTCATTGTGCCTCCCCGGCTTGAGACACATCAGAGGAATAAAGCGTAAATAATAATGCCATTAACCGATCAGAATTGCAATAGTCCCGGGATTGCAATCCCGCCGAAATTCCTTTAAAAAAATTAAGGAATCGTGTAGATTATAACTGCTGAACTGCGGGTAATCTATTCTAAGCAGGGAAAACCCACATCGCAATACCTTTCCTGCATGTTAACCAACCTGCGGCGCATAAAATGTCTATGGCACATGAAGATAAGACAAGAGAGCAGTTGATTGCCGAAAACAGGGAACTGCGGCAGCAGATTTCCGCCCTGGAAAGACTGGAAACCCGGCACAGTTCAACGGAAGGCGCCCTTAGGGAAAGCGAGATCAAATTCAAAGCGATCTTTGAGAGTTCCATAGACGCCATCGGCGTTTCCAAAAACGGCATCCATCAGTTTGTGAATCGGGCCTACCTCGCTATGTTCGGATACGACAGCAACGATGACCTCATAAACAAGCCTATTCTCGATGTAATAGCGCCTTGCTCCCACGCGATGGTGAGAGACTATGCAATGCGCCGCTCCAGGGGCGAAAGCGTTCCAACGTGTTATGAGCTGAAGGGGCTCCGGAAAGACGGAACCGAGTTCGACATGGAAGCAAATGTCTCTGCCTACACATTGGATGGGGAAATGAACACAGTCTCGATATTAAGGGACATCACGAAACGCAAACGTGCGGAAGCTGATCTTCACAGGACCGAAACAAATCTCGCCCATGCCCAGCGCATTGCCCATATAGGAAGCTGGCAGTATGATCCGCATACGCAAATGCCCGCATGGTCTGCGGAGATGTTCCGCATTTTCGGACTGGACCCCTTGCTCGGACCGCCTTCCTATGAGCGGCACAGGGATTTGATTCATCCTGACGATTGGGAGCGGTTTGATGCGGCGGTAAGGGGTGCAGTCGGGGAAGGCAGGGGATATGAGCTTGAATTGCGTATCGTCAGGCCTGACGGTTCTGTGAGAAATATCATCACGCATTGTGAAGCGAGTTGCGGGAAAAGCGAAGGTGCGGGCGGACTCATTGGGACGGTCCAGGATATCACCGAGCGCAAACAAGTGGAAGGATCTCTCCGTACTGCAGAAAAGAGATTCAGGAACCTGCTCGAAACCGTTCAGCTTGCTGCAGTCATACTTGACCGGAACGCGAACATAACTTTCTGCAACGATTACTTTCTTGATCTGACAGGGTGGTCAAAGGACGAAGTGCTCAACAGGAGTTGGTTTGACCTGTTCCTGCCTGAAGACACCAAAGTCGAGGTAAGGTCCGTTTTCGAAGGTGCTGTTTCAGGCGGTCCCTTTCCCTTGCACTACGAGAATCCTGTGGTGACGCGTGATGGGGCAAGATTGCTTATTGTATGGGACAATTCAGTTTTACGTGACAATGAGGGGAGGGTAATCGCTGTCGCCAGTATCGGCACGGACGTTACAGAACACAGAAAGCTTGAAGCACAGCTCCTGCAATCACAAAAGATGGAGTCCATCGGGAGGCTGGCCGGCGGAGTTGCACATGATTTCAACAATATGCTTACTGCTATCATAGGGTGCGCCAGCCTCATCAGTTTAAAACTTAATGATCCTGTCCAGATCAAAGCCTATATAGATGAGATACTCCGCTCAAGCCAACGCGCATCAGACCTTACCCAGAGCCTGCTCGCCTTTGCCAGAAAACAGATCATGAAGCCCTCGCCGGTCGACCTGAACAACATCATCAGCGGCCTTGAGAATATGTTGCAGAGGCTTATCGGCGAGGATATCGAACTGAAGACCGTTCTTTATCCGGGGGCGGTGACCGTAATGGCAGACAAGACCCAGATGGGACAGGTAATCATGAACCTCTGTACAAACGCCCGGGATGCAATGCCCGAAGGGGGTCTGCTGGAGATAGAAACAGGGATAATCGTTGCCGATAAGCACTACAGGTGGAACCACTTATTCGAGATGGAAGGAAAGTATGCGTTCATTTTCCTTTCCGATACGGGAATGGGAATGGACGGAGAAACCAGGGCAAGGATATTCGAGCCGTTCTTTACCACCAAGGAAGCCGGTAAGGGGACCGGCCTCGGGCTGTCGATCGTCTACGGGATCGTAAAGCAGCACGGAGGATACGTCAATGTTTACAGCGAGCCCGGAAAAGGCGCGACGTTCAAAATCTATTTGCCTGTTCTCCCTGATAAAAGCGAGCATAAAGAGGGGGAGAGAGCAGATGCCATGCCCGGGGCGGGTTCAGAGACTGTCCTTCTGGCAGAGGATGAAAACAGCGTCAGGACGATTGTAAAGACCATTCTTGAGGAGTATGGCTATAACGTGATAGAAGCGGTTAATGGAGAGGAAGCGGTACAGGCTTTTCAAAAAAACAGGGAACGGATCGATATTGTTCTCCTCGATGTGATCATGCCCGGAAAAAACGGGAAAGCGGCCTTCGACGAGATGAAGGGTGTAAAGCCGGATATCAAAGTCCTGTTCATGAGCGGATATACCGATGATATCATCAGCAGCAGAAACGGCGTTATCGGGGATGGCGTAGAGTTTATTGCAAAGCCGGTGGAGCCGGGCAGGTTACTCAAAAAACTGCGAAGCATGCTTGATTGAAGGGGCCGAAGAGTCTCCCGAGGGATCTCTTGAGAGGAAACTGCGAACCCCTGCAGTGGGGAGCGGCGTGCTTTACTGCCTTTTCCGTGCTGCCAATTTGTTGAGCGCGGTTATATAGGCCTTTGCCGCGGCAACGATGATGTCGGTGTCAGCCCCTTTGCCTTTGACTGTTTTTCCGTCCTCTTCAAGGGTGACAATGACCTCGCCGAGCGCATCGGTGCCGCCGGTGATGCCTTTGACCTCAAACCTGAGGAGGTTGCTCTTTGTCTGCGTGACAGCCGAGATCGCCTTGTATGCCGCGTCGACAGGGCCATCTCCATGCTCCACCCTGTCTACGACAGTGCCGTTGATTTTCAGCCTGAGCGCGGCAGTCGGTTTCGTACTTGTTCCGCTTGTGATCGACAGGTCCAGAAGGCTGTAGACTTCGGGGATCTTCGACACTTCCTCGGAAATGAGCGCTTCTATATCTTCATCGAAAATATCTTTCTTCTGGTCTGCAAGGCGCTTGAATTTGCCAAAAGCTGTTTCTATATCATCAGGTCCGAGTTCATAGCCAAGCTCTTTGAGACGTGCTTTAAAGGCGTGCCTTCCGGAATGCTTCCCGAGCACAAGCTCGGTCTGCTGCAGGCCGATGTCATTGGGGCGGATTATCTCGTAGGTCATCTTTTCCTTCAGGAGCCCGTCCTGGTGTATGCCTGATTCGTGGGCAAAGGCATTTGCCCCGACTATGGCTTTATTGGGCTGGACCTGTATCCCGGTTATCCGCGTGAGGAGCCTGCTCGTGCGGATGATCTCCTTTGTGTTGATGTTTGTCCGGGCGTTATAGAAGTCTTTGCGGGTGTGGAGGTTCATGACGATTTCCTCAAGGGAGCAATTGCCGGCGCGCTCTCCGATGCCGTTAATGGTGCACTCGATCTGCGCTGCGCCATTGAGGATCGCGGCGAGGGAATTGGCGACAGCCAGCCCGAGATCATTGTGGCAGTGCACGGAAATCACGGCCCGGTCGCCTATCCTCTCCTTGACGGCCTTTATCATTGCCCCGAACTCGGTGGGAGTGGTATACCCGACCGTATCCGGGATATTCACGGTTGATGCGCCTGCCTCTACTACCGCTTCAACGACATCAAGGAGGTAGGGTGTCTCTGTTCGTGTCGCGTCCATGGGGGAAAACTCCACGTCTTCTGCAAGACTCCCGGCGAGACGCACCATTTCCACCGATCTCTTCAGCGCCTCTTCGCGGCTCACCTTGAACTGGTATTTCAGGTGAATGTCCGATGTGGAGTGGAAGGTGTGTATTCGCCTCCGGGGGGCATCTTGTATCGCTTCCCACGCCCTTTTAATGTCTGCCTCTCTGGCCCTGGCAAGCCCGGCAATGGTTGCCCCCTGCACCTCTGCAGCGATCCTTTTGACTGCATCGAAATCACCGGGGGACGCGATGGGGAAGCCTGCTTCGATGATGTCCACTCCCAGCTTCACGAGCTGTTTTGCCAGCTGGATCTTTTCCTCCACGTTCATGGATGCGCCGGGTGATTGCTCTCCGTCTCTCAGTGTAGTATCGAATATCCTAACGATTCTCATCTTTTCCCTCTTTCTGTTCCTGAAGGCCTTTCCCGGGTGAACTGCCCTGGGGGTCTTCCGGCGATGTCTGCTGCCCTGACTGCTTTGAGCGTATCCTCTTTATGAATAGAAAAATATTTTCAATTATACCCCAGGAGAGGTATGCCATTGCAAAAAAGAAAATGGCGGACGAGGGGTGGATGAAAATAATGAAAAGGACTATGACAAATACGATGAGGACCCAAAAGGGTTTCTTCTCCCTGAAATCGATTTCTTTCAGCCCGTGATATTTCAGTGTGCTGACCATCAGCAGGGCGAGCAGGATGGTGATCACGAGAAAGAACGGGCTCTTTTCCGGCAGTCCTGTCCAGAATTCATAGTAATAAATGACGATTGACGCTACGACCGTGGCTGCGCCGGGTATGGGCATTCCCTTGAACGCCTTTGATCCGGTCGCCCCTGTTTGTATGTTGAACCGCGCAAGCCTGAGCGCGCCGCATGCGACAAAAAGGAATGCAGCCGCCCATCCCAGCCTGCCGAAGGGCACAAGCGCCCACTTATAGATCATCACTGATGGGGCAACCCCGAAGGCTACAAGGTCCGAGAGAGAATCCAGCTCTATCCCGAAACGTGTTGATGTATTGGTAAGCCGGGCGATCCACCCGTCAAGGCCGTCAAAGACATTGGCCAGGATTATGGCCCAGGCTGCGTTGAGATAGTTCCCGTTGATTGCCGAGAGGATTGCAAAGAAGCCCGCGAACATCCCGCAAAGCGTGATGGTGTTCGGCAGCAGGTATACGCCTTTTTTGGGTTTTTTTGAAAAGTCCCTTCTTTTTTCGAGATCTCTTTTTTTGAATGCCATACCTTTAAACAAATCCGAAATCCTAATATCTGAATCCTGAACAAATTCAAATGACCGAAAATCAAAACGTTTTGAACGTTTGAGTTTGTAATTTCGATATTGTTCGGGATTTAGTATTTCGGATTTAGAATTTCTCCTTGTTTATTCTCCCCAGGATGGTTTCTCCTGCCTTTACCTTGTCGCCTAATTTTACCTTAATTTCCGTTTTGGGTGGGAGAAAAATGTCGAGCCGCGAACTGAACTTTATCATGCCGTAGCGCTCCCCTTTTTTCAGGGAATCTCCGGGTCTTACCCTGCAGACTGCGCGCCGGGCAATGGCCCCGGCCACCTGCCGCACCAGCACTTTATAAAAAGCGCCCTTCAGGAGCATGGCGATGTTCTCATTCATCAGTGACGCCTCGGGTTTGAAGGCGGAAAGGAACTTCCCGGGCGTATGGACTACGGCTTCTACTGTCCCGTCGCAGGGGGCCCTGTTGACATGGACGTTCAGGGGCGACATGAAAATGCTGATCTCAACGGCATTGCCCTGCAGATATTTCTCCTCAAGGACCTGCTGTATCTGGATGACCCGGCCGTCTGCAGGAGACACGAAGATATCGTCCTCTGCAGGAGTCGCTCTTTCCGGGTCCCTGAAAAAATAGAACATGAAGAGGAGCAGGATGAAAGGGACAACTGCAGGCGCTGCAGATCCGATAAAGTAAGCGACTGCAGTGAGCGCCGCAAAAAAAACGATGAAGGGATACCCTTCGGGTGCAAATTTCATTTTCATAAATTATATACCATCAGTGACAAGTAACCTCTTTAGTAACGAGTAACATCAACAACAGTAACGAGTAACAAGTAAAGGATCTGAAGACAGTGACAAGTGACGAGTCTGAAGGCAGTGACGAGTTTTTAGAGTCTTTAGTCTTTAACTTGTTACTTGTTACTTGTGACTGTCTTTAGAGTTACTGTTGTCTACGCTTTTGACTTGTCTACCAGCTTGCCTTTTTTGAGCCAGGGCATCATGGAACGCAGTTTTGCCCCTACCTTCTCGATGGGATGCTCTTCGCCTTTCTTTGTCAGGGCATTGAATACAGGTTTGTTCACCCTGCACTCCAGGAGCCACTCCCGCGCAAACTTTCCGTCCTGGATCTCTCCCAGGATCTTCTTCATCTCTTTTTTGGTCTCATCGGTAATGATGCGGGGACCTCTGGTAATATCTCCGTACTGGGCGGTGTTGCTGATGGAATATCTCATGTTCGAGATCCCGCCTTCATAGAGGAGATCGACGATCAGTTTTACCTCGTGCATGCACTCAAAATAGGCCATTTCAGGGGCATACCCGGCCTCTATCAGGGTCTCGAAACCTGCCTGGATCAGAGAGGTAAGTCCGCCGCAGAGGACAACCTGCTCGCCGAAGAGGTCTGTCTCGGTCTCCTCTTTGAAGGAGGTCTCGATGATCCCTGCACGGCCTCCGCCTATTGCCGAGGCATAGGCAAGGGCGATGTCCTTCGTATTTTTGGAAGGGTCCTGGTATATTGCTATCAGGCAGGGGACCCCGCTGCCCTTGGTATACTCTGATCTCACGAGATGCCCCGGTCCTTTCGGCGCGGCCATGAACACGTTGGTAGCTGCCGGTGGGACTATCTGTCCGAAATGTATGTTGAACCCGTGCGCAAAGGTGAGGTATGCGCCCTTTTTCATGTTCGGCGCGATTTCCGAATTGTAAACATCGGCCTGGAACTCGTCGGGCAGGAGGATCATGATCACGTCGGCAACCTTGGCTGCATCTGAAGGAGTCATTACGTTGAATCCTGCTGCCGCGGCTTTGTCCCAGCTTAAGCCCTTTCTGATTCCTATGGTCACGTCCATTCCGCTATCTTTGAGATTGTTCGCATGGGCGTGGCCCTGGCTGCCGTACCCCATTACGACGATCTTTTTCCCTTTTAAGATATCCAGATTTGCATCTTTGTCATAATAAATATTTATCATTCCTTACCTCCTGCATTTTTAACTTTCCCAAAGGGTTAATCCTACTATATTACATGTTTTCCAAAATATTTTCTCCCTGAGAGCGCTGGGGACAGTCCCCATTCTACGACTTCGCTGCGCTTCGTCCGTGCTTAAGGCACCTACGGTTGGTAAATTGGGACAGTCCCTTCAGGGATAGGGATTATGAACAGGGCTGGCAGGTGTGACGAAGGGCCGTTCAGAGCGATACCTTGTGCCGAACCCTCCCGCCGTATAAAGGCAATTTCAGCACCACCTGTCCACGAGACAGAAAAACAGGCACTATGGTGATTTTATCGCATTATGAACGGCCCTTCGTCACACCTGCCATCCCTGCCTACGAATGATGTGCTGTCGCATTGTCAATTTTTCGCGCGAGGCTATACAATGATGTGATGGAAAATTTATGGGTCCTGCCGGCCCCTTGTCTCTGCTTTTGCGCTTGCGACCAGCGATGCCCTCACAAAACGGGCCTTATCTGTCCATAACGTATACCTCATTGCGTGGCTGAGGCTGCTGTTCTCGCTTCCCCTTCTTCTGGCGTGCCTCCTGTTTGTTCCCGTTCCCCGTCTTGATTCCCACTTTTACAGGACAGTGCTGGTTGCGCTGCCCCTTGAGGTCATCGCGATCATCCTATATACGAAGGCCTTAAAGATCTCTCCCCTGAGCCTTACAAACGTTGCATACATGATCTCGGTGAAAAGGCTGAGCCTGCTGATCGGGGTCTTTTACGGCCATGTGCTTTTCAGGGAAAGCGGAATACGGGAGCGCCTGCTGGGAACGGCACTGATGCTCACGGGTTTTGTCCTGATCGTGTTGTTTCACTGATCTTTCATCATCTCTTCAAGTGTGATCCTTACCGATTCTCCGAGCGCCGCTAAGTCATAGCCGCCCTCGAGGGAAAAAACAAAAGGTATTTGGGGGTCCCGGGGAGATGAAAGTATTCCCGATACTATGGAGCGTATCCCTTCATTCGTGACCCGGATATCCGACAGCGGATCAGCGGCATGGATGTCGTAGCCTGCCGAGACAAGAACGATGTCGGGGCCGAACTCCCTTATGAGCCCGGGGAGGATATCCTGGTAGGCTTGTGCATATTCCCTGTCTCCCGAGCCCGGCTTCATGGGAACATTGTACGTATATCCCTCACCTCTGCCTTTCCCCTTTTCAAGACTGTTGCCTGTGCCGGGGTAGTGGGGGTACTGATGGGTGCTGAAGTAAAAAACCGTGTTATCCTCCTCAAAGGTGTGCTGCGTGCCGTTTCCGTGATGCACATCGAAATCGGCAATGAACACTTTCCTGTACCCGATCTTCTGCGCATACCGCGCTCCGATCGCGACGTTATTGAAGATGCAGAAACCCATTGCCCGGTCTGCCTCGGCATGATGCCCAGGGGGCCTTACCGCGCAAAAGGCATTCCGGATCTCGCCGGACCTGCATTTTTCTACAGCTTCGATCACGGCCCCGGCAGCATATAAGGCAGCTTCCAGGCTGTCTTTGGACGCATAGGTATCGGGATCGAGGTAGCCTGCTCCAAAGGCCCTGATCATCCCGATGTATGCATCGGTGTGGACGAGGGCGATGTCTCCGAAGCTTGCTTCCCGGGGCTTTATATGCATAAGCTCTGACCACAGACCAGAGGTTTCAAGGCTGTTCAGGATGGCGGTCAGCCGTTCCTTTGTTTCAGGGTGCCACCGGGGTGTCTCATGTCTCAGGAAAATATCATCATAGAGGAATCCCGTCTTTTTCATGAATAATTATACCCCGGAATAGGCATGAATAACAGATGCTGGTATAATTAAAATAGGCAAGTTCCGTTACGGAAAAAAGTGGAAGGCTTGCACCTTTATATTTGCATGGGAACGGAATAATTATGGAAGACAAGCTGGATAAAATACTACCTCAAGAAGCACGGAAGGTTTTGCGTGAGACCTTTAAAGGCCTTGTCGGCAAAGTGCCCGTCGAGGTATTCACAGGTAAGGCCGGCAACCAGTATACCGAGGTTACCACAGGCCTGATCAGGGTTTTCTCGGAACTCAACGACAAGATCGAGCCGAAGTTCCATTCCCTGGACAGCGGCAAGGCAAAGGAGAGGGGAGTTGCAAAGTCCCCAACTGTCCTGATAAGCCCGGATAAATACAATATCCGCTATGTCGGCGCCCCCCTGGGCGAGGAAACACGCACCCTGATCATGGCCATACTGATCGCCTCGAGCGAAGGTACGATCCTCTCCGACCAGGCATTGAAGAGGCTTTTTGAGCTGAAAGAGCCGAGGCACATCCAGGTGTTCGTGACCCCCGCCTGCCCATATTGTCCCCAGCAGGCCATGAACGCCATATCAGCCGCCATAGCCCTGCCGAAGCTGGTGACAGCTGAAATAGTGGAGATGTACGAGAACAGGGAATATATCGATAAGCACCATATCGTAACTGTTCCGTTTACGGTAATAAACGGGGTCCCGATCGGCACCGGGGTCAAGCCTGCGGAACTGTTTATCGAGGAAGTGATCACCCTTGCTCCTGCGGACAGGCTGTCTGTTTCGGTTTCCGGGGACATTGTTGACGTGGACCTTGTCATTGTCGGCGGAGGCCCTGCCGGACTCACTGCCGGCCTCTATGCCGGGAGGAGCGGGCTGAAGAGCGTAGTCCTGGAGAAGGCGACTGTGGGCGGACAGGTGCTCATAACCCCTGTTGTGGAGAACTATCCCGGCTTCAGCCAGATAGGCGGCAGGGCCCTTGTCGATGTAATGTACCAGCAGGCCCTGCAGTATACGCAGATCTTCGAAGGTGAGGATGTGGTCGATATCCACAAGGACAACGATATCTTTGAGCTGAAGACAACCAGGAGGACATACAAAGCCAAGGGAATCATTATAGGGACAGGCGCGGAACACAGGGAACTGAAAGTGACCGGGGAAAGGACCTTTTATGGAAAAGGCGTCAGCTACTGCGCCACCTGTGACGGTTACTTTTTTAAAGACGGAAGAAAAGTCATCGTCATCGGCGGCGGCAACTCAGCGGCCACGGACACTCTTTACCTGCACAGCATAGGCGCCGATGTTGCGCTGGTCCACAGAAGAGGCGCCCTGAGGGCGGAAGAGGCGTTGCAAAGGAGCTTGCGGGAGAGAAATATCCCGGTGTACCTGGACAGTGTTGTGAAAGAGATAAACGGCAAAGATGCCGTAAGCAGTGTGAAACTCCAGAACCTCAGGGACAATACGGTAAAAGAACTCCCTGTTGAGGGCGTGTTTATCGCTATAGGGTATACGCCGAGCAATGACATTGCAAAAATGCTGGGTCTTGCCCTGGACAAGGGAGGGTACATCAAAGTGGACGGCAGGCAGCGGACATCCATGGGCATGGTGTATGCTGCCGGGGATGTGACAGGAGGGGTCAAGCAGATAGCAACAGCTGTAGGGCAGGGCTCCATAGCGGCGATCACCGCCTTTGAGGAACTGGCAACCCCATACTGGAAGGAAAAAGTATAGCTTCCTGGCAGCGGGTCAGTCTGCCGAAAAGCCTAAAGGCAGTAACAAGTAACTCTAAAGACAGTGACAAGTCACAAGTAACAAGTAACAAGTTAAAGACTAAAGACTCTAAAAACTCGTCACTGCCTTCAGACTCGTCACTTGTCACTGTCTTCGGATCCTTTACTTGTTACTTGTCACTAAAGAGGTTACTTGTTACTGCCTTCAGCAGCCATAATCTTATATAATAAAGGCGTGCATAAACACAGGAGGTTAGGATGGTCGATAAAACAAAGGTCGAAGAGGTATTAAACAGGATAAGGCCTGCCCTTCAGAGGGACAGGGGAGATGTTGAGCTGGTTGAAGTTACTGCCGATAACGTGGTCAAGGTCAGGCTGAGAGGGGCATGCGGCTCCTGCCCCATGTCCATGATGACCCTGAAGGGCGGCATTGAGGCAGAGATGAAACGGAGCATCCCTGAAGTGAAAGCTGTGGAAGCCGTTTAGGGGGCTATCCCTTTTGTTTCAAGCAGGGCAAACCAGCGTGCGCGGATAGCGCTTGGTTGCCCTGTCAGGACCGTATCATCACCAGCAGCATCTTGAACTTCTTCAGGGCCTTTAACGCATGTGGCTGGTTTGCGGGCATTATGATCATCTCCCCGGCCTTCAGCGCATGGGGCTCATGTGAAATGGTGATCTCCGCTTCGCCGTCAACAATATATGCGAGCGCATCGAACGGGGCGGTATGTTCGCTCAGGCCCTGCTCCTCGTCGAAGGCAAAGAGGGTCACAGTCCCCGTGCTCTTTTTGATGATTTCCCTGCTCACCACGGACTGCTCCTGGTAGTTGATCAGGCCGGGCAGTTCAATGACCTGTGAATCTGCGACCCCGGGTTTTTTCCCTGCTTCAATTTTCATTGTCGTCCTCCTTCCTGCATTAGGCTGGAGCTATTGCCTGTCGCCTATAGCTAATCCTATCCGATTCCCCTTCGGAAATCAACCACTCCCGCATACTTTAACTTACAGTTGCATAAAGCTCCTCAAAGCGGAAGGGGAGGGATGAACCAAAAGCTTTACGGCGATACCTTTGAAGATTTTCATACCACCCCACCGAAATCATAAGCCGGAAGGCACTTCACGTGAACCTGTGCAATTCCCGATGAATACGGTTTTTTATCGCATTGTAAAGGTTTTGGGGCATTCCTCCCCTTCCGGTTATGCAACGTTAAGGTTTACTCTTGATAAAAAGTTCACCTTTAGCTATCATTTAAAGTAAAAAAACCGGCTGCCTGCCTTGAGGTCCCCGGGATTCGGACTGGAGGGTGCCATGATAACCAGGGAGAGAGTAGAAGAGGTTTTGAATAAAATACGGGTCGGCCTCAAATCAGAGGGCGGTGACATTGAATTAATTGAAGTAAAAGACGATATAGTATATGTGAAGCTGAAAGGCGCATGCGGGACATGCCCTATGTCGACCCTGACCATGAAGAACTGGGTTGAAACAACAATGAAGAAGGAGATCCCGGAAGTCAAGGCTGTTCAGGCGGCATGAGGATAGGTACGGAATACAGCAGTCGGAAAACAGTCGGAGCGGCTCTCAGCCCGATACGGACAAACTCCGCCACTCATAGGGAAGACCGGGAACAGAAGTCCGGAGTCAGGACCCCCGGGGTGTTTTCGTCTGCCCTCCGTCACATGGTTCCCGTCCTATATCTTCTGTCTTTTGTATTTCTGTTCCCCGCACCCGGCAGGGCCGACGGGCCTGTTGAAGTCAAGGGGCTCAGGTATTGGTCGACACCGGAATACACCAGGGTTGTTGTCGATCTTTCCGCTGCTGCGGATTTCACCAAAGGAAAGCTGTCCAATCCTGCAAGGCTGTTTTTCGATCTCAGGAATTCAACCCTGACAAAAGAGTGCCCGAGGACCTTCTCGGTAAATGATAAACTGCTCAAATCCGTGCGGCTGGGGCAATTTAACGCCGACACCGTAAGGATTGTCTTTGACCTGGAAGTGTCGGACTACGATTTTAAGGTGTTCAACCTTGAAGACCCTGCCCGGCTTGTTATTGATATACTTCCGAAAGGGGCCGCTGACGGCAAAAAGAAAGAGGCGGAGAGCACGGGAGCCAGGGAAACGGACATCAGAAAGCCTGATGCCGAAAAGCCGGATACAAGGACCGAGGCAGGGCTTCTCCGGAGAAAGATCGTCATTGATGCCGGACACGGCGGCCACGACCCCGGTGCAGTGGGTCCGACAGGCCTTAACGAAAAAGATGTGGTGCTGGACATAGCGCTGAAGGTGCGGCAGATAATCCGGAGTGAATACCCGCAGTACAAGGTAATCCTTACACGGGACCGCGATGTGTTCATTCCCCTCCCGGAGAGGGCGAAGATAGCCAACAGCAATGATGCCGATTTCTTCCTGTCCATACATGCAAATGCGAGTCCCAACAGGCAGGCCCGCGGCATCGAAACATACTTTCTCAATTGGACTGATGATGAAGCGGCCCTGAGAGTTGCCGCGAGAGAGAATGCCATATCAGTCAAAGAGATGAGGAAGGCCAAGAGCGAAATGGACATCATCCTGGCCTCTCTTGACAGGGACAGGAAGCGGGATGATTCCCTGAGGCTTGCGGGATTTGTACAGAAGTCGATGATTTCCTCCATGAAGCCGCAGTACCCCAGGGTGAATGATCTAGGCGTAAAATCCGCGTTGTTCTACGTGCTTGTGGGCGCAAAGATGTCTTCTGCGCTGGCTGAGGTGTCTTTTATCAGCAATCCTGATGAGGAAAAGCTGCTGTCCACTGATGCATACAGGGAAGAGATTGCAGAATCCCTTGTTTCCGGAATCAATGCCTATCTGGGCAACTCTTCCCGGCAGAGGACAGTCGCTGCCGCACACCAGCAGGAAATCAGTTATAATAGAGAAATGCCTAAGGCCGGGTCTGTTAAATATATCCGTAAATTCAGGTAACTCATTGCCTTCCGGGATCAATCTCTTCATATATGTGTGCTTCGCAGCGGGGGTCTTCGTTCTCAGGGACCTGACCTTTCATCTTATCGTAGCGGCCGTTGTCGTGATCGCCCTTTTCTTTATTCCCTTCAGAAAGGTCAGGGGCGGATTTTTGCCTATTATGCTCTTTCTGGGTTTTACGTTTTTCAGCAATCTTTTTCACCAGTCGGGCAGGGTGCTCACTGTGCTGGGTCCTCTCACATTGACTAACGAGGGTCTGAGCCTCGCGGCAGTCAGGACGCTGCGGGTCTTTGACATGGTATTTGCCGCAAAGATCCTGACTGCAATGACGCCGCTGGAAGATATGATTGATTCCCTGCGGAGGATGTTGCGCCCCCTGGAGCGGGTCGGGGTGCCTGTTCATGATTTTTTCTCCGTCATGGTCCTTACCCTGAAGGCCTTTCCTGTTCTCAAGCAGAAGCTCCACGGAACGTACAGGGAAAGTGTGGGTGGAAAGGGGGCGGCGCCTTTCCACGAGAAGATGCGCCTGGCGGCATCTTTTCTGGTCCCCCTGTTTGTTGAAAGCATGAGGAACCCCGCGGTCTTTTTTGAGAAGGAAGAGCATATAAAAAATAAGCAATCACCATAAAGGGGAACGGCAAATCCGAAATCCTAATTTCTAAATCCTAAACAAATCCCAATGACCAAAGTCCAAAACGGTTTTGAGCATTTGGATTTAGTATTTAGATATTGTTTGGAATTTCGTGCTTGGGATTTGGAGTTTGCCGTTTGTTCGGGATTTGGAAATTAGTGCTTCGGATTTGTCTTTCAGCGGGAGGCAGAGCATGCTTGATTATCTGATTGAAAACGGTCTTGTTGTCGATGGGAGCGGCTCTGCGCCGTTCGAAGCGAAGGTCGGCATCCGGGAGGGCAAGATAGCCTGTGTCGGCAGGGATGCGCCGGCAGCCGCAAACGTCATCGATGCAAAAGGTCTTGTCGTTTCCCCAGGTTTCATCGACACCCATACCCATTCCGAATTCACCCTCCTTGCAGACGGGAGAGCTGAGGGCAAGCTGTCACAGGGAGTGACTACGGAAATCAACGGCAACTGCGGCCTGTCAGCGGGCCCTCTTTACGGCGAAGCAGCTGAACGCAGGAAAGCCGACCTGGAGGAGTTGGGGATAACCGAGCGGTGGTCTGCAATGCAGGAGTATTTCGCTCTCCTGCAACACAAAGGCATAGCCATAAACTATGCCACCTTGTGCGGCCACGGAAATATACGGGCCTCGGTTATGGGATACAAGGCCCTTGCCCCAGGCAAGGGGGAGCTTTCGGAGATGAAAAGGCTCTTGGCTCAGGCGCTGAAAGATGGAGCACGGGGGTTCTCAACCGGGCTGATATATCCACCCGGTGTTTATTCCGAGACGGAGGAGCTTATCGAACTCGCGAAAGTCGTGGCTGAAACACTGCCGCTTCAGGGCATTTATGCCTCGCACATGAGGAGCGAAGGGGATTCCCTTATTGAGGCGATAAAGGAAGCCGTCAGGATCGGGAAAGGGGCCGGTGTGCATACCCATATATCACATATAAAGACAGCGGGAGAGCGGAACTGGCATAAGATCGACCAAGCCGTTTCCCTGCTGGAGGAAGCGCGGGCTTCAGGATTAAGCCTGACCTGCGACAGATATCCCTATACCGCTTCAAGCACTGATCTCGACACCATACTCCCGGCATGGGTGTATGAAGGCGGCGCGGAAGAGGAGCTGCGGAGGCTTAAAGACCCGAAGACAGTCGAACGCATTAAGGCGGAGATCGGCCCCAAAGATGACACGTACTGGAAAGGCGTCTCCATATCCTCGGTGGTAAATCCTGAAAACCGGTGGATGGAAGGCGAGAGCCTTTTCGACACTGCGGCGAAAATGGGCCGTAGGCCCCTGGATGCCCTGTTCGAGATATTGATACAGGAGCGGGTCAGGACAGGCGCTATATTCTTTTCGATGAGCGAAGAAAACCTCAGGCGCTTTATCTCGCTCCCCTATGCGATGATCGGGTCCGACAGTTCAGTGAGGTCTTTTACGGGCCCGACCTGCACCGGGAAACCGCATCCCAGGGGGGTCGGAAGCTTTTCAAGATTTATCGGCAGGTATGTGAGAGAAGAGGGGCTCATCGATCTGCCTGAGGCCATAAGGAAGATCACCGGCCTCTCTGCCGGAACCTTCCGGCTTGCGGGCAGGGGGCTTCTCAAAGAGGGTTTCTCAGCCGATGTGACTGTTTTTGATTATAACCGGATCATTGATACCGCCACATTCAGGAACCCTTTTCAGAAGTCGGAAGGTATCGCCCATGTATTTGTAAACGGAATCCAGGCAGTGAGGGATGGGGAGTTTACGGGAATGCGCTCAGGGAGAATCCTGTGATTCTGAATTCCAAATCCCAAGCCCCAAATTCCAATACATGTGGAAAAATCCGCTTTGGGATTTGGAGTTCGGAACTGGGAATTCGGGGAGTGTCTTGATGCAGCCGGTCATCGGCATTGCCTGCGACATGGACGACGAAGTGTTCAGGCTCAGGCGGAATTATGTTTCTGCAATAACTGATGCAGGCGGAATCCCGTTGGTGATCCCCCCTTCGGCAAAGGATTGCAATATAACCCGGATAGCGGATATTATCAGCGGACTCCTCCTGCCCGGAGGCGGAGACCTGCCCCCGGAGTATTATGGAGAGGAGCTTTCCGTGCCCCGGGAGTGCCTGATATCTGTAAGGAAAGAGAGGATTGAATGGGAACTCGCGCTGCTGAAAGAGGCAATGAAAAGGGAGCTGCCTGTTCTGGGCATATGCCTCGGCATGCAGCTCATCAATGTTGCGCTCGGAGGAGACCTTTACCAGGACATCAACCTTCAGGTCCCCGGAGCCGGTGACCACAAAAAAGGCGCTCATGCAATAAAAGTCAGCCGGGCTTTTCTTTCAACCTTCAGTCTTCAACCTTCAGCCTTTGCCGTCAATTCCTACCACCACCAGGCGGTAAAGACCCTTGCCGGGGGCCTGGAAGCGGATGCGGTTTCTGAAGACGGAATAACCGAGGGGTTTATCAAAAGGGATTATCCCTTTCTCGCAGGGGTACAATGGCACCCTGAGCGGCCCCTCTGTAAACAGACCTCTCCGGGAGCACAGGAAGAGGCATCGCGACTTTTGTTAAACTCCCGGAGTTGTGATAAACTTTCAGTAAAGATATTCGCGACCTTCATCGAAAAGGCGAGGATAGGGAGAAATTCTAAATCCTAAGCACGAAACTCCAAACAATATCAAAATACTAAATCCAAATGCGCAAAACCGTTTTGGACTTTGGTCATTGGGATTTGTTTAGGATTTAGATATTCGGATTTCGTGCTTGTTATTTATTTGGGATTTGAAGCTTTCCGCTGGAGCTCATGTCGATCAACAGGTTTTACCTAATCACCATGGTTGCCCTGGTCTTGGGGCTGGGTTATTTGACATTCCAGATAATCAGGCCCTTTCTGGCCCCTATAGGCTGGGCCGTTGTCCTTTCGATAGTGTTCTATCCCCTGTATGTTTTTATCCTGAGGTATGTGAGATGGAAGTCCATAGCCTCACTGATTACGTTGGTTGTCATAATACTGGTCATTATAGGGCCTTTTTCCTCCATCACTTATCTGCTGGTCAATGAGATCCAGAATATCCCGGCCTCTCTCGGCGGCGGGACGATTGAGTCGGTAAGGGGGCTGTTCAGCCATCCGGGTATCGAATACATCGTGAACAAAATCGGCTCTCTTTTAAACATCCCGATTACCGGAGCGGAGTTGAATAAATCCATTGCCGCTTATGCTTCGCAGATAGGCAATGAGCTGCTCGGGCGTATTCCTGTCGGATTGGGGAACGTGGCGTCGGTCGCCGCGAATTTTATTCTTATGGCCTTTTCCATTTTTTTCATTCTGCGGGACGGGGCTGATTTCCTGGAAAGGAGCAGCAATTATATGCCTTTTTCAGCGGCGCAGAAGAAAAGGCTCGTCACGCAGATCAGGGACATTGTCGTCTCAACGATTTACGGCGGGGTCATAGTGGCGATTCTCCAGGGCATTATCGGAGGTGTCTCCTATGCGCTGCTCGGCCTAAGCTCTCCTGTTCTCTGGGGGCTGGCGACTGCGATATCGTCTTTTATTCCTTTGCTCGGAACCTTTGCCGTATGGGGGATCCTTTCCGCTTATCTTTTCTTTACGGGAGCGGCAGGGAAGGGCATTATCCTGGTAATCATCGGGATATTCGGGATCAGCATGGTCGACAATATCCTGAAACCCGTACTGATAGGGGCCAGGACAAGAATGCATGTTCTGGTGATTTTTTTCAGCGTCCTGGGCGGGATAAATCAGTTCGGGCTTATCGGGCTTATTATGGGTCCCCTGGTAGTGGCTCTTTTCTTTTCAGTTATAGAAATCTTCAGAAATTTTGAAGGAGGGCACCATGCTTGACAGGGCGGAGCTGAAAGAGCTTGCATCGATGGACGGCAAGGGCAGCTATTACGTGAGCCTGTACTTTAATGTCGACCCCATTCTGAATAAAAGAGGCGATTACGACATACACTTCAAAAACATGGTGAAGAGCAAAATTGAATCTCTTGATAAAGAGCAGTATAAAAGGGTAAAAGCCGATATCGATAAAATCACCGATTATGTCTTTTCCAACAGGAGAATGTTTAAAAAGGGCCTTGTCCTGATAAGCTCCGCAGGCAATTCCGTCTGGAAAGTGTACCATCTCGGGGTCCCGGTGCGGAACGAGCTGGTTATCGGCAAGACACCTTACACGGAGCCCCTGGCTGATGTGCTGGACAATTATGAAAAATTCGCCGTGCTGCTTGTAGAGAAGGAGGATGCAAGGATCTTCGTCATCCATCTCGGAGAGATTGTGGAATACAGCGAGATCCATACTTCCGGCGTGCCGGGGAAGCATAAGCAGGATGTCTGGTTTGCACTTTCCAAAACTGCCGCCACGAAGCATATGGCAAATGCCGGAAAAGGGGGGCTTGGAGTCACCGGACTGAGGACTGACCACTACCAGAGGCACATAGACACCCATGTAAGAATGCATGTAGAAGATGCGATTAAAGGGCTCGACTCCTTTGTGGAGGGGGAGCGCATCGGCAGGATCATTATCGGCGGCTCTGACGAGGCCGTTTCAATGACTAAGGGGCTGCTTCATAAGACGATCCTCGATAAAGTGGCGGGTGATGTGAAAGCAGAGATGTTTGCAACTCCGGACGAGGTCCTTAAAATAACGATGCCCATCGTTGAGGCATACGAGAGGAAGCAGGAAGAAGAGACTGTCGGAAAGCTGATCACCCTGGCATTGAGCGGCGGGGCTGCCGTATTGGGGCCGGCTGATGTAATTGCGGCGCTCCGGGAGAAAAGGGTGATGAGTCTTGTCATACTTAAGGACCTGCATGCAGAAGGTTTTGTTTGCGGAAACTGCGGGCTCCTGAGCGCCCGGAAGGTTGAACCCTGCCCTGCATGCGGGGGGAAGATGGAGCACGTTGATTACCTGGCCGATTCGGCCGGAGAGCTTGCGATCCGGCAGGGGGCGATCATTGAAGTGGTCAATGACAACAAGCAGCTGGCGGAGCATGGCGGCATAGGGGCGTTTTTGAGATTTTAAGAAAGCAACGAGTGACAAGTAACGAGTTGAGATAAGCTTACATGCAGTTATGATTGTTATAGGTGTGATATATTAGACAAGTATGATTTTCGCTCATAGTGCGCGTAATACGTTCCGTGGTAATTCTTTTGTGAGTATGTTTTTTTTACTCGTTACTCGTTACTTGTTGCTCGTTGCTGTTTTCTCAGGTCTCCTTTCCTGCACTCCGGCCAAGCGCTCCTATGACTATATCTTCTACCGGATGAATGCAGATCCTACCACGCTCGATCCGGCACTTATTGTCGATGTCCCCGGGGCATCGATTGCTGCAAAGCTCTTTAACGGACTCGTAAGGCTCAATGAAAGCCTTGACATTTCTCCTGATATAGCCGGGAAATGGGAGATCTCGGGAGATGGGTTGAAGTACAGGTTCTCCCTCAGGAAAGGGGTAAAGTTCTCCAACGGCCGGGAGGTCAGGGCAGGTGACTTCAAATATTCCTTTGAGAGGATACTCGAGCCCCGGACAAAATCCCCCAATATCTGGGTTTTCGACAAAGTGAAAGGGACAAAAGAGTACCGTGAAGGGCATGCAAAGGAAGTAAGCGGCTTTAAAGTGATTGATGATTACACCTTTGAAATCCGGCTGAAAAGGCCGTTCTCCCCGTTCCTGAGCATGCTCACCATGACTGCAGCTTATGTCGTCCCCCGGGAAGAGGTGAAAAAATGGGGTGTGGACTTTTCGAGCCATCCCGCAGGCGCCGGGCCTTTTGTCCTGGCACGGTGGTTGCCGAACAGGGAGGTGGCGCTGGAAAGGAGGAAGGGGTATTTTGAGGGCGCTGCAACCGTCAAGGGCATTGTATACAAAATCATCCCTGAAGACCTGACAGCGATCACGGAGTTTGAGCTCGGGAACCTTGACGTGATCTCCCTTCCGGCATCGGCGTATGCGAAATTCAGAAACGACAGCAGGTGGAGCGGGCATATCCTGTCGCTGAAAGGATTGAATACCTACTATCTCGGCCTCAATGCATCTAAGCCCCCTCTCAACGACGTGGAACTCAGGAAGGCCGTCTCATACGCGCTGGACAGGAAAAAAATACTCGACACCTTTTACGAGGGAAGGGGCCGGCTTGCTGCCGGGCCTGTCCCCGACCTGCTGAGAAAGTGGGACCTGGATGCCGGTCTCAGGGACCTCTATGGCTATTCTCCGGACAAGTCAAAGGATATAGTCAGGAAGAAGAGCAGGGGGGGCATCGACGTTGCCCTGTACATAACTGCGGACCCGGATGTTGTGGACCTGGCTGAGATCATCCAGTCCTACCTTGCGGATGTCGGGATTCGCGTGCATATAAAACAATTGGAATGGAGCGCGTATAAAGAGGCGATAAACAGGGGGGAGCCGGATATGTTCTGGCTCAGCTGGTGGGCCGATTACCCTGATGCCGAGAACTTCCTGTTCCCTCTTTTCCACTCCTCGAATTTCGGCCCTGCAGGCAACAGGACACACTATGCCGACAAGGAAGTCGATGCCCTGATAGAGCAGGGGCAGTACTCTTTGAACAAGGGGGAAAGGGACCGCTGCTATAAGAGTGCAGAGGAGATCATCATACGAGATGCGCCATGGGTGCCCTTCTGGCACAGGACTGACTTTCTCGTCGTCCAGCCGTGGGTAAAAGGCTATAAGGTCTATCCCATCTATTCCATGGACAAGGGTATGGGCATAGACCTGGAACAGAAGAGGTAAGCTCCGGATTGCGCGCAAGGAGGTTATACAACGACCTGGCCGCCTTTTTCAATATCTTCGAACATGCTCAGCTTTGCTGTCTCAAGGACCTCAGGCTGAACTTTTAATCTCCCGGCAAGCTCCTCAAGCGGGATCTTTTTTGCAAAATGCTCTTCAGCAATAATTACCTTGAGCATATCAGTGATGATCTGTTTCCGCAAATCCTCATCCTTTATCTCTACAGCTGCGCAGGCGTCGTCAAAACCGAGGCCTTCCTCAAGTCCCTTGCGGATTTGTGCAAAGGATTCCCTGTATGCCCTGTCGGCCTCACTTTCAAAAAAGTCTTCAGGCAGATCCTCAAACCATTTCTCCGCCATTGCCGCCTCCCCGGGCAGAGAGAGCGCTCCCTTGTATGCTCATGCCCTTTTTCTTTAATTATACTACCGCAAAAAACAGATTGCTCATGCAGGCGGCGCCGCCACATTAGCTATTCTCCATCAATCTGATATATTTAAATTATAACGCCTGTACCGGAAGGAGGTTTGCTATGGTAAGTAAGCTGATCCGGACAGATGACGATACCGCGGCCTTTGTGCTTCGGGTATTGCTGGGCATCGTTTTCTTTCCCCATGGAATGCAGAAGGTGTTCGGCTGGTTCGGGGGACCCGGCTTCAGCGCGGCTATGGCGCAGTTTACCGACGATGATGAAGGGAGGAGGCCGGTGGTCAATTGACAGGCAGGTAGTCCATCCGTCCGGTTGCAGGCGCGATAATCACCATGGCGCGCAGTCTGAAGCTGAAGGTTGTTGCCGAAAGCGTTGAAACAGGGGACCAGCTTGCTTTTCTCCGTTCAGTTTTATGCGATGAGGTCCGGGGATATATCTTCAGCGGTCCGTTGCCGGAAAAGGAATTCAGGGATTTCATGGTTTTGTATGACCAGGGAACCCCTCAATCGTAACACGCCTCATCCCGTGCAGACATCAGGCCTTCTCACGATAAC
>JAJZPZ010000010.1 GCA_021847795.1 Nitrospirota bacterium
TTCATATCTTTCTGCTGCCATTTCTATTTTGCACAGTTTCAGGATATTTTCCTCATCATCCACCAGCAGGATCGTTGCCATATGCTCTCCTCTCCATTCTGTAGTGCTGTCCGTATTTTTACATAATCAGAAAATTTTTTCTCAATTGATTACATTCTTACTGCGGGAAACAGCGCTGAATGAGAGGTGGCATGAATGAACCGGAACGCCTGCCGGAACCGGAGCGGAATGGGCGGCGCCTTTCTCAGGCTTTAACTGCAGCTTTTGTCCTTCCCGGGGGCAGTCCGCCGCTCACGGAAGAAGCGCTTCAGCAGCAAAGCGGATTCCTCTTCCAGCACGCCCCGGGATATATCGACCCGGTGGTTCAGTCTCCTGTCGGAAAGGAGCTGGTAGAGACTGCGGACCGCGCCGCCTTTCATGTCACCGCAGCCGTAAACGAGCCTGCACAGCCGGGCATTTACCATTGTGCCTGCGCACATGATGCAGGGTTCCTTTGTCACATACAGTGTTGCACCGGACAACCTCCAGTTCCTGATCTTCCGCGAACCCTCCCTGAGCGCAAGCACTTCTGCATGGGCGGAGGGATCAAGGTCCGATTCCCTCCTGTTATGGGTCTTCGCAACGATCTCTCCACCGATGACGAGCACCGCCCCGACCGGCACCTCGCCCTCCCGATACGCCTTTTCCGCCTCCTCAAGTGCATACCTCATGAAGTCAATGTCTGAAGCCGTTACACCCACTGATCAATACCTTCTCCTCTCACGGCGCCGGTCTTTATTGCATCAAAGGCAAAAGCAAGGCCTCCGGCACAACACCGGAGGCCCCTTGGCGATACGGACCTTTATTGCAGCTATCTTCCCGGAGACCCATGCATGGGTTATTTCTGAACTTCCCTCTGGTAAGCTTCTTTGCCCGCCTCAAGAGCTGCCGTCAATACCGACTTCTTCTCATCGATATAATCCTTGCTCTTTTCTACGGTTGTATTGACCTTTTCTTTCGCCTGGTCCATGTACCCGGCGGCCTTCTCTTTCATATCATCGGAAAATTCCTTTATCTTTTTTCTTGTCTCCGGTCCTGACTGAGGCGCAAGCAGCAGTGCCAACCCCGCCCCCACCATCCCTCCTAAAAGGAATGAAAGCAATACAGAACCTGAACTGAATCCACTCTCTTCATCTCTCATTATGATTACCTCCTTTGCCTTATTTGATTTATTATGACATTAAGCGCTGTCCTGATTCCCTCTTTGACCCCTGCGGCCCGCAAGGACACACCTTCTCCCAGGCCGTTCACCACATTGCTTACAGCCTTCAGGCTGAGTGCTATTTCATAGGCCGCATCGGAAAGGCCCCGGACGTTTTCCGTGACTGTACCCACGTCGTCGCTGACCTTCCTCATGCTTCTCAGGGTCTGCTCCGCCTCCAGGAGAATGGGGGCAATCCTTTCTTCGGTATTCTTTACGAACCCGTTGATGGTTCCGGTCAACTGCCTGATGTCCTCAATGGCGCGTATAAGAAACCAGATTGCAACCAGAATGCCGATAACGGAAATGATAAACCCGATGCTTAAAATGACCAGCCATGTTTGACCAACCATCACCGCCTCCTTTCATACACATAAGTATATCACATTTGTTTATCGCTTAATATGTCCAGAAACAACGCTGTCAGCATAGGATCGAACTGGGTCCCGGCGCCGGTTTTCAGCTCCCTGATCGCCTCTTCAGGGGTGCGCTTGTTCCGGTACGGCCTGTCGGAAAGCATGGCGTCATAGACGTCCGCAATCGACAGGATCCTCGCCTCAAAGGGGATGTCCTCGCCGGCAAGCCCGTCGGGATAGCCTGTCCCGTCATACCGTTCATGGTGGTGTTTCATAATGGGGATTATGTCCTTCATCGCTCCCAGGGGCCTGAGGATCTCCGCTCCCTGCGCAGGATGGCGCCGTATCAGGTCCATCTCCTCGGAGGTCAGCTTTCCCGGCTTGTCGAGTATCCCCTCATAGGTCCCTATCTTCCCGATATCGTGCAGGATGGCCGCCATCCTGAGCTTGTCGAGCGCGTCCTTATTGAACCTGAGCTTTTCCCCGATCCTTACGGCATAATCCGCGACCCGCAACGAGTGGCCCCTTGTCCATGTTGATTTGGCATCAATGGCCGACACCAGGGACCTGACAGTGCCCATGAATATTTCCTCTATGCCTTCGAGCAGCCGCGCGTTTTCCAGGGCAATACCGACCTGCGTTGCAAGCCTTTCAGCGCCCATCATATGGATTTTTGCGAACCATGCAGGCCTGACGCTCGACATGACCAGCACGCCGAAAAACCGCCTCTTGACCTGCAGGGGCACACAGAAATAAGAGAAGACATTCTTCTCACTGGCCCACTGGAGCTGCTTCGGGTAATCAGGGAAATCGAGGGTTATGTCATGCTGGTAAAATGATTTCCCGCTCTCCAAAACCGCGGGGAAGGGAATGTCGGTCTCGTCCAGGATTGTCCCCTTTTCCATGCCCGATCCCCAGGAGGCGATCACCGAGAAACTTTTCTTTTCGTGGTCCAGCAGGGCAACCGCAGCGCCGTCGCAGGGGATTATCCTCCTGATCATCTGGATCGCGGTCTCTATGATGTCATCGGTCTTCAGGTTGGAGATTATTTCCCGGCCTATTTCATACATGAGATGCAGCGTCTCCACCTCATGGATCAAATCCATATGGCTTTCCATGCCCTCCCTGTACAGGGTATGGTTTTCAATTCCCATGGAGATATATCTGGCCACGCTTTCTATTATCTGCGTATCCGTGTAATCAACGGACAGGTCTTCAGCTATCACCACACCGATCCCCCTGCCCTTGCACAAAAGAGGGCTCACAACAGCTTTTGCCTGCTCTTCAGACAAGCTGAGGCTTTCGGGCAGCCTGTCGACAATGATGGTATTGTTGTTCATCAGGATGTGATTAATGAACGCGATGCCGTTTTCAGGACATTTCATATAAAGACGCCCGAGCGCCTTGCCCCTCTCCACGCCCGCCAGGGAAGAGATGACAAAATGCCCCTCGTTGTTCTTAAGAATTATCATGCAGCCCCGGAAACCCAGGTCCGAAGCAATCATTTCGGACATACTGCCGACGAGACCGTCTATCCCCTTTGAAGAACTTAATATCAGGGGAATTTTGAAGAAAACATCAGATACTTTTCTGTTCTCCACCTCTGCCTCCGGATAAGTATTTTGACAGCATCTTGTCGGTCTGGATCAAATCCACAATCTCCACCACGATATCCACGATATCGCCCTCGTCCACTCCCAGGGAGGCCCAGCCCTTCTCATCAAGCGCAGGCGCCAAAGGGTCGTCGCTGTATGATACTCCTATGCCTTTGGCTATGATATCCGAAAAGTGCACCGTTGCAGCTGCCTTGAGGTGCGTGCCGCACCGGCCCGGGGTATGGTGATAGGCAATAATATTTTTAATTATATCCGGGAGGTTCCACTTCTCTGCAAGCCATAACCCAACCTTGTCATGCGTTATGTGAATCACCTGCCTCTCGGCTTCAATCATAAGCACTCCTCCTGATCGGGCAACATTCTCTATCTCCACTGCCGCTTCTTTCAGCTGCTGCTTTATCAGTATTTTCCCGATGTCATGAAGCAGGGCGCCTGTCATGATTTCCTCGACGGAGGCAAGCCCGAACCGCCTCGCAAGGAAACCGGCGACCATTGAGCAGCAGTATGAATGGTCCCACAGGCCGGGCAGTTTTTCGCCCATACCGCCGAAAAGAGCAGTGCTGAGTATTACCCCCCTGATAAGGTTACCCCCCAGCAGGACTACCGCCCTCCTGACGGCAGCTACCTCACTGTGCAGGCCGTAAAAGGGTGAATTGACGAGCTTGAGCACCTTGGTGGAAAGCACCTGGTCTCTTTCGATGAGCCTGCTCACCTCTTCAATGGAATAATTCACATCCTCAATAAGCTTGAGAATCCTGCCGTGGACTGCGGGAATGGTCGGGAGGTCTTTTATATTAAGAAGTCTGTCTTTGATATGCGCATCGGTCGGATTCAAACGGCCAGCCCCTTTATAGTGTCCTTTATTTTCGCAATCACGGGATGCGCGCCTGCAGCGCTGAAACGTTTATCCACCTCTTGAAGGACAGCCTCTTCTGCGCCTTTTTCCCTCTTGAGCGGAGCACCCTCGACAATGAGCCGTTTCACATCCCTGTTCCTCAGGACGGCAATATGCTTTTCCGTCAGCTCCACCCCCTTCATTAATACGATATCGCCGTTTTTGTCCTTTATTGTTACGGCAAGTACCAGGGATGGAATTGCCTCATCGATGTCCAGTCTCTGCATGCCCCGCCTCCGGAAATGTGTTTGCCAGGACTTATTTTACCAAGTCCGGCGGGAAATAAAAAGGGATTTAAAGGGGAAGGGGAATTTCCGCTACCCGCGTTCCGCGGACCTTGCCGCCTTATAGACATGAATAACTCTCTGGATTACCGTGATATGGCTGAAAAAGAACAGGACAACGATTATGGGGAAAAGCCCGCCGGCGATACATCCAGCAGCCAGCAGCACCACCCGCTCAGGCCGTTCCATCACGCCGACCTTGCATTCAACGCCGAGCCCCTCGGCGCGGGCCCTGACATAACTGATCAGCAAAGCCCCCACAAGGCTGCCGATCGTAAACAGGACGCCTTCAAGGTTGCCCTTCTCAAAAAAATACCATGCAATGGCAAAAAAGATAAGGGCGTCGGAATACCTGTCGAGGGTTGAGTCAAGGAAAGCCCCGAATTTTGTGCTTTTCCCGTTGGCGCGTGCGACAACGCCGTCAAGCATGTCAAACATGCCGCCCAGCAGGATAAGCATGCCGCCGTTCCCGGGGTTGGAAGGGATTACGCAGGCAGCGGCAGCGGTGATCAGGAAGCCTATGATGCTGAGGGTATTAGGGTCTGCGGATATTCGCTTTGCGAGCGGAGCAAGCGGCTTATCGAGGAGGTGCCCGAGTTTTGCGCTTATCAACTACCTCTCCCTTATGCTCCCTATGAACTCTTCAACCATTTCTCTCGCCTGTTCATCGGAAAACTGCACCTTTGGATGCTTCATGAAGTAGGCTGAAGGCGACAGGAGCGCGCCGCCTATGCCCCTGTCCCTTGCGATTTTACAGCAGCGCACCGCATCGATCACGACCCCGGCGCTGTTGGGCGAGTCCTCCACGGACAACCGCAATTCGACGTTCATGGGAACATCTCCGAAACCCTGGCCCTCAATCCTTAAAAAGCAGACCTTGTTGTCGCACATCCAGGGCACATAGTCGGAAGGACCTATGTGAATGTTATCGTCACCCATCTGATGAGTGATCTGGGAATGGACTGCCTCGGTCTTCGAGATCTTCTTTGATTTCAGCCTGCTGTGGTTCAGCATATTCAGGAAATCCGTATTGCCGCCCACATTCAGCTGATAAGTGGATTTTATATTAACTCCCCTGTCCATAAACAGTTTTGTAAGTGTCCTGTGAATTATGGTCGCCCCGACCTGGGCCTTTATATCATCACCGACGAGGGGGATGCCTTTCTCTTCAAAACGCTGTATCCACTCATCATCGGATGCGATAAAGACCGGTATGCAGTTGACAAGGGCCACTCCGGCCTCAAGGCATGCATCTGCATAATGCCGGGTGGCCTTTTCAGAACCTACGGGCAGGTAGTTGAGGAGCATGTCCGCACCGCTGTCCCTCAGCACCGTGGCCACATCGCAGGCCTCCTCGTCAGCCGGGATGAATTTCCGGTCATCGGGATAATCAGCCATATGGGGTGCAATCCCGTCGAGGACCTCGCCCATCCGCACCCTGACGGCATAATCCGGGAGGTCCGGGAAAAAGGCCTTCGTGCAATTCGGCTTTGCGAAGACCGCCTCTTTCAACGGCTTGTTCACTTTCCGCACATCAATATCAAAGGCCGCCACCACCTCGATGTCGCCGGGCAGGTATCCACCGAGGTTATGATGCATGAGGCCGGTGGATGTACCGGGGTCACCTTCAGGAAGAGACTTATAGTATTCGATACCCTGAATCAAAGAGCTTGCACAATTGCCGACACCCGCAATTGCAATCCGTATCTTACCCATTCTACCTGGTCTCCTTGGCTATTTTATCTCAATACACTTCGGCAATTCGTCATTTCTTTTCGGAAGGGTTATCTTCAGCATGCCGTCTTTAAGGGCAGCTTTTATGTTTTCTTTGTCCACGCTTGCCGGCAGGAGAAAAGATCTCGAAAAAACGCCGGAGCATCTTTCCACCTGGTGATAATTTTTCCCCTCCCTGTGCGGTTTTCTGTCCCCGCTTATCCTGAGCGTACTGTCCTCCACCTCGATACTGATATCCGACTCCGCTACTCCGGGCAGCTCTGCCAGGGCAACAAATCCCTCGATGTTCTCGTAAAAGTCGACAACAGGCATCCATGCAGCCGCTCCCGCTCTCCCGGCCCTTGCCGGGGAATCCTCAAACAGCTTGTTGACCCTGTCCCTTAATGAAAAGATGTCTTTCAGTGGGTCCCATTTATCCATATCTCTTTAACCTCCGCTAACACCTGCAAACAAAATTTTATAAATTAATTCACACCGTTATGTCAAGCTCGACAATAAAAAATAATGGGCCGGCGCCTGTTTTTTCAGCAAGCGCTCTAAGAAAAGGCACAACCCCCTTACCCCCTTTATTAAGGGGGAACAAGGCACATAATTAAATTCTCCCTTTTCCAAAGGGGGGATAAGGCATATAGTAAAATTCCCCCTTAATAAAGGGGGATAAAAGGGGGTTGTGAAAAGACACCATTTTCAGGCAAACACTTCATGTAACCTTACGTGTATCGCTTGCTATAATGGTACTGCACGGGTAAATCTGTTTAAATTTTACTCCATTCAACAGCATTGTCAAGCCTTGTACCCCAGCCTTGTACTCCGGGGTGTTCCCAAAGGTATGGGGCTCACGAGTTGACGCGGGAAGTGTTTTGCAAAACCTTGCGGTAGGGAAATCTTGACGGGCCCAGGGCGTACCTGATATGAGAATTGATCAGGACTGCAATTTCCGCCACCAGGTATTCGGGAGGGATGATCCTGTCTATCGCCGAAGGGTTCCATTTCAGAAGGCTCCTGTAAAATTTCAGGGCGCTGCCTGAGACCTTCATCGCCTCATCTCCATCGTGCACACATCTCCTGCACAAGACAGCGCCGTGCGAGACGTAGAAATTGTGGTGGACCGGCTCAACCGGCCCCACTCCCCCGGCCTTTTGCCTCTCCGGCGCCCCGGTTCCCCGGCTCACCGCCTCTCCGTTAGTCATTCGCTCACCGCATCTGCCGCACACATCAAGCCGGGGGGAATACCCCGTGATCTCAAGGAAACGCATTTTGTAATAGAGATAATACAGGTTATTGCCGCACTTGGCTTCAAGCTTCCTGAGGATATTGAGGAGCAGTTTGAAGATCTCGGGATTGGGTTCCCGCTCGGGCAGGAAGTTAAGATTCATTTCCAGCATCTCCGAAATGTTGAGGAGGCATTTGAAATCCTCCCGCAATGAATGAAAGGGGCGGATGATGTCCGACTGGGTCAGTCTCGGCAGATTGCTGTCCTCTTTTCCGAGCAGGGCGATTTTTGCGTAGGTGAGGGGTTCAAGACTGCTGCCGAACCTGCTTTTGATCTTTCTCGGGCTCTTTGCGAAGGCCTTTACGATTCCATAATCAGGAGTAAGGTAGGTGACGATAAGGTCGGCCTCTCCGAAAACAGAGCTTTTCAGGACAATTCCATCTGTTCTTTTCAACATAAGGCTTTATAACGCATATCGCGACAACGCGTTTGCGTTACATGATATTGCCGAAATCCTCGGGCTTGAGATTTTTCAGCCACTCTTCAAGCTCATCGCCTCTCCTCACCTCAAGGACATCTTCTTCCACAAAGATGGGGGCCTGCATCCTGAGCGCCACGGCAACTGCATCGGACGGCCTCGAATCTATCGAGACCTCTTTCTTGCCGTCCACTGCCTGGATAAGAGCGTAATATGTATTATCAAGAATCTCCGTTATTACAATCCGCGTAACCTTGACACTCAACCCCTCAAAAACATTCTTGATAAGGTCATGGGTGAGAGGCCTCGGCGTCACCACCTTGCCCAGTGCAAGGGCTATGGCGTCCGCCTCGGGTTTCCCTATCCATATCGGCAGCGTCTCGTTACCGTCAACCTGCTGCAGGAGCAGGATATACATGCCGCTTCTAGGGTCAAACAACAGACCCTCAACTTTCATCTGAATCAACATTACTTAAACCCCAATTCACGTAAAATATTTTCGTCGCTGCGCCAGTCTTTCTTCACTTTCACCCACAGTTCCAGAAAAACCTTTGTTCCCAGGAGCTTCTGGATCTCAAGCCGCGCGCTCGTACCTATGGCTTTTAGTTTTGCCCCGTCTTTTCCTATTATAATACCCTTTTGCCCCTTTCTTTCAACATAAATATTCGCGTGGATAAAAACAGGGCCCCCGCCCTCTTCCGGCGTTTTTTCGGTCCACTGGACTATTTCCACGGCAACCGAGTAGGGGATCTCATCCTCGGTCTGGCGCATCACCTTCTCCCTGATGATCTCCGCTGCCATGAACCTTTCCATCTGATCGGTAACAACATCATCGGGATAATATTTCGGACCTTCCGGGAGATATTTCACGATATTCTCAAGCAGGATATCCACCCCGTCGCCGGTAAGGGCCGAAACCGGGATGATCTCCCTGAAGGGATACAGCGCGCTGTAGGCCTCGATGACAGGGAGCACATGCGCCCTCTTGACGGCATCCACCTTATTGACCAGGAGGAATACATTCTTCTGCAGTCCCTTCAATATCTCGATGACAGCGGTGTCTCCGACGTGCGGCTGCTCGGGTTCGACCATGAAAAGGACCAGGTCCACTTCCCTCGATACGTCGCGGGCCTCCCTGACCATCACCTCGCCGAGCCTGTGCTTCGGCTTGTGTATGCCGGGTGTGTCGATAAATATTATCTGGGCCTCGGGCAGGGTCTTTACCCCCATCAGCCTGTTCCTTGTCGTCTGCGGCCTGGGGCTGACAATGGCCACCTTCTCGCCGAGGATGGTGTTCAGAAGCGTGGATTTACCGACATTGGGCTTGCCGATGAGGGAGACATAACCGGAATGATATTTTTTCAAATTCTAGCTCCAAATTACAAATTGCCAAATCGCAAATTCCCCTTTGGAATTTGGAGTTTGGAATTTGCTATGTTAGTTTTGCTACTGCTTCTTTTATCCTGCCCAGTCCCTTCCTGATGTTATCCAGGGAAGTGGCATAGGAAAGCCTTATGTACTGATCATCTCCGAAGGCCTCTCCATGCACCAGGGCGACGTTTGCGTCTTCCAGCAGGTACAGCGCCATGTCCAGCGACGAGTTTATCTGCCGCGGGCCGGCCTTTTTGCCGTAGAGCTTCGAGATGTTCGGGAATGCATAGAAAGCTCCGTTCGGGTTCAGGCAGCATATGCCGCTGATGGAATTCAATTCGCCTATAAGGAATTTTCTCCTCTTGTCGAACTCTGCATGCATCATGGACACAAAGTCCTGTGGCCCGGTCAAGGCAGCCACCGCGGCCTTCTGGGCTATGGAGTTGGGGTTGGACGTGGACTGGCTCTGGATATTGGTCATGGCCTTGATGATGTCCTTCGGCCCGGCAGCGTAGCCGATCCTCCAGCCCGTCATGGCATGGGATTTCGAAAGTCCGTTCACCACAATGGTCTTGTTCTTTATCTCTTTACCGAGCGAGGCAATGCTGATGTGGCTCATCCCGTCGTACACGAGTTTTTCGTAAATCTCATCGGAAATTATGAAAATGCCATGCTTTACCGCGATCTCGGCAATGGCCTCCAGCCCCTTTTTATCATAGGTAAGGCCTGTGGGGTTAGACGGTGAATTCAACACCAGGGCCTTCGTCTTTTTCGTTATCTTCGCCTCAAGGGCTTCAGGCTTCAGCATAAAGTTATCTTTTTCATAGGTCGCTGCAAACACAGGGATTGCATCGTTCAAAAGCGCCTGGTCAGGGTAGGACACCCAGTACGGAGAGGGGATGATAACCTCATCTCCGGGACCGAACAGGGCCTGGGCGATATTATAAAGGCTATGCTTTGCCCCGCAGGATACGATCACCTCGTCCTTTGCATATTCGAGGCCGTTGTCTTTCCTGAATTTGTTTACAACGGCATCCTTCAGTTCATCAATACCGCCCACAGGGGTATACTTGGTAAAGCCGTCCCTCATCGCCTTTGCAGCGGCCTCTTTCACGTACTCCGGGGTGTCGAAATCAGGCTCGCCGACGCCGAAATTCACGATATCCACTCCCTGGGCCTTCATTGCCTTTGCCTTTGCATCCATGGCGAGTGTCGGCGATGGTTTTACCTTCTTAGCCCTCTCTGAAAGCATGATAATAGTCCTCCTCTTTAAAAAATCGTAACGCGTGATGCGTAATACGTAATGAGCTATAGATAATAGAGATAAGCCATGAGTGGTTTCTTTTACTCATTACTCATTACTCATTACTCATCACCCATTACGCATCACGATCTTTATTATAGCCCATTTTTCGCTTTCAGTTCCCGGATTTTCTGCAACGTATCAAGATAATTCTCCTTTGCAGGGGCCAACCGGAGCGCTTTAAGGGCAAGGTTTTCGGCCTCTGCAAGGTTTTCGCCCCTGGTGTAGTAAAGCCATGCGAGGTTGTTGTAGGCGTCAGCGCTGCCGGGGTCATCAGGCCCTTTTTTAATGACTTTCTTATAGCTTTTCTCAGCTTCTTCCGGCTTACTCATCTGCATATAGGCATTGCCCATATAAAGATAGGCCCTCGGCAGGTTTTTCGAGGCCTTTTTATACTCTTCGACAGCGTCGGCAAGTTCTCCCTTCCGCTCATAGGCAACACCCAGGTTGACGTGTTCTTCCGCAGACAGTGGGTCGTCAAGAACAACGATCCGGGGAAGGGCACAGCCGGTAACAAGCAACGCGAAAAGCAGTGACAAGAACAAAGAGCGCAACGAGTAACGAGTAACCTTATCAGTAACGAGTAACGAGTAACGAGTAACAAGTAAAGGATCCGGAGACAGTGACAAGCCTTTGTCGTTAGTCTTTAACTCGTTACTTGTTACTTGTGACTTGTTACTGTCGTTAGAGTTACTTGTTATTTTTTTATCAGCAATGTCCAGAAATTCGTCCTTTTCCATGATTTCAGAAAGCTGTCCTTGTCAATAAAGGTCCGCTCTTCTCTGCCTGAATTGGCAACAATACCTTTCTCATTATATCCGATAATCACCATAAAGTGATTCACCTGGTAGAGCGAAAAGCCGTAATCCACCAGAACGACCAAAGGATGCCCGCCGTCTATCCTGGTCTTCAGGTCGTCCCAACTCCCGGAATACTGCAGGACCTCGAAGCCGTTTCTCTGAGCGTAGAGCAGCATATCCAGGTTGAGGGTCCCCTTCGCTGAACCGCTGTAGATATCTTTTGCTATACTCTCCGGGGTGACAGGCCTGCCCAGGTAGTTCAGGACACCTGCAAGGGATGCGGGGCCGCACTGGTAATCCGCCTGCGGATAGAAGGGTACGTTGTCGATAATTATGGAACCGGGACCGGGCCGTACAGGAGCAGCAGAGCACGCGGCAAGGACCAGTGTAACCATGATTATACAGGCATGGCATTTACCTGATAGTAATTTCATAAGACTCAAATTTCATAGCTCCCGGCAGAATGCATGGTCAAAACAACAACAGCCCTTCCCGAAACAGAAAGGACAGACAAACTATTAAATTATAGCATTGTCTGTCCTCAACTGTCGGCAGGGGCCCTCCGCTTCACTTTCCCGGCAGCAGAGCACGGGCGCCCTCTGTTTTTTAATAATAAAAAGTAAAATTACCTGGTTATAATAACTCTGTGCCCGGTCAATTGCAGCAGGAGCACTACAAGGATTGCAATCACCAGGAGACCGATAACCAATCCGAGACCGTCGTCCTTGCCGACTTTCAGGTCATCGAGCTGAAGAGCAAGCTTATGGACCTGCTGGTCGTTCAACTGCGCAAGGCGGTTATTTACCTCGTCCTGCGTCAGTCCAAGCCTTTCAAGCCTCTCGCTGATCATTTTCGTTTCCAGGGTTTTCCGGATCCTGCCGATGTCGGCAAACCTGTCGGCCTTTGAAAGAGCAACAATTTCCGATGGGGAAAATCCGGCCTCTGCCTTTGGGGCGATGCCTATAAGAAACATTACTGCAATAAGATACCACGTTACCTGGTTCACAAAAGGAATTCTCATATCCTCACCTCCTTTTCCCTCTCTGCGGGAGATTTTTATTTATTCGGGATTCAGGATTTCAACCATGATAAACTCTCCTGGCCCTGCTTCCCAGGGACAGCAATATTTCATAGGGGATTGTGCCTGCCCTGAACGCAAGGTCAGAGGCGTCGAGGGACTCATTGCCCTGCCTGCCCAGGATAACTGCCTCATCGCCTTCCTGCACCCCCCCGGCATCTGTCACATCGATCATGGAAAGATCCATACAGACGCGACCGACAACAGGGACCCTCTTTCCCCTGACAAGCATGGTTGCGTTGTTGGAGAAGCGCCTGTCGAACCCGTCGGCGTATCCTGCCGACACGACCCCGATGAGGCTGTCCCTTTGCGTAATGAATGTCCTGCCGTAACTTATCGGGGCGCCGGCAGACAGCTTTCTGAGCGCAATGATCCGTGCCTTGACGGTCATAACAGGAATCAAAGACCGTAATGCGTGATGCGTAATGCGTGATGCGTCAAACGACCGTGATGCGTAATGCGTGATGCGCGATGCGTCAAACGACCGTGATGCGTGATGCGTGATGCGCGATGCGTCAAAGGACCGTGATGCGTAATGCGTGATGCGCGATGCGTCAAAGGATTCGTTGTCTTTATCTTTTATCTCATGACGCATGACGCATGACGCATCACGGTCGTTGAGCGGTGAGTAGCCGTAAAGCATCAGCCCCGGCCTGACTGCATCAAAATGGGAATCCGGGAGCGTAATGACAGCAGCGCTGTTTGCTATGTGGAACAGTTTTATTTTCAGGCCCTTTGCCGAAAGCGCCTGGCGCAAATTACTGAATTTTTCCATCTGCACCTGCGCAAAGGAAATATCGGCAAGGTCCGCCTCTGAGAAATGGCTCATGATGCCGTCGATACGTATGTTTTTCAGATCGGCAATCGCAGCGATATCCCCTGCATCGCTGCCGGTAAGGCCCAGCCGCCCCATGCCTGTATCCACTTTGATGTGGACACCGACCTCTTTACCTGCCCTCTCCGCCTCTTTTGACAAGGCAAGGGCGGCCCCTTTACTGCTGATTACCGGGACAAGGTTGTATTTGAAAATATCCCCGATGTCGGGATCGAAGAGCACGAGGACCTGCGCGGTGATACCGGCATCCCGCAGCGCTTTTGCCTCCTCAGTGAATGCCACGGCCAGATACTTTATCCCGTCCCTCACCAGTCTGCGCGAGACCTCCACGGCGCCGTGGCCGTAGGCATCGGCCTTTACAACTGCAATTGCAGGCCGGCCCTTTGACAGTTCATTTATAACATGGAGGTTTCCCGAAAGGGCATTGAGATTGATTTCAGCTATAGTTCCCCTGTTCATATCAGAAACAGTGACGAGTAACGAGTAACAAGCAAAGGATCCGGAGACAGTGACAAGTCTTTGCCGTTAGTCTTTAACTCGTGACTCGTTACTTGTGACTTGTTACTGCCTTTAGAGTTACTTTTCACTTTTTTTCGTCTCTTCTTCCGTCTTTTTCGGGGTCACATCTATTTCATCGGGCTCATTTGACGCCTTCTTGAAATTTCTGATCGCCCTGCCCATTCCGCTCGCAACTTCAGGCAGCCTTTTCGCCCCGAACAGGATAACTACAATCACCAGTATCACCAGCAGCTCAGGCATTCCGAGTCCAAACATATGCTTACCTCCTTTTGCCGGAGCAGGCACTGTGCAACCGGCTTTGAATACTATTATACCTTACTCATCCCGCATTACACAGAGCGCATTACGGCTTCGTAATCCTCCGGGCTGTTTATATTCATAAAAGATCTTCCATACGGGTCTGCTGCGCGGACGTCGGTCTCCGGGATAAAATTGGTCCTCATTTCTCCCAGCAGCCGTCGCAAGGCCGCCTTGTCATGGAGGATACCGCTCTCCAGGCGGGGCAGGGCCGTTTTTGAATATATGCCGAGCAGGGGCTGCGGCTTATCATTACAGACAGGGACAGTGGCATCTGCGCGGCCGGCTGCCTCCAGGTGTTTCCCGCAAATAAGAGCTATGATCTCCCTGCTCAGGAACGGCATATCGCAGGCAGCAACAAAGATATCTTCTCCCTTTATGTTTATCAGAGATGAATAAATACCCGACACCGGCCCTTTTGAAGGCAGCACATCTCCGATGAGGGGCACTCCGAGTGAGAAATACTTCTCCGGCATATTGGCGCTTATATATACTTCCCGGAAAGTTTTTTTAAAAAGATTAAGGGTTTTCCCGATGATGGTGGAGTCCCCGATCCTGATAAAACCCTTAAGGGCCGGGAATCTCTTGTTTGCCCCGCCGGCCAGTACCACCCCTGTGATATCCCTGATCTCCGCGGACATGTGCCTGGACATGGTTATTTTACAAGGATTCCGGCGTATCCCACGACATGCCCATAATCTCCGCTGGTCTCGCCTGAAGTTGCGTATTTCACCAGTTTTGCCTCACCGGCCCCCAGGGCCTTTGCCGCATACAGCATGATCGTTGCCGGGATCACGCCGCACATGGTGATACGGTGTTCTGCGACCGTAGTGTACAGCCCTTCGGGATTGAGATTAAGCATCTCGTTAATGGCAAGGGTGTCGAGCTTCCGCGCAGTGTCATCTGGAACATAATGGCTCATATCGGAACTCGCAACAATGACAACGTCCCGGCCGGTCTCTTTTATCGCCTTGGCAATGCCTTCACCGATGGCCCTGCACTCCTCCAGGGAAGCGCTCAGGACAGCTATCGGCACAATTTTTACGGCATCGGAAAAATAAGAGATAAACGGCAACTGCACTTCTATGGAATGCTCGGACAGGTGGGCACTGGCGTCTTCCGCCATCAGGGGGACTTCCTTTACAACCCGCTTCCCGAGGTCCCCGTCCACAAAAAAGGTCCCGGTCGGAACTTCCCAGGACCCTGAGGTCATTACCGACAGGTTGGCGCCGCGCCCCGTATGGTTAGGCCCCAGGATAACAAACGTTTCGGGAAACCGGATCGAGGAATATACGGCCCCTGCAACAGGCCCCGAGTACATCAGTCCCGCATGGGGCGACACAACGGCAAGGACTTTCTCCCTGGCCGCTTCTTTCTCTATGTAATGCTCTACCTGTTCCTTCAGCTTCGATGCGGCGCCGGCATAGAACTGTCCCGCTACAACCGCATGCCTCTTCATCAGTAGACTTCCTCTTCGGACTCGTAGGACGTCCCGGTATGATCGACAAACTTCGTGCTTTGCGCGAGGAACGTAAGATTAACAACTCCCGTCGGCCCGTTTCTCTGTTTTGCCACATCGATCTGGACGACATTTCTGGACGAAGGGTCATTCTTGTTCGGCTCACCGTTCCTGTATATGAATATGATCACATCCGCATCCTGCTCTATTGCACCCGATTCCCTGAGGTCGGCAAGGGTCGGCTTGCGGTCTCCCCTGTGCTCCACGGCCCTGTTCAGCTGGCTCAGTGCGATCACCGGCACCCTTAGTTCCTTGGCAAGGGCCTTCAGTGACCGTGATATGTCCGATATTTCCTGCTCCCTGCGCTCGAAGTTGCCCCTGCTTCTCATGAGCTGAAGGTAGTCGATGACCACAAGGCTGATCCCCTTGTGCTCCCTTTTGAGCCGCCTTGCCTTTGCCCGGATTTCGAGGACAGTGAGGGCGGACGAATCGTCTATGAAAATAGGGGCCTCTGCAAGCCTGCCTGCTGCGCTGGTCAGTTTCGGCCAGTCCTGTTTGTTCAGGAACCCCTTCCTGACCCGCGACGCATCCACCATGCCTTCCGAGCAGAGCATTCTCAATGCCAGCTGCTCCTTCGACATTTCAAGGCTGAATATCGCGACAGGCTCTTTCATCTCAACGCCTATGTGCTGGGCAATGTTCAGAGCAAAGGCGGTCTTTCCCATGCCGGGCCTGCCGCCGATGATTACGAGGTCCCCCTGCTGGAAACCCGAGGTCAGCTCATCGAGATCTTTAAACCCCGAAGGCGCTCCTGTTATGGCCTCTTTTTTGTCATACAGCTGCTCTATCATCTTGATCGAGTCTTTGATAACACTGTCCATACCGGCAAAGGAGTTCTCGGTCCTCCGGTCGGCAATATCAAAGATCATCTTTTCCGCATAATCCACCATCTCATCGGCTTCGAGATTGTCCTCATAAACCTTTGTGGTGATGTGGGTCGCCGTCTGTATCAGGGACCTCAGGAGCGCCTTCTCCCTGACGATCTTCGCGTGATACCTGACGTTTGCAGAGGTAGGGATGCTGTTTGCAAGGGAAGAAAGATAGGCAACGCCCCCGATGGACTCAAGATCGTTGTTCCTTTTCATGTAATCGGTCAGTGTAATGATATCGATGGGATCGTTTTTATCGAACAGGTCGAGCATCGAGCGATAGATGCGCCTGTGGGACTCCCGGTAGAAATCATCGGGGTTCAGTATTTCAATGCTCTTGGTCAGGGCCTCGTTATCAAAGATTATTGCGCCGAGGACCGATTGCTCTGCATCTATGCTCTGGGGTGGCAATTTCTCGATGTTTACGGCTGCCTCTTTCAATGTTTTCTCCAAAAATACAGTGATAAGTCACAAATAGCGAGTAACCTTATCAGTAACGAGTAACGAGTCTAAAGACAGTTACAAGTAACAAGTTAAATACTAAAGACTCCAAAAACTTGTCACTCGTCACTGTCTTTAGAGTTACTTGTCACTGCCTTTAGAGTTACTCACGTCATGATTTATTCTTCGCGAGCTACCGTAATGTCGAGGTGCGCTACGACTTCAGGGTGGACCTTGACATTGACCTTATAGCTGCCCAGTCTCTTGATCGGCTCTTCCAGCACAATCCGCTTCTTGTCGATATCCAGACCTTCCTTTTTCAGCGCCTCTGCAATATCCATGGCAGTTACAGCCCCGAAAAGCCTGTCCTCTTCGCCTGCCTTGGACTTGATGGTTATCGGTTTTGCAGAGATCCTGGCAGCCAGTTCTTCAGCCCCTGCCTTTGCCTTTTTTACAACATCCTGAATTTTCCGTTTCTCATGTTCCAGCGCCTTGATATTGTTAGGGTTTGCCTCTACTGCAAGTTTCCTCGGTATGAGGAAGTTCCTTGCGTACCCATCCTTTACAGACAGCATTTCACCTATCTGGCCCAAATCCTTAACATCTTCCCTGAGAATAACCTTCATAAAAAAACACTCCTTTCAATAACGGTTTTTATTAGTATAAACAAATCCTTGAAGTGGATGCCACCCTGATCTCTTTCACAGAACAAGCCTATATCGAATATACAGTATACCCCAATTATTTCAAAAATGGGAAATATAAAGGCAAGGCAATGGCATGAAAACAGCAATTCAATGAAAAACAACGGGATTGCTTCAGAATACGACCCTTCGCAATGACAACGTTGGTGAACCCTCTTGCCGTCATTGCGAACCCGGTTTTATCGGGTGCGGCAATCTCGTCTTGGACTTATAAGTTCACCCGACCTTATCATGCATTTGCCCTGCCGGGCAAGGTTCCATGGCGTTTTCATTCTCTTTTCCGTTTCATCCTTCAATCTTCGTCCTTTGCCTGCGGCGCCCAAAGCTTAATGCTGGCAAGCCCGGCAAGAAAGCCGCCGAGATGGGCGAACCACGCGATGTTATTGTATTCTTTGAAAATTAAGCTTATCGCCCCGTTCAGGAGCTGCACACCTGCCCACAGCCCGATCAGGATAGTTGCAGGGCTCTTAAACTTCTTCCTATAAACACCCAGGCAAAGGATTGTATGGATCTTTGCTTTCGGGTACAAGAGGATGTAGGCGCCGAGAACGCCTGAAACAGCGCCGCTCGCCCCTATCATCGGCCTCACGGAGCCCGGCACTGTCAGGGCATAGCTGTACACGGAAATAAAACCGCAGAAAAGGTAAAAGAGAAGGAACCTCAGGTGGCCCAGTTTATCTTCAATGCTGTTGCTGAAGATCCAGAGATATATCATATTGCCGATCACATGCAGGAAGCCGTTGTGCATGAACATTGAAAAGAGAATAGTCACTGCGGGATTCACAGGCTGTGCGCTTTCGTGGTTCATGATGTTGTACGGGATTGCTCCATACTCTGCAAACAGGTCCTTTCCGGAATGGGAGAAGAAAAAGAGATGGATGTACACGTAAAAATTCACGGCAATGATAAGCAGGGTAACAGCGGGGACCGTTTTGAGCGGATGGTCGTCTTTGTAGGGTATCAGCATAAGGCATTCTTAGCTTAAAAATGCAGCCTGCCTCCTGTCAACAAAAAACTTGAGGGAACAATAAACCGCAGAGAACACGGAGAATTACATGGATATCAAAAAAAGGGAAAAGCAAACCTTCACCTCCACCAATATCCCCTTAAATCTCAAAGCAGCAGCCATGAGCAGGGACAACTCATTGTTTTTACAAAGCATTACGAAATCAGATATCCCTGTGCTCTCTGTGGCCTGAATCCCGATAGGATATTTTTCCTATAGCAAATAAGAACATCTTCCAATTGTTTCCATTGCCGCAATAATCTATTCTTAAATCAAGAAAACAGGAAAGGAGGAAAAGAAAATGCTCAAACACACCGGAGGACAAAAGGCAGCAAAGGGTACTTACTGGAACTTATCTTCAGGGCAGAGGGTCAGTATTACCGGCGAAGAGATACTGCCCGGCGATGAGAAAACCGTGTACCTCAAAATCCCTTCAGCCGGATTATTGCTCCTTGCCCCATTTATCGGCCTGGCATATGCGGTATTTCTTCCCTTCATCGGGATAGCCATGATGCTCAAGCTGGTAGGCCGGAAGGTATTCGGGGGATTACTGGGCACAACAGCCAGGAGCGCTTCCTTTGGCTGGAGGCCGAAAGAAGCTTATCTGTCCGGCAAGAAGAATGGGAACAAGGAGAAGAAAAAGGACGAACCCGAACCACCGGAACAAGGCAAGTAGCATCCGGTTGCGCTTCAGGGGAGGCAGTGAACTAAGGATGAGACGGCTGCAACAAGTCGCCGGCTGGAGTTACGGGAAAAAAGGAGGTGATAGCCGCTAGTGAATTATAATCCGATGCTTTCGCTGCAAAGATAATAAAGAAAGGAGGAGAAAATGCTAAAAAACAGCGTAGTACAGAATGCCTTGCACATGCCGCGGCTCAATCGCCGGGGACTTCCGGGGATAACCGGTTACGGCTCGTTTATGGAGGGCGTGCTGAAAAAATCCGAGGGAATAGAATGCCGGGGACTTAATTCGGTCTGGGCACTGCTGTTAGGCCCGTTACTCGGCATGTTATATGTAGTCTTTCTGCCCCTGGTATTTCTGCTCTTTGTATTGATGGTTCTGCCGGGGATGGTAATGGCGAAGTCGGAAACGGTAGAACTCCAGGGAGATTCCCAGATATGCATGGGGTGCCATGTATCGCACGGCATGACAAAGAAATTCAAGAACAATGAGGAAATCTCCATTTCCGTGGATGCAAAACAGCTTGTCGCGTCGGTCCACAGTTTCCTCGGCTGCACGGACTGTCACCAGGGCATCTCCATGGGGGACCATCCGTCAGGCCGGGAGTTCAAGAGCAGAGAGGATTTCGTTGCAAGCACTGCCAAGGCATGCAGATCGTGCCACAGTGACGAGACGCTCATGAAAAAGCGCATGCACTACCAGGCAATAACCCAGGCAAAAGCACCGCCCTGCGTCGAATGCCACGGTTCACATGACGTAAAGCGCGTAGCGCAATGGAAACCCTCCCTGGATGGAAATCAATACTGCCTTACCTGCCATAAGAAGAACCTGCTGAGTTCGGCAAATGGAGGGAAAGAGTCCCGCACGGTGAATGAAGCACAACTGAAGCATTCGGTGCACAACAATCACAAATGCCTTGATTGCCATTCCTCCTTCTCCAAGGAAAAACACCCGATAGGTCATTTTGCAAACAGGCGGAGCCAGTCCATCGCCTTTTCCGATGCATGCAAGAGGTGCCATGCGGACAAGTTTAAAATGGTAGAGGGCAGCATTCATTTTTCGATGCTCAAAAGCGGGAACCTCAACGCCCCGGTCTGCACTGACTGCCATGGGTTCCACAACGTATCGCCCAAGGCGACCTATGAAACCTTGAGCGGCGTGCCCTGCAAGAACTGCCATAAAGAAGTCTTTTCAGCCTATATGGAAAGCGTTCACGGCAAGGCAAAATTCAGCGGCCACAACAATGCCCCCATATGCTCCTCCTGTCACCGCGCACATGACATTAAAGTGACCGCGTTGACCGGAAAAATAAAAAGCGCCTGCCTCGGCTGCCATAAGAATGCCGAGGACCTGCATAGGAAATGGCTCCCGAACACGGCGCTCCACCTCGACAACATATCCTGCGCGGTGTGCCACTCCCCCGATGCCGGACGCGGCATTTACCTGCGCCTGGTGAACAAGGACACCGGCGAGCCCTTCACCGAGGAGCAGATCAAGAAATTACTAGGCAAGAACTATAACGATTTCAACGGCAAGATGAGCCCCCACGGAGGCATCGATGATACTGCGCTTTACAATATCGTGGGCCGGCTGAACAAAAAGGGAGCGGATGCAAGGGTGACATTCCTCGGCAGGATGGAAGTCGGCAAAGGGATCGATGCGCACCAACTCACCTTTAAACAGAAAGCGATCAGGGAATGTGATCGCTGCCACAGCGCGAATTCCGACTTCTTCAAGAATGTGACCGTGGCCATCATCAAGGCCGACGGGAAATCAGTGCGTTTCAGCGCAAAACAGGAAGTGCTGGGCTCCCTGTTCGCGATATTGCCGGTGAACCAGTTTTACGTGCTCGGCAGCACACGGCTGAAGCTCCTTGATTTCGTCGGGGTCCTCATGGTCATGGGCGGCGCTGCCGTGCCCCTGGTACATCTTACGATCAGGAAACTGACCGCACCCATAAGAAAGAGAAGGAAGGAGGGACACAAATGAAAAGAATAGACCTGCACCCATTGCCTGTGAGGGTCTGGCACTGGATAAATGCGACAAGCTTCATAGTACTCATCGTTACGGGAGTGCAGATAAGGTATCGTGAACTGGTGAACATCATGGAATTCAGGAATGCCGTTGATATCCACAACGACTTCGGGTTCATCCTCATCGGCAATTTCTTTATCTGGCTGCTTTTCTACCTCTTCTCGGGCAAGATAAAGCTCTATATCCCGGAACTGAACCCGAAAAAACTTATTGCCGGCAGCATCAACCAGGCGAAGTTTTACGGCTACGGCATCTTCATGGGAGACCCGAACCCCCACCACCCCATGCCTGACGACAAATTCAATCCCATGCAGAAAACAGCCTACCTGGCCATTATGGTCCTGCTCATCCCGGCCCAGATCATCACCGGCCTCCTCTTATGGGATGTGAAGCTCTTCCAGAAATGGACGACCCTTGCAGGCGGGCTGAAGATAGTAGATTCAGTGCACGTATTTCTCTTCCTCTTCTTTACCTCATTCATGTTCGTGCATATCTACCTGGCAACGCTCGGGCATACGCCCTTTGCCCACATTAAAGCCATGTTCACCGGGTACGAGGAACTGGAAGAAGAGCGCCATCACTGATTGGAAAGCTGCGGGGGGAGAGGGACTGCCTCTCCTCCTGCAAAATACCAATCCGGGATTTGGCAGGTTTATTTCGGCGACATCACCCAGCAATTTTTCAACAACGGGTGGGAAAATTGATGCCAGTTCGTCCTGACGTGAAGAGTAGTCAACCGCGACCCTGTTCCAGTACCTAATATGCAGTTTGCCTTTTCTCATATTTTATCTGGGCTAACGCCGAGTTCAGCGGCGGGGCAACTACTTTTGCAAAAACGTGCCACGCTTATTCCCCGTCCGCTGGATTTGCTTGTTGTGCGTCTTTTTTTTCTTATATTTAGTCTCTTTTTCAGCAATACCAAGTGACAATTGCCCTTCGATTTCTTCGCTTTCTCTATCGCGGCGTTGCCGAGCAAAACGCAAGTAGTCTTCCTCTGTGCCATGGTCTTTACTCAATGCATGTAAATCGAGTTTCTTTAAGATATCAATTGTAATCGGCCGTTTATCTGACCAAAAGATCATCGAATCAAGAAACTCGAGGGCTGGTTGTGAATTCAAAAGATGCGCAATAAAATTAGCTTCAGGCTCAGACCAACAAGGCAGAAAATAAGCAGTATCATCAAGCACTACCGGTTTCTTTTCTAAGGGGCCAACCACCTTAAAAGATAATCTCTTATAAAAACCTGAAATTGCGACTTTCCACGGAGAGAAAGAATAACCGCCGACTCCAAAAATTGAAAATCTGGGACGGTTATGGTAAATGGAACTCGCTCGCTTTGATAAAGCATCATCATGATTTTCAAGATAGCGCCAAGTCGCGGGAGCGGTTCTTTTGATAGCTTTGGTATCTTCACCCACAAATCGCTGGGTCACGAGCATGTACTTGCGACCAAGGCGAACATCGCCATTACCAATATCCGAACTCTTGAGCATTGGATATATATAGTCATGCTCAAGCTTAATTAGCTCTCCGAGTCCATTCTCGTACCCTTGGCTACTGCGTTCAAGCTCCATAACTTTTGAACAATCGTGTTTAATACCTGACCGCCATGTATATGAATAGTCAATTCCCCTCAAATGTCCCAATCTCTCATATTTCTGAACGTTTGAAAGCATTAAATTATCGTGGAACCCAATTGAATGAGACGGACGACCATCGGTCAGACTTTGATAAATGAGGCAATCTTTTGAAGCAGTCTTCTCGTGCAGAACTACGACAAAAAAACAAGCATCCACTGAAGCGCCGAAATGCTTTTGTGCGTCAATTAGATACATATGAGCCAAAGATATTGGCAGGTCGTTCTTCCACGCATGAGATAGTATCTTCCTTGCCACTGATGTTTTGCATAACATCGCTATTATTCCACGCCGTTCTTTCAGCCACTCAAAGTATTTCAGTAACATCCATTCTGATATATCGAAGTTACTCTTTCCAGTAATTGCATCATACCCTCTACGTGCTTGGAAGTTCGACTTTTGCGGAAGATTTTTGCTTTGCAATAACCCCAACTCAGCACTGGTGACCCACGGAGGATTTCCCACAATCAGAATAGGCTCAGAAAGTGTCGCTAACAAGTCATGCCAAGTAAAGGTGAAAAAATCACTTAAAACGAGGCGGATTCTTTTTCTCTCATCTATTTCGCTAACTCTTGTTTTAAGGTCGTTTAAATATTGTTCGTTTATATCAATCCCTATGAGTTCCTGTGCATTCGGAAAGGCTTGAGCAGCTGACAGGAGAAATGAACCTTTCCCGCATGTTGGTTCCAAAACCGAATGTGGATGAATGCCAAGCTTTTTTAAAACGGATACCGCTTTATTAGCAAGGCGTACTGGGGTTTGAAAATCTCCAAATTCCCATTGCTCTTTTGTCTTTGGTGCCATCACTGCCTACCTTATCCGGTGAATGCCCTCAATCTCGCCAGCTTTCTGGATAACTCGTCCGTATTGGAGTCGCCACTGTAGAGCATTGGATATTGTCAGATATCCTTGCTTTGGAGGCTTTTTGATGATTTCCTCCGCAATGGACCGGGCTCCAATCTCATCCACCGGCAAGTTTTTGTCTTGCATGAGTGCTACCAGATCATCTATATTCCCTTCATTGTTAAGAACACGCAAAACTTCTTTTGTCATCTGAAAATCAGCTGTTCTGTCTTTTTCTACAAATATTGTATGTTGCATATTCAACCGGCCGGTATGTCCTTTTTGGTCATCAGTCTTGTCATAGACAAATATTAAAAGGCTATAGCCGAGCCCATAAATTTTCTGTCTTGCCGCCTTGTATGGACAGGAAGACTGTGGTTGGCGGATACTTGTTACTTTCATATCTACGTGGAGGCCGGGGAAATCAATCCCGGATGCTGAGTTCCCTAGCTCAAAATTGTATTTTGACAACAAATACTGCATGAATTTATGCTCAAGATAGGTTCCGACAGCTTTCCCATCAGTTACACCGTATACGCTTGGCTCATCATAGGTACTTTCCACCTCGGCAAATTTGGCGGCCTCAGCGAGAAGGATCGTAATATCAAGTTTATTCTTTTTCGGCATCTCTTAATCTCCAGTTATGTATTATGGCACAGCTTATCATTATCGGTGCAGGTTGTTCAATTGCCTTTGATTATGCCGTTATTATTATTCATGCACAACGCAGACGCAACCTGTTTGCCGGGTTGACGGCCTGGTTGAAGTCTGTCTTCAGCCACAGCCTAAGTTGTTTAAGTTGGCATGTCCCATAGTTGCCCACTCTCGACGGCATGCTTGGTTACCCAGCATCTATCTGCCCACCCGCTGCTTCAGCCTCGCGAATAAGATCCTCCCAGGGCCACTTCACAGTAGCATAGCGGCGGTAGAGGAGCAATTGCCTATCGACGACGGTTACTTCTTCGGTAGCCGGGCTGTATCCCAAAATCAGGCCGCGGCCATCTTCATCCACTTGCAGTTCTTGAAGCTTTTCAAGAATAGCTTTCAAATTTCCATACTGAATTCTATTTTGGCGTCTGACAACGCGTTCTAAAATAGTGCGCGCATTAATCCCCTTCACAAGTTCATCGTCGGCAGCTTCCATCAGGACTGCCATAGCGTGGGCATAAATGCCTGTTGCATTCTTGCGTGTTCTTATTCCTGCCGCAACGCGCTTGGCGAACTGTTGGTAAACAGGATTCAGTTGATCAGCATAAACCATGCTCGCACCGTCAACATTATCTTTATTCTCAACTTTCTTCTTGAGCATGCCTTTTTCATGAATACCCGCTTCATCAAGAGTAAGAAGCGTGAGTTGCTGAAGCAAGCCTGCGTTGGAATATGACAGCGATACGAGCTGCTCTTCGATTGCAGGGGCAAATGAAACGTGAAGTGCATCACCACCTTTCGTCAAGATTCGCTGTAAATCATCGCTAATCCAATCTATGGATATTTCCATTACCCTTCCAGTTAGATCGGGATTAAGATGAAGCAGCAGATTTGTCTCGGACCACACACCAATTATGATCACAAACACACCGTAGTCCCAAAGTGCCTTCAAATCAAATGCGAAGTTTCGGCGATCCTCTGTGGACATATAATGGAAATCTTCAATAGCAAGACGACGACCAGATGCTCTGAGAATATCAGCAATATAGCGTAGATCATTAATATCATGTCCGGCGACCTTTTGCTCAGTTGAAGTAGTTGAATCTTTTCCGATTGATGCAGCTATGCCTGCTTTAGCGAGGAGTACAGCACCAGCTTCTCCAGTTGCGGAAAGACTGGCTTTGAAAACACCTTGCCGTGATTCCTTGATGTTGATGTTTATGTTTAATTGAGAAAGCGCATCAACGTATATGTCCGTAAAGGGTTTACGAAGTCGGCACTGTATGGTAATAGGGTCGGACAAGACTTTCTGTCTAAGCCACGATTTTCCGCACTTTGAGGGGCCGCGAATTGCTAAATGAGTCGTGCGTTTAAGCATTGTGGATAGGGTGCTATCGAGGTTCCCGCGGTCAACATATGAATAGTCTCTTACACCCGGGGAAATTCCAAATACTTCATCTGTTCTCATAGCGCCTCCTTTATGATAGTGTCAACCAGTTATTAGATAGTTTCTCGATAATATCAGAAAGCTATTGCGTGGTCAAGAAATCATATTAGTCATTAGCCACACTTGACATAACTTTTTAATTTCCGGCAGATCATGTTTTGGCTAATATTCCAATTGTAATATTAGTCTGGAGATGACTAATACCATGCACAAGAAGTTGATAATGTCAGGCTTGAAAAAGTGAAATTAAACGACGAGATTGCCGCGTCGCTCGCAGGAAGTACTCCGCAGATATTGAAAGCGCGAGGTGGTCTCAATAGCTATGGAAAACCTTAAAAACATTTCGCTTCCTGATGCAATGTTTGCAATGTGGCAACCGGATAGACCCGGAGATTAAACAAACCTTCTCTGCCGCACCGCCTCATAGATGCAGATGGAGGCTGCTGTTGCGACATTCAGGCTTTCCGCTTTGCCGATGATCGGTATCCTGATCAGGTCCGCCGCCTTTTTCCTTAAGGCGTTGCTCACGCCATGGGCTTCGTTCCCTAAGGCGATTGCCGTGGGTTGCCTGAAGTCATGCTCATAGACCGAGCGCTCCGCGCGTATATCCGCTAAACACAACCTTATCCCCCTGCCGTCGAGATAGCCGGCAAGGGCGTCATGTCCGGCATACGCGACAGGAATATTGAACAGGCTTCCTGCAGTTGCCCTGATGCTTTTCGGATTCAGCGGGTCGCAGGTCCCGGGGAGGATTACCACCGCGTCCGCACCCGCTGCATCGGAAACCCGGATGATCGTGCCGAGGTTCCCCGGGTCCTGAATGCCGTCGCACAGGACAAGGAGGGGCTTCGCTTTATACTGTATGGCGTCAAGCTCCACGGCATTGTGTGATACAACCGCAATGATCCCCTGGGGCGCCTCGGTATCGGCCAGTTTCAGCAGCACGCTTTCAGATATTTCCACGAGCGGTTGGGAAAGATCCGCAGCAGCCTTTGCCTGCTGTATGAGGCGCCGTCCCTCCTCCTGCAATGCAAAGGCCTCAGTGAACAGTATCCTTTCGACGTGCGCTTCCGGGGACCTGATCGCCGTATCAACAAGATGGGGCCCTTCAATCAGAAAGGTATTCGGCCTTTCCGTCCTTTTCTTTATCCGCATAATCTCTTTTACCAGCGGATTTGCAGGGCTTGTGATCTTTGCGCACCGCATTATGTATCAAGCACCTCCCGGACTTTTCTCAGCAGCTCGTTCGGCATGACCGGCTTCGAGATGAAATTCATGCTCTCGTCAAGGACCCCTTTTTTGTGGATGATATCCGCAGTGTACCCGCTGGTAAAGAGCACTTTCACATCCGGGCTCACTTTCTTCAGTTCCTCGTAGGCTTCCTTGCCGTTCTTCCTCGGCATTACGACATCCAGGATTACCAGCCGGATAGTATCCCTGCTGTTCATGAATTTCTCTATTGCGTCCTTCCCATCCGTTGCCTCTATGACCGTATAGCCGAAACCCTCAAGCATATTCTTCATAGACCTCCTCACAGCAGCCTCGTCTTCAGCCACAAGGACCACCTCGGACCCGCCGGGAGGAAGAGACGTATCGGTCATGGAACTCTCAAGCACCTTCATTCTGATCAAGGGCAAATATATCCTGAATGTCGTACCTTTCACCTGTTCGCTGTAGACATTGATGTAGCCGTTGTGCTGCTTGACTATACCGAATACTATCGAAAGGCCGAGGCCCGTGCCTTTCCCTGTCTCCTTGGTGGTAAAGAAGGGCTCGAAGATCTTTTCTTTTGTCCTCTCATCCATGCCGGTCCCTGAATCGGAAACGGAAACCAGGGCGTACTCCCCGGCCCTGCCATACCCGTGGGTTTTAACAAACTCCGTGTCCAGATGCACGAGTTCCGTTGTTATGTATACCTCGCCGCCGGCAGGCATTGCGTCTTTTGCATTAGTGACCAGGTTCATGAGCACCTGCTCGATCTGCAGGCTGTCCGCAACGACCGGCAAATCATAACAGGCCGGCATGATTTTCAGGTCTATATCCTCGCCGATCAGGTTTTTCAGGAGTTTGCCGGCCCTCTTGATGATTTCATTGATGTTAACGGTTTTCGGATTGATGAGCTGCTTCCTGCTGAAAGCCAGGAGACTACGGGTCAGGTTGGCTGCGCCTGCGGCTGAATCCAGTATCTCCTCCACATATGCCATGAGCGGATTGTTCTTGTCCATCCTTATCTGCAGCATATAGACATAGCCCATGATAGCGGTCAGGATATTGTTGAAGTCGTGGGCAATCCCTCCTGCAAGCTGACCGACTGCCTCCATTTTTTGAGCATGGCGGAGCTGGTTTTCGAGCCTCATGCCCTCGGTTATATCCTCTCCCGAACTGAGCGTACCGGTGATATTACCCTCTTCATCCCTCAGGACCGTATTGTGCCAGGCAATGGTCCGCTCCACTCCGCCCTTTGTGAGAACGAGGTTCTGATGATCCTCGAACAATTCTATTTCCTTTGAAACCAGCCTGGAAAACCTGTCCCTCGATTCCTCCCTTACGGCTTCCGGCACAAATGTATCAAACCAGTTTTCACCTATGATCTCTCTTTCCCCATACCCGAGCATCTCACAACCCTTCCTGTTGATCAGGGAAATCTTCTGATCGGCATTGATGACAACGATCATAACTCCCGCAATATCCAGATAGCTCTGGGCGTTGTCCTTTTCCCTCTGCAATCTTTCATTCGTAGTTTTGTGCCCGGTGATGTCCCTGACGATCTCGATACCGGCTATGATCTTACCGTCCCCATTCCTCAAGGGAGAAGTGGTGATCTCATAATAGGATTTTCCTTTTTCCAGGGGCAGCCACCTTTCGGCCTTATGGATTTCCCCGTCCCTGAAAGACAGCTCAACAGGACACCCCTCGCACACCTTGTCCCTTTTTTCATAGGCGATATAACAGAATTCCCCGGCATGGTCTCCGACAAAATTCTTATGGATCCGGTTTTGGTATAAAACCCTGAAGTCTGTATCCTGGATGCTGATGCCGTCTCCGATAGCGGCAAGTATAGCCTCTGATTTTGCCTTCTCCTCCTCAACGTTTTTCAGGGTTGCCAGCAAGGTTGCTTCCGTGCGCTTGTGCTCCGTGATATCAATCGCAATCTCAAGCCTGACGGTGCGGCCGTCCACCCACCTGATCGCCCTGTCGGAAATCGAGTACCACCGCCCGCTGCTTGCATGAAGAAACTCCCGGGAATGGATGCCTGATGGAGTTCCCCCGGCATCCAGGAGTTTATCGTTGGCGCAGAGCTTGCACGGCCCGCCCAGGCTCCTTCTGAATACCTGCCAGCAGATTTTGCCCTCTACATTACCGAACATATCCCGCAGGTACTTATTCGCGTAAAGGACCTCATAGGTCTCCATGTCCGCAGCATAGACCGCGGCGTCGAGGCTGTCCAGCACCGCTGTAAGCCTTTCCTGAGATTCCTCAAGCTTTATCTCGGACCTCCTGCGTGCGGTAATATCCTTCATAACGTGGACAACGCCGACGATATTGTTGTCTTTATCAAACCGGGCCAGCGCCTTTATCTCGATGAACTTTTTTAAATGCGGTTCAAAAATTTCGCTCACCGTATTGATGCCGCTCTGCAGGGTCTTGCAGCTCGGGCATCCTGAGGGCGGGCAATCCGTTCCGTGATAGGAAACAAAGCATTTTTTGCTCAGGATCATGGAAAATGAGACCCCCAGGAGCTCTGTCGCAGCCTTATTGGCGCGTATGATATTGAAATCCCGGTCATGGATTGTGATGGCGTCATTGATTATATCAAAGGTCTCTTCCCACTCATTCTTTGCCTTCTCGATCAGATCCTGCATTTTTCTGCGTTCCGCTTCGCTATGCTCGATCTTACTGCTGATGAACTGGGATATCTCGGACACAATCGCGCTGACCACAACAATGAACAGAAGGGTTATCATCATTCCTATCAATGCAGGATTGCTGTGAGCCTGACTGAAGACAACGATATTGAGCCAGTCCTCTACAAAAAATATCGCAATGGTAAGGGGAAGGAAGGCCCGCATCATGCGGGCGTGTATTGACGGCCCGACCAGCGGCCTCAGGGGCCAGAACCAGGGACCCGCCGCAGCGATCATTCCTATGCCGAGGACCGCAAAGGCAAAGGCAGTTGCAAACGCTACCGGTATTATTCCCCCGCCGTAAAAAAACGGAGTGCCGTATAGATAACCGAGCAGCGTCACCAATCCGCTGAAGGCTACACACGCGGCAAGAGCAGCAGCAGTGCCCTTTAAGTCTTTCTTCCCAGAATTGAAGAAGAACATGAGAATGGCAAGGGCCGCTGCTGCAAAGGTCACGGCGGTTACAGGGGACATGTATCCGACAGGGATCTCTCCCAATCTGCCTGAAGCGTGCAGGAGCAGGCTGTCGATGCCGGAATCAACTCCTGTGAGGGACCTGGCAAGGGAAAGAGCGCTGATCATAAGCACAAAAAAAGCGGCAAGGACCGAAAGCCTGCTGTATAGCCTGTGTGACTTCCTGTAGCTCCTGACATGGACCAGCAGGGCACCGCCCAGCAGGGTAAAGCTGAAAGCGGTATTGGGGGCTATAGGCAGATAATCCGGCCGGATGCTGATAAGAGATTGCCAGCCAAGGGCCCAGCCCAGCACGGCGATACAGCCGACGTACATGGTAATTACGCCGCAGGTCAGCGCCACACTGCTGTATATATCTCCGGATTGCACCGTGCTTTCACTTTCCATTGCAGCCCCTCCTTGAAGCGATGCCAGCCCCATTTGTTATTATATCAGCTTTCTCAGCAGCAGCAGGCCGCGCGCATCATCTTCCCATACCTCCGCTCTATGTGCTGCTTAATAACGCAGGTGCAGTATGAGCAAGAGGGATGCCAAAACCTATGTCTTTGATTTAGTGCTGTAAGTCAAGGGCGCTCTTTTGGGGGAGGGATGGCATTATGCGACACTGCGGCAAAATGCTATAGCTGAATACGATATTGTTTCAGTTTTCTGAGGAGGGTTGAATAATCTATCTGCAATATGGATGCAGCCTTTCTCTTATTTCCTTTTGTGGCGGTAAGGGCCTGGCTTATAGCTGCTGTTTCAGCTTCCTTGAGGCTCGCACAGGGGCCCCCGCTTCCCCTGAGAGCGCTGCAATCTCCCCTACCGCTGCAGCTGTTGCCGATTACCCTTTTCACCTGCTCTTTCCCTATGGCATAGCTTTCGGAAACAAGGGCGAGCCTGCGCATAACGTTTTTCAGTTCCCTCACGTTACCGGGCCAGGAATAATGCAGCAGGCTCTCCATTGCCGCGGCATCCGTCACCTGGACCGGTTTCCCCAGTTCTTCAGCTGCTCCTCTCAGGAACTTCTGCGCCAGGAACGGGATGTCCTCAAGCCTCTCCCTGAGGGGCGGGATGGTTATGATAAACTCTCCAAGCCGGTAGAACAGGTCCTCCCTGAAATTTTTTTGCAGGACCAATTGGCTGATATCCGTATTTGTTGCGGCAATGATCCGGGTATTTATACTGAGGGGAGCGCTGCTGCCCAGCGTGCAGACTTCCCTCTCCTCGACAACCCTGAGGAGCTTGCTCTGCAGGTAGGGGGACATATTTTCGAGTTCGTCTATGAAAATAGTCCCGTTGCCGGCGTTTTCAAAAAATCCCTTTTTCCTTCTCTCAGCCCCGGTAAACGCGCCTTTTTCATAACCGAACAGCTCGCTTTCGATAAGGGTTTCGGGGATTGCGCCCATATCCACAGTCACGAAAGGCCCTGCCGATCTGCTGCTCAGGTTGTGGATCACGCGGGAAAAAAACGACTTGCCCGTCCCCGTCTCTCCCTGGATGATAACCGAGAAATCACTCTTTGCAATCTGCCTTATCTGCTTAATAACCGTCTGTATCGATGGGCTCTTTCCGAAGATATCCTGGAAGGACGCTTCCATTGCCCTGTTGAGCCTTCTCACTTCTCTTTCCAGTTCGTACTTCTCAAGCGCCCTGTTCAACGACATCAGGAGGGCGTCGAAATCAGGGGGCTTGAGGATGAAATCGTATGCCCCGAGCTTGATTGATTCAACTGCGGTGGGGATATCGCCATGCGCAGTCACAATAATGATGGGGATGCAGGGGTCCGCCTTTTTCAGTTCCTGCATGGTCTCAATGCCGCTCATGCCGGGCATCTTGAGGTCTAGGAGAACGGTTGCGGGACTATCCTTTTTAAAAACCTCCAGGGCCTGTGCCCCGCTTTCAGCTTCCAGGGGAACAAATCCGCCGGCCGCCAGGATTTCGCCGAGGATGTTCCTTATCTTCCTCTCATCATCAACAATCAAAACCTTGTTCATCTCTGCGTTCATTATACTAATTTAAAAGGCGCCGGGATAAAGGTGATCACGAAGATGATAAGAGAGAATAATCCTATAAATTGTCTTTTCGGGTCAAGGGGAACCTCCCAATGGAGCACCGGGGGGTGCTTGATTCCCAGGATGAGCATCAGTACAGCCCACATAAGCCACCCCTCCCAGCCGGAATTCCCGAGTACAGCAGAGATCCCGAGGAACAGAAGGACGGAAACGAGGACCATGGACAGATACCGGTGCTTCTCGCCGAGAACGGCATACGCTATATGCCCGCCGTCGAGCTGCCCGATGGGTAGAAGGTTCAGGGAGGTGACAAAAAGCCCGATCCATCCGGCAAAAGCGACAGGATGCAGCAACACGTCATAGTGTTCGGGAGTAGCCCCCATGATCACCTTGGAAAGAAAGGAAAATAAAAGAGAGTCCCCAAGGCTGAGCGTGCCTGCGGCATTGGACAGGGGCACAACGCTCGACATGCTGAGGCCGGCAATACAGGCGATGAGGGAAATAATGAACCCCGCAATCGGGCCGGAGGCCCCTATGTCCACAAGCGCCTTTCTCGTAATAATGGGGGACTTCATCTTGATAAAGGCCCCGAAAGTCCCGATAAGGGTGGGAGAAGGGATGAAATAAGGGAGTGTTGCCTCTGTGTGGTGTTTCCTGGAAGCGATATAATGCGAGAGTTCATGGCAAAGGAGTATGGTCATCAGGGTGCCGGCAAAGGGAAATCCCTCTATTATCCTGCCGGGCATCTTAAATATGTTCACTCCCTTTTGCAGGGCGCCGGCAGCGAGGGTTGTTGCAAAAGTGGCAACAAAGAGGACGATGTGGAGATAAGGTATTTTTTTCATTTCAGATCTATGATTTTACGTCCCCAGGCTGCAATCATCACTTGTTAATGAGCCTTCCCTTCAGATCATAATCATAAGCATCCACGATCTCTACGTCAACCATATCGCCGGCCTTGAGGCCCGAAGCCCGGAACCTTGCAAGGTCGGAATCATTGAATTCCTCTCCCCCTGCCCGGTCTATAATGACCACTCCGTCGATCTCCGGGGCATGGGAATAGAGACGCGCAATGACCAGGTTCCCGTCCGTCTCCTCCACAATCGCCTCGTATCTCCTGCCGATCAGTTCCTGGTTCTTCTGCAGGGATATGAGCGCCTGGCGCTTCATGATCTCATCCAGTCTCCTGTCCTTGACCTTCTCCGGCACCTGGCCTTTCAGTTTTGCCGAGGGGGTGCCCTCCTCTTTCGAGAATTTGAAAACGCCGAGCCTGTCGAATCTCATCTCCTCTACGAAATCGACAAGGCCGTTGAAGTCCTCTTCGTTCTCTGTCGGGAACCCGACGATAAAGGTGGTCCTGAGCGCAATCTGGGGGATACTGCGCCTGATGTTCCTGAGCAGTTTGATATATTCCCTGCGGGCGCCCCTTCTACCCATCAGCCTGAGCATCCTGTCCTCCGAATGCTGGAGCGGGATGTCGAGGTACTTCTGTATCTTGTCTTCGGAAGCCATATATTCGATCAGCTCATCGCTGACTGCCGTGGGATAAAGGTATAAGAGCCTGATGCGGAAATCACCGCTGATGGAGGCCATGTCCCTGAGCAGGGAGACAAGATTGTAACCGCCGTATTCCTTGCCGTAGTTCGTAATGTCCTGCGCAACAAGGATCAGCTCACGGGTCCCCTTGCGCACAAAGTCCTCGGCCTCTTTCAATATTTTTTCGGAGGCTATGCTCCTGAAGCTTCCCCTGATCGAGGGGATTACGCAGAAGGTGCATTTCTTGTCGCATCCCTCGGCGATCTTGAGATAAGCATAGCTGTTTGCAGGGGGAACCGGAGATGCATGCACATTCTTTTTCTCCGGGTCAGGCCTTGCTCCCCCCATGTCTTCCCTGCAATACTGAATAATTGCAGCCTCCGCTCCCACTCCCCAGATGCCGTCTATCTCCGGGATCTCTTTCAAAAGTTCGTCTCTGTACCGGGCGGCAAGGCATCCGAAGACCAGCAGCTTCTTTGAGATTTGAGATTTGGGGTTTGGAGTTTGCGTCTTTATCCTTGCGAGTTCGAGGATCTCCTCTATCGATTCCTCTTTTGCATCTTTGATGAAGCCGCAGGTATTCACAAGGAGGATATCGGCATCGCCGGGATCCTCCACGCTGGTAAAACCTTCTGAGATAAAGGCCTCGTGCAGATGCCCGGAGTCTGCTGTATTTTTGGGGCAACCGAGGGTTGTTATATTTATCTTAATCATTTCTGTTCCTTACAACTGCGTGATAGATTATTACATATCCGATGACGGCGGATAAAAGGCCGACCAGGGTGGTCCCGAAAACAAAAGGCCACAAGAAGGGTTTCAGATCCTTCAGGAATGAGGCGATGCTCAATTCAGCCCAGTTTATGGGAGGAACCATCCTGTTGAGACCTAACAGTTTCACGCCGATCCAGGTCGAAAAGGTGTAAATGGGAATTATCGTCCAGGGGTTGGTGATAAATACGCCTATCATGGTCACAAACTTATTCAGCCTGAAGAGCCATGCCACGGCAAGGCCCAGGGCCGTATGCAGCCCCAGGATCGGGGACATCCCGATAAAGACGCCGATCGCGAAAGAGGTTGCCAGTCTTCGGGGAGAATCCTTTATGACAAGAACTTCCCTTAATTTCTCACGGAGAACCAAAATGCTGATACCCCCCGGACCTGAGGACAGACTCCCTGCCTGCCCTGTCCACAATAGTCCGGTCCTTTGCCGTAATTTCACCGATACAGGTAATTTTAAAAGATAGTGACGGGTCTGAACCACCGGGGACAGTCCCTATTCTACGACTCCGCTTCGCTCCGTCCGTAAACAGGGACAGTCCCCTCTGTCCCTTATCCGTTAACTCATTACCCATTACGCTTGACGCATCACGGCCGTTAACGGTGAACAAAAGTTCGTAGTCCTCGCCTCCCGATGTTGCAAGGTCCAGGGGATCGAGCCCCATAACCCCTGCGGCATGTCTCATCTCTTCAGAAACCGGCACGTTTTCCAGGAAGATCCTCGCGCCTGTATTGCTTGCGTCGCAAATCCGGCAGAGGTCCATGAACAAGCCGTCGCTCACATCTATCATCGATGTTGCATACGGGGCAATCCCGCCCGAATCTCTCGCCACCGGCACGAGATGTCTCCTGATCAAAGGTTCCGCGATCCGCCAATCCAGAGTAACCAGCGATGAGCCGACAGTCAATGACAAACTCTCTTGCTCTCCTCTTTCTTTGCCTTTACTCATCACGGCGGCTCTCGATTCCGGCGTGAGCCGCTTCAATATTTCAAGGCCGCACGCCGAATCGCCGACAGTTGAGGTAACATAGATTTTATCTCCGGCCGCGGCCCCGCTCCTTGCAACAACCCTGCCGCCGCTTCCTACCACCGTAGCAGAAAGGACCATGTCGTGCACCGCAGAAGACAGGTCTCCCCCAAGCAGGCTGACCTTATAGAGGTCCGCTGCAGAGGAAATGCCCTCGTAGAGGTCCCAGAAAAAACCTTCATCTGTATCGTCCTTTACAGCGATATTGAGGAACAGGTATTCGGGGCGGCCCCCCATGGCCATGATATCGCTCACATTGACCGAGACCAGCTTGAAACCGAGCTGAACGGGAGATGTAAAGCCCAGATCAAAATGTACCCCTTCGTTCATCATGTCCGTGGTGATAAGGACCCGCTCTTTCCGGGGTGCGACAACAGCAGCATCATCACCGATACCGATTATAATGCCGCTGTTTCCAGTCTCTGAGGCAGAGCTAAACCTTGCTCTTATTTCTTCGAGGAGCTTCAGCTCTCCTATTTTGCGCAGTTGCATTTTTACCCTTTACGCCTTTTCTGTTGCTGCCGTTCTTCGCTGCCCCGGGGGCTGTCCTTCCCATATTGCCCTTTGCCTTGACTGCGCGGGGCTGCTCTTTGGCAACCAGGGCATTTTTCAGAACATCGTCCATGGTCTCCACCGGGATGAAGTTCATTCCCTCTTTGACATATTTCGGGAGATCATCCATGTCCTTTTTGTTCCTGTGCGGTATGATGACCGTCCTTATCCCCATCCTCTTTGCGGCAAGGGTCTTTTCCTTAAGCCCGCCTATGGGTAGCACCCTGCCCCGGAGGGTGACTTCTCCGGTCATGGCAACATCCTTTCTCACCGGCTTTCCGGTAAGGGCTGATGCGATGGAGGTTGCCATGGTTATTCCTGCCGATGGGCCGTCTTTCGGGATCGCTCCCGCCGGGACATGGATATGCAGGTCCACCTGCGAAAAGGTTTCATCGCTGATGTCGAGGGTCGCTGCCCTTGACCTCACATAGCTCAGCGCTGCCTGGGCCGACTCCTTCATCACATCTCCAAGCTGTCCGGTAAGAGTGAGACTTCCCTTTCCCTTCATGACCGTTGCTTCTATATAGATAACGTCGCCTCCGGCTTCGGTCCATGCGAGCCCTGTAGCGACACCGACCTCGTTCTTCTTCATTTCCTCTTCGGGAAGGAATTTCGGAATGCCGATAAACTTGTGAATGGTGCCTGCAGTAACATTGAACTTCTTTGTTCCGCCTTCAGCAACCTTCTTTGCGACTTTCCTGCACAGGTTGGCTATCTCGCGTTCGAGGTTCCTGACCCCTGCCTCTCTCGTATAATGGGATATTATCCGGGCCACGGCGGAGTCGCTTATATCCAGCATTTTCGTAGTTATACCGTGCTCCTCAAGCTGCTTAGGGACAAGGTATTTCCTCGCTATCTGGAGCTTTTCCTCTTCCGTGTAGCCCGAAAGATACAATATCTCCATCCTGTCCCTCAGGGGCCCGGGTATGGGATCAGCGAGATTCCCCGTGGTAATAAACATCACGTTGGACAGGTCAAAAGGCACTGCAAGATAGTGGTCCGCAAAAGAATTGTTCTGTTCGGGATCAAGGACCTCGAGCAGAGCCGAGGACGGGTCTCCCCTGAAATCCATGCCGATCTTATCTATCTCGTCAAGCATGAACACAGGGTTGTTGGTGCCTGCCTGCTTTATGCCCTGGATGATTCTCCCGGGAAGGGCGCCCACATATGTTCTCCTGTGTCCCCTTATCTCCGCCTCGTCACGCACGCCGCCCAGGGACATTCTTACAAATTCCCTTCCGAGCGCACGGGCTATGGACCTGCCGAGCGATGTCTTGCCCACGCCCGGAGGGCCGATGAAGCACAAAATAGGTCCTTTCGCCTTTTCCTTCAGCTTTCTCACGCTGAGGTATTCGACAATCCTTTCCTTTACCTTTTCGAGATCATAATGGTCCTCGTTCAGCACATCCTCAGCCTTCCTGATATCAAGCCGGTCCCTGGTGCTTTTGGACCAAGGGACCTCGGTGAGCCATTCAAGGTAGGTCCTTATCGTACCTGCTTCCGCGCTGTCGGGATGCATCTTCTCAAGGCGCTTCAGCTGCTTCTCGGCCTCCTTAAGCACCTTCTCCGGCATTTTTGCTTCCTCTATTTTCTTTTTGAACTCCCTGGCTTCCTCTGCACGCTCATCAATGTCACCCAGCTCCCTCTGTATCGCTTTGAGTTGCTCTCTCAGGAAATATTCACGCTGGGTCTTGTCGATCTCTCCCCTTGCCTCGGTCTGAATCTTCTGCTGTATCGTAAGCAGCTGGACTTCCCTGGTCAGTATCTCGCCGATCCTCTTCAGGCGCTTGATGGGGTCGGACATCTCAAGAATTTCCTGGGCCTGTTCCGTTTTCAGGCCGAGGTTTGCCGTAATGAGGTCCGCAAGCCTTCCGGGGTCATCGATATTTTCGATGACAACCATCACATCAGGCAGGATCGTCTTCCCGAGCGACACGGCTTTATCGATCTGCTCCTTTACATTCCTGATGAGGGCCTCGTTCTCAAGGGTCGCTTCAGCAGGTTTTTCCTCGGTTACCTTTTCTATCCCGGCCACGAAGAAAGGCTCCTGCTGGGAGAAATCCGCAACCTTTGCCTTGCTCAGTCCCTGCACAAGGATTTTGACCCTCCCGTCCGGGAGCTTCAGCATCCTCATGATCATGCAGACCGTACCCATCCGGTACAGGTCGTCCGTCGTGGGGGTCTCGACATTCAGGTCCTTCTGCGCAAGCAGCAGGACCATCCTGTTCGTGTTCAGCGCGTGGTCTATTGCCTTTATCGATATGTCCCTGCCCACGAACAGGGGAAGAATCATATAAGGGAAGATGACAATGTCCCTCACCGGCAATACAGGAAGGGCGCCCGGGATCTCTATATCCTTATTCTCATCTTTCGTGTTCTCGTCTTTGGTTGCTTCCTTGTTTGCTTCGCTCATTTCAATTCCTCCATATTCCCGCAGCAGCACGGGAAAAAGCCCCGCAAGCCGCGATGCCGACATACCGGAAAATATATATTCTCAATAGTTCGATGTTCCACTCCCTATTTTCTCTCCACTTTGATCTTTATTATTTTGCCCTTCAGTTTCGGGAACTTTACCGTCATAACCCCGTTCTCGTACGATGCCTCTCCCGCCGGGATGTTCACGGGCACGGGGATCTTCAGCATACGCCTGAACCCCTTGGTGTCCCTTTCCATGCACAGGTACTTCAGCTTCGTTTCGCAGCTTGCTTCCGCCCTCATGCCTTCGATTATCAGCAGGTCCTCATAGACCTTTACCGAAACATTTTCAGGGTCGATGCCCGGCAGGTCAGCCTCGAATACGAGACTTTCGTCCGTCTCATAAAGGTCTATTAACGGCCAGGAGCATGGCTCAACCTGGTAAAAAAACAAACCTTTTAAAACACTTTTCATGTCAATGTTTTAATCTTTTCAAGAAGATAATTTTTAAAATCTACGGACAACTCCCTGTTTTTCAGCGCAAGGTCCACCGTGGCCTTCAGGTACCCCAGTTTGTCCCCTGCATCGTACCTTTTCCCTTTGGCAAGATAACCGTAAATCACCCTCCTGTTCAATAAATCCTTCAACGCATCCGTAAGCTGAATTTCCCCCCCTGCCCCGGGCTTCTGTTTGCCCAGGATGTCGAAGATATCGGGCGTAAGGATATATCTTCCTATTATAGCTAAATTAGAGGGAGAATCTTCAGGCTTCGGTTTTTCGACAAGGCTTTTTATCCGGTAAACATCACCGTCCTGAACGCCGTCAATAACGCCATAGCGGGACACCTCCGCCCTGGGGACCTCCTCCAGGGCTATTACCGGGCATTTCAGTTCATCGTAAACCTTGATCATCTCCTGCAGCAGGAAGTAATCGGGATCTATCACGTCATCACTGAGGAGCACGGCAAAAGGCTCCTCCTGCACAAAGGGCTGGGCGCAAAGGATCGCATGGCCGAGGCCCAGGGCAACCCGCTGGCGGATATAGGCAAAGTTGATATGGCTCAGTTTGTTGATCTCCTCAAGAAGCTTTTTTTTGCCTGTTGTGCGGAGTTTTTCCTCCAGTTCATACGCGGAGTCGAAGTGGTCTTCAATGGCCCTCTTGTGCTTTCCCGTAATAATGACAAACTCTTCTATCCCACAGGAGATCGCTTCTTCAACAGCGTACTGTATCAGCGGCTTATCCACTATCGGCATCATCTCTTTGGGAGAAGCTTTCGTTGCCGGAAGAAACCGGGTGCCGAGACCAGCTGCCGGGAATATTGCCTTCTTGATGTGCCTCCTCATTGTCGTGTCACCTCATTTTCAAGTGAGAAGTAAGAAGTTGGAAGTGAGCGGTCAGGGAATAATTTTTAATCATTACTTCCCATCCCTCACTTTTCACTTCCTGCTTGTCTTCGCTTCTAACTTCTCTGTTTGATTGTTGTTGGTGCCGGAGACGAGACTCGAACTCGTACAGAACGAGGTTCCGAGGGATTTTAAGTCCCTTGCGTCTGCCAATTCCGCCACTCCGGCGTGTCTTATTGTGCCTTGTGTGCCTGAAAAGAAAAAAATACGGTTCATTAATAAGATACTAAAAAACAAACGAAAGTGCAACTTTATACCCGGGACACCCGGCAATCTTCATATTATACATAATTTTACTGTAATGCTATAATCGAACAGAGACACACCAGGGCGAGTGTTTGTGTGGTGTCATTGCGAAGGGCCCTATCCTGAAGCAATCACGTCTTTCCGGTTCCAATGCCCTTGCCCTGAAACTACGCGGAAATTCATGGAGGAACAGGGATGATAGATGAGGAAACATTAATAAAGGTCATTAAAAAAGCCCTCTCGAACGGCGGGGAGTACGCGGATATATTCATCGAGCATAGGATATCCACCGCCGTTCAGATGGAGGATGACAAGATAGAGAAAGTAATTGCAGGGTCCGGTTCCGGCGTCGGGATACGGCTGATTTTCGGCGGCAGGACAGCATACGCGTACAGCAATGATTTCTCGGAAGGCGGTCTTTTGGATATGGCCCGCACCATCAGCAAGGCGGCTTCGGAAAAGAACCAGGCAGGGCATAAAAAAGAAATCGTCCTTAATATGAAAAAGAGCGCTCCGGGAGCAACGTTCCTCATCAGAAAACCTTCTGCAACCGTTCCCATGTCCGCAAAGATAAGCCTTGTGCGGAAGGGGAATGAGGTTGCAAGGGCCTTTGACGGCAGGATCACGCAGGTGAGTGTTGCATACAGCGACTCCGTGCAGAAGATAAAGACCTTTGCCTCCGACGGCTATACGGCTGAGGACGAAAGGATGTACACCACCGGCATGGTCAGGGTGATAGCCTCCGGCAACGGCGCTATCCAGACAGGCTACGAGGCTGCCGGGGGACTGATAGGCTTTGAACTGTTCGATGACAACCCCATAAGCGGGATAGCAACAAAAGCCGCAACCAGGGCCATCATGATGCTCAGGGCAAAAAGAGCGCCGGGAGGCAGGATGCCGGTCATCATCTCGTCGGAAGCCGGCGGCACGATGATCCATGAGGCCATCGGGCACGGGCTCGAAGCCGACCTGGCGCAAAACGGGCTTTCCGTCTACTCCAGGAAGACCGGCGACCAGGTCGCGTCCTCCATAATCACCGTATTGGATGATGCAACCATCCCCAACAAACGGGGGTCCTTCGGCTTTGATGATGAAGGCACTCCGTCAAAGAAAAACGTCCTGGTAAAGGACGGGATCCTCGTAGGATACATGTACGATAAATTTACCGCAATGGCGGACAGGACAGCATCAACCGGGAACGGCAGGAGAGAGTCCTACGAGCATAAGCCTATCCCCCGCATGACAAACACGATCATAGCCCCCGGCACAATGCGTCCCGACGAGGTCATAAAGTCTGTTTCCGGAGGTCTCCTGGTGAAGAAAATGGGCGGCGGACAGGTAAATACCGTTACAGGTGATTTTGTTTTCGAGGTCCAGGAAGGTTATATTATAGAAAGCGGAAGCATCGGGGAACTTGTAAGAGGAGCTACCCTAATCGGGAACGGTCCCGAGGTCCTGAGATCGATAGACATGGTAGCGTCCGACCTCGGCTTTTCGATCGGCACCTGCGGGAAAGACGGGCAAGGGGTGCCTGTTTCCGATGCCATGCCGACACTTAGGATACCGGAAATGGTTGTCGGAGGAGAAGTAGCACCCTGACGGGAAATCCTAAATCCGAAGCACGAAACCCTAAACAATGTCGAAATCCCAATTCCAAAACTGTTTTGAATTTCGGTCATTTGAATTTTGAATTTGTTTAGGATTTAGAATTTAGAGCTTAGGATTTGGTAATTAGAATTTACAGGTGATGTGCGTGTGGCAAATAATACACAGCATCGAAATTAATCAACACTTCAGCTTTTTACCGGCATTGTTTTCCATGATTTTTTCTCATGGCACACAATTTGCTTTCTTTTATACCTGATGAGATTACAGCGCACTATCAAGAAAGAAACATCGTTCCGCGGCATAGGCCTGCATACCGGCAAGCACGCTGCGGTAAAGCTGAAACCTGCCCCCAGGGACACAGGCATAATCTTTTACCGCATAGACAAGGGCGCTATTATCAAGGCCAATATAAGCTCGGTCATTGATACCGCTTTCGCAACAACGATCGGCTTTGAGGGCGTTAAAATCAGGACCGTGGAACACCTTCTTGCCGCTGCCGCAGGCTTGGGCATTGATAATATGCTTATCGAAGTCGATGGCCCTGAGATACCGATCCTGGACGGGAGTTCCGCCGATCTCGTAGCGATCATCCTTGATGCGGGAATAGCAAAGCAGGGGAAGAAGATCTCCTTCATAAAAATCACGAAGCCCGTTATCTATGAGGACAACCATTCGAGGATTGTCGCCCTTCCCTACGACGGGATGCGCATATCCTATTATATCAGTTTTAACCACCACCTTCTGGGACACCAGGAACTCACCATGGACATCACGGAAGAAAACTTTGTAAAGGAGATCGCACCTGCAAGGACCTTCGGCTTCCTCCGTGACGTGGAGATGCTCCAGGCAAACGGGCTGGCAAAGGGCGGGTCCCTGGACAATGCCGTGGTAGTCGGTGATGACGGGATTTTAAACGCCTCCGGGCTCAGATACAACGACGAATTCGTCAGGCACAAAATAATGGACACAGTCGGCGACCTGTCCCTGATCGGTTTCCCGATACAAGGGCACGTCATGCTTGAAAAGGCCGGGCATACTGCAAATGTAAAATTCCTGAAAAAGCTGGTCCAGTCGGCAGATTGCTACAATTTCCCTTCAGAAGTCGACCATTTAAACCACCGGGCGCTAAACTACAGCTAAAAAAAAGAGGGAATACCCAAGCTTTTGTACTTCCTGCTTAAAAAAAAATTTCTGGGTATTCCCTAATTTTCCGACTACCGTCACATTCTGTACTTATTTCTTCTTTGTCTTCTTGGCTGTTGACTTTGAAGCTGCCTTTTTTGCAGGAGCCTTTTTTGTTGCCATAGTATGTTCACCCCCTTTCGTCCCGCTAAGATGAAATAATGCAATTGTGCGGGAAAGCTTTATTATCCTCTTCCCAACAGAGCGATTCTCTTCTCTGAAAGGATGCGTTTCAAACTGAAATCCTTATTCTTCTTCAGTTTATATTCGGATTCTTCAATTACCGTACAATTTATTTTTTTCCCGAACTTCTTCTCGATATTCTGCAATCCGATCAGGAGTGCAGGAGTAGACGGGCCTATTACAAATAAATCGACTATTGAAGGATCTTCACCCTCGGCATAGGCGCCGTAAATGAATGCGGTTTTTATCCCGTTGGCTTTTAAAAGGCTCTTCAAGGCGCCGGGCAAGCCGAGTGATTTAGCAATGAGGTCTTTCAATTCGAAAAACAGGGGTGAGTTCTTGTTGGCCTGAAAGTATTTCAGGTTTGCGACTTTCTCGCTGGTTACTATTCCCATCTCTTCCAGTTTATCGAGTTCTCTTTTGACTCCGGATGGGTTTTTCCGCAGGAGTTTTGCTATTTCCCGGACGTAAAATCTTTCTTCCGGGCTGTTGAGCAGCAGGGCCAGGACATCTGCCCGTATCGACGATGAAAATAAGCTTCTAAGCATTCGTTCTCCTCATCTGAATTTAAATATAAACGTTTGAATTCCATTTGTCAACAAAAAAATTACATTTTGATACGATAGTTCTCTTTTAGAGAACATTCACTTTAAATGAACGTTCGTTCAACAAAATGGATTATCTGTTCCTGATTGGAGATCGTGCTCTCCGCGGCGTGCGCGCTTTACGGCAGGAGAATATCTACTGCGCCCTTCCTCAGCAGTACCGGCTGAGTTCCCGTAACATCAACAATGGTTGAAGGCGCTGACGCATCTGTTCCGCCTCCGTCGATAATCAGGTCGAGGCGACCGTCGAAATAATTCAGGACCGCCGGCGCGTCGCCGGCAGGGGGCATGCCGGATATGTTGGCGCTGGTGGCAGTTATGGGAAACCCCGATGCCACGGCCAGCTCGAGGGCGAACGACTCTCCGGGAATCCTTACCGCCACCCTGCTTTCCGAGACTATGTACGCGGGAAGTCCGGGCCGTGCCGCAAAAATCAGGGTCAGCGGCCCCGGCCAATATCTCTGCATGAGTTCCCGGGCGGATTCGCTGACCGCGTCGGTCAGCAGGTCCAGCTGATCCATACTGCCTATAATAAGGGGCATGGCTTTTCCCTTCGGCCGCTGCTTCAGGCGGTACAGTTTATCAACGGCAGCGCCGTTGTCGTACCCGGCCCCAAGCCCGTAGAAAGTCTCCGTCGGGTATGCAACGATCCCTCCGCCTTTGAGAACGGATATCGCACTGTTTATCGCTTCGATATGATTGTTGCGCGTAAGCTTCAGGATCATCCATTTATTATACATGAGTCCCGCTGCCGGAACTCCGCTTAGCCGCTCACCTACCCTGCCCTCCTTCGATATACGTCTGAAGACAACACCTGTTTCAGTCTTTCTTCACCTTTTAACCCCTTTCCCTTTCCGTAGTGATCAGAGGATGGCTGATAAGAGACACTGAGGGGAAGGCCTTCGAACGGCTTCGGCAGCTCAAGCGCAGATAGGGATAATCGGAGCGAGCCGGCGCCTCGCAAGGTGGCTTGCATGCCGGCTGCCGGTCAGCAGGCACTTACATGCCTGAACAAAGGCAGGAAACCGCATTTGAAAAAAATAAACGGGAATACTTATAATAAGCTCAATTATACGTAGATGTAAGAAGAAGTATGGCGGTTCAGGCAGCACACTCCCTTTTTATTGAGCCTCGGATTCAACCGGTCTTTCACTTCAGGCATCAGGCGCATTCATTGTCCCTTTTCTCCGTCTACGCGTAATTGCAGGATCTTTGACAGCAGAAAAGCTTTCATGTTTCCGAAAGGGTAAACTCTGGGTGACCAGGGGGCACAAAGCCACGGGTCCTTTATATAAGGACAGCCGGGTTGCCGAAGAGCAGTGCAGACGTTGCATACACCTCCGTTTAAGAGCCTGCTTCCCTTCCGGGGAGCGGGCTTTTTTGTTGTCGGGTCAGGACACTGAAACGATTAACCGGAGGAACACAGTATGTTTAAACAGTCGGGGAGTATCTGGAATTTCCTGCGGCAGGGGCGGAAGAGCATCCGGTCAGGGCTGCATAATCGGAATATCCCGCCGGTTTCCGGCAGGCTTGCATCAACCTTTGTTGCCCTTTCGGCAATTCTCTCGATGAGCACCGCAACCTTTGCGCAAAAACCCGAGGCCGCCGTGATACAAAACGGAAAGGCCGCTGTCATCAAAGCCTACTCCGGGGCGGGAAATACCCCCCCTGATTCAGGCAAGCCCCTGGGCCGGGCAGACAAAAAGGTGGATGCTATTGCAGGCATATCCGACGGCAAAATAGCGAACGAATCCTGCCTTTACATCCTGGCTGTCGGAATAAACGAGTACAAAAACCCCAGGTACACGCTCAAATACGGCAGACCCGATGCAGAAGCCTTTGTGCAGGCAGTGGAAGAGCATGGCAAAAAGATTTTCAGCCGTATCGTGAAGCAGACGGTTTACGACACCCAGGCCACCCGCGAAAACGTGGAAAGCACTTTTCGTAAAATCATAGCAGAGGCGCGGCCCCAGGACGTATTCGTGTTCTATTATGCGGGACATGGGGTCATGAGCAAGGGGGGCCTCTTCAGGAAGCCGGAGTTCTACATGGCGCTTACGGATGTGACAAAATTATACGGGGACGACGAGCTGCTGGAACGCAGGGGATTCTCTGCGGAGATGCTCAGGGATTCCATTATGAAAATAAAGGCGCAGAAGCAGCTTGTGGTGCTTGACACATGCCATGCAGGCGGAGCGCTGGAGAGCTTTGCAGTCCATGAGGGGCCCGGCGGGAAGACCATCAGCAAGCTTGAAGGGAATACGGGGATTACGGTGCTTGCAGCATCCGGGGCGACGCAGTCGGCCACAGAGTTCAGGCAACTGGGGCACGGCGTATTCACCTACGCCCTGATCAGGGGACTCGCCGGCGAGGCGGACAACGGGTCCTGCCCGGATGGAAGAATAACGGTCAAAGAGCTTGAGACCTATTTAAACGGCAAAGTGCCGGAATTAATAAGGCAATACGGAGGCAAGGCGCAAAACCCGAACAGCTTTGCCCGCGGCCGGGATTTCTCTCTCGGGATAAAATAATTCAAAGGATGAAGGCTGAGTTAAGGCCGAAGTATAAAGAGCATCCGCCCACCTCGCTTGCTGTAATCCCTCCAGGGATGTAATTCAAGCATAGCGAATAATACGACGAAACCAATGAATCCGGTATTTACGCGGCAGCAGAGCAGGCAAAAATCAGTATAATTTTCGCTGATCAATACGGTAAAATGGTAGGGCTATGGACAAGGTATTAATTGTTGACGATGACGACATGATCCGCTTCACCATGAGCGAGATCATGGACAGCAACGGCTTTTTCCCCCTGGAAGCATCCAACGGCAGGCAGGCAATCGAAGTGCTCAGGAAGGAGCGGCCCGCAGCAGTCCTCCTTGACCTCAAGATGCCGGGCATGGACGGCATCGAAACCATGCAGGAACTCAGGAAGATAGCCCCCGACATCCCCATCATCATTGTGACTGCCTTTGGAGACATACAGACCGCGGTGGAGGCGATCAAGCTGGGGGCCTATGACTTCATCCTGAAGCCCCCGGATTTCGACAGGCTCATCCTCACCCTGAAGAGGGCGGCAGAGAAGCTGGAACTGGAGCGCGCGGTAAAGAGGCTCAACACCGCTGTTGAGACCTCCCTTGAGTGGCATCTGGGAAAAGGCCGGGTGATCAAGGGCATTATCGAGCAAATACACCAGGTGGCCTGGAGCGACTTCTCCGTAATCATCCAGGGGGAGACGGGGACAGGGAAGTCGACCATAGCCAGGATGATCCATAACCTGAGCAAAAGGGCAAACGGCCCCTTTACCATCGTGGACATGGGGGCTATACCGGAGACCCTTGTGGAAAGCGAACTCTTCGGGCATGAGCGGGGGGCCTTCACCGGGGCGGAAAAAAAGCGGAAAGGTTACTTCGAGATAACCGGCGGGGGTACCATCCTGATCGACGAACTTGAAAACATGTCCCCCTACGTACAGAGCAAACTGCTGCGGGTGGTGGAGGAGCGGAATATCTGTCCCCTGGGCAGCACCCGGTCCGCAGAGATAGACGTCAGGATCATAGCTGCAACCAATACGGACATCAGGCAGGCAGTGCGGGAGAAGAAGTTCAGAGAAGACCTGTTCTTCCGCCTGGGGGAGTTCATCATTGACCTGCCCCCTTTGCGGGAGAGGGTTGATGATATTCCGTTTCTTGCGCAGAAGTTCTTCCGGGAAGCTGCAGCGGAACTCAACAAGCAGATGGAAGAGGTCTCGGACGATGCGGTCAGCCTCCTGCGGCAGTATCCCTGGCCCGGCAATGTGAGGGAACTGAAAAACGTGATCAGGAGGGCCGTCCTCCTCTGCAGCGGCGACTCGGTCACCGCTGAACATATCGACCTCCTCGTCGGAG